>LSSG01000017.1 GCA_001595915.1 Thermoplasmatales archaeon SG8-52-3
AGGGATAGTAATTCTATTTCTTGGTATGAGTATTGTTATGTCTACTGGAAATATTGTTGAGGATAATTATTATCATACTCAGATTAAGGATGTTACACATTCTACAATAGAATTATTATTCCGTGGTAAAAATGGTTATGGATATTTAATTTATCCTGATTATCCAAATATTGTGATATTTCCTTTAGAAAATCCTGAATATAATTATTCTCTTCTTGGAGAAACAATATCTGGTGATTATCTCATTGGTGGTACATATTCTTGTGAATTGGGTGAATGGGGTTGGCTTCTCACACAATATGGTAATGGTCTTTTGTATCAAATTAATATAATAACTGGTGAAATGGCAAGTATTGGTGGTGGTGGAAATGAATTAAGCGATATAGCTTGGGATGATTCTACTTCGACATTATATGGTATTAAAGATTATATATTTTATAAAATTGACCCTGAGACTGGAAAACAATTTTTTCTTGGTTATTGTGATGTTTCTCTATTAGGAATAGCATTTAATTCTGATGGAAACTGTTTTGGAATTGGTTATGAAGGAACAAATTACAATTTGTATAAAATTGATATAACCTCATTTGGGACAAAATTAGTTGGTCCACTTACTAATTTTTCGTCACAATATTATCCTGAACCAGAGTTTGATAAGGATAATGATATTCTATATCTTTGGAATGGAAATAGTTTGTATATTTGTGATATTGAGACTTGCGAATGTACATTTATTGGTCAAATTGATTTACCATTAATTACCGCTTTTACTATTCCCTATGGTATTCCTCCTGTTACTACTATTTCTTTTGCCCCTCCTGAGCCAGATGGCTGTAATGGTTGGTATGTGAGCAATGTTACTGTCACATTTAATGCTACAGATGATGAAGGTGTTAATGCTACATATTTCAGGATTAATACTAGTAATTGGGAAATATATTCCGATCCTTTTATATTATCTGAGGATGGGGATGATATTTTAATAGAGTATTATTCAGTAGATATAATTGGAAGTGTTGAAGACGTTAAATCAACCACAATTGATATTGACAGAACACCTCCTTATGTTAATCTAACTTATGAGGTTCTTGGTTGGTCACCACTAGAGGGTTGGGAATTTCAATTTACTGCTTTTGTTAAAGATAATTGTAGTGGTGCTGGTGATAGAGTTGAATTCTATTTCAACAATGAACTTATGGAAACTGTCTCTGGTTCTGGTCCTGAATATGTCTGGACATTTTGCTATTACCCACTATCCGGTACAGCGATCTTTAGAGTTACAGCACAAAATGGAGCATGTTTATTTGGTACTGATGAGATAATTAATCCAAAAACAAGTTCACACAATGTTCAATATCTTTGGTTCTTTGATAGATTCCCAGTTTTAGAGGTGTTTTTACGATTAATGGAAATATTAAGATAGTGCTTTTTTTTGGAATGACATTCCTGTTTCTAGGAATAAGTATTGCCCCCTCTATTGCTATTGAAAATTTAAAGAAATCTTCTATTCCAATTTCTTCAGGTAATACTCTTTATGTGGGTGGTTCTGGGGAAGGAAATTACTCAAAAATACAAGATGCAATAGACAATGCAACAGATGGAGATACAGTATTTGTCTATAATGGTACATATTATGAAAATATTGAAACAGAAAAATCGATAAATCTTATTGGGGAAAATAGAGAAACAACAGTAATTGATGGTGGTGGTTATCATTTTGTAGTTTCTTTTAGGAATATGTATCTGGCTGAATATGTTTCAGTACAGGAATTTACAATACAGAATGGTCGAACAGGTATTACCTATGATACTGGAATTAACAACTTAAATAAAACTACTCATCTGATTAGTCCTATTCATACCTCTTCAGGAGGTTTTTCTAATAACATTATTATCAATAATGAGATTGGAATTAGTATTGGGTGGAGATCAGAAAATATATACATTGTTGGTAATAATTTTTTTAATAACAGTAAAGGAATAAACTTAGATACTACTTCTTGGTATAATGGAATTTTTAATAATTTTATTAGTGAAAATAATTATGGAATTTGTGCTGATGGATCTCTTTTTAATTTTATATCTGAAAATATTATAACATTAAACAAAAATGATGGAATGTACTTTCGATCTTATTGTGATAGTAATGAAATTAAAAATAATATAATATGTAATAATAACAATGGAATATTTTTTGATTATAACTGTAGCGGAAACATAATTTCAGATAATAACATCTCTTCAAATGAACAAAAAGGAATAGTTATCAATCATTCAAATTCTAATATAATTGAAGATAATATTCTTATAAAAAATTCAATGGGGATCTATCTTTATTATTCAAGTTATAATCAAATTAAAAATAATTACATTTCAAATCAAAAACACGACGCTGCTATTAGATTATATTATCTATGCAATAAAAACACTGTTAATTTTAACATTCTTTCAAACAATGAGGTGGGTTTAATACTTTTCAGATCTCTGCAAAATAACATCACAGGTAATAAATTTTCAGAAAATGCATATGGTTTATACATGTATGAAGAATCAAAGTATAATATGATTTCAAGAAACATCTTCAAAAATAGATATTATGGTATAATTGTAGGGAATCCAATATTACTAACTCTATCAATTAATGACTTTTTAGATGGATCTAATTTCAATAAAATCATCAATAACAATTTCTGTATAACTCAAAATGAACATGCTATATTTGATGGTTGTTGGAAAAATATATGGAAACAGAATTATTGGGGTAGACCAAGAGTTCTTCCAAAAATCATATATGGTGGAATTTTTTTATTTCCGTTTTATAATATTGATTGGCATCCAGCTAAAGAACCATACGAAATTTAAATTAAAAATTCTGTACGGATTTTTGAATAAGTTGGTGATAGAGCAGAAGAATCTAAATTTTTTACAATGTAATGACGGAGACTTGACCTTCTATATTCACCAATTAATGCATCCAATCGACCTATATCTATTTCTTTCATTTTATTTTTATTTGTAAGATATTCGACAGATAACCTTATCATTTCATATCTCTCGCTTCTTAAAACATCTATCAAATCGTTTCTGTTTTCGTTTAAAAATTTTTTTAGTTTTTCAAAATCGATATTAAGGCTCATTGGACCAAAATCAATCCTTTTCCATAAAAGACTCATTTCTATACCATTTTCTAAAGGTTTTGGATACTGATGAATAATATTTTGTGAAATTCTCCCGTCGTTTGGATCTGTACAATCAAGTTCCATATTTATTCCTGCAGAGTTAAAACTTGCAACAAACCTTTCCCAATCACGAAGAACTACTAGATTTCTAATTCCCTTTTTATCTACACATTCCCAGGGAAAGCTCTCTGTCCCAAAAGCCCATTCATAAATGTAGGCTTCATAAGATTCTTCATTGGTTCTGCTTATTGATCCTAGTGGTCTTGGAATATGAGCAAACATGTATGCTCCTTTTCTATAGAAATAATCCTCAAGTTTCTTTATAATGGTATGTCTAAGAAACATTTTATGTCCTGATTTAGGTGTAGGACTATATTCCTCACGTAAGGCAGTTGCAACTCCTTCATTTGTAATAATTGTTCCACCAATTCCAGCAAAAATAGTTCTTAATTCAACTTTTACATTTGCTTCGCTACCTGAACCACCTTCGCAAATAAATTCTATCACACCTTTATCCTCATCCATCTTTTCTCCTCATTAGATGAATATGATTATTATTGAACCAATAAATTTCTAATTAATTTTTATGATATTCAAATATAGTATTATTAAATCCTATATAAAATTGTTAACAAAATTCTTGTATAATTTATTGATATTTTTTTTAATTTTTTTAAAAATGATTAAAAATTATAGATAAAAATTAATAATTGTGCAATTAACATGTGTTAATTTTATTCAGAAAAATATATAAATATCTTTTTGATTTATAGTAAGATGGGGAGGCATAGAGAGAGGGGGGTAATTTACCCGCCAATAAACATTCGCAGGTATCATATTTTGAAGGGTACGAATAGTCTCCCTTCGTATCCCAATTTTTTATTAATTTTTTTCATTTTGTGCAATACACATATCCACAATTTTTACATTTTAACTCTGTATCTGATAATTTTATGAAAGTATCTCCACCACAACTAGGACATATCATATTTATTTCCTCTTTATGTTAGGTTTAATAATATTTTTACCTTTAAAAAAAGTTATTATTAAAAAGATATTTTTATTTACATATGAAAATATTGGTAACAATTGTTCAATATCATACATTATATTTTATATAAATAAAAAAGACTTTTTTTTTTTATTAGAATTAATCTCCTCTAGTTTTTAAACTCAAAGGTTCAAATAATAAAACATAAGTTGGTTCAACACTTTTTGGACAGTGTTCTAATCCTTTAGGAATTACAGCAATTTGTCCTTCAGAGAGTGTTAAATCTTGTTGATTTTTTAATTGTATTACAAGTTTACCCTTTAAAATATAAAAAAGTTCATCCTGATCCGTATGCTTATGCCAATGAAATTCTCCATCAATATAACTCATCCTTACAACTTGATCATTTACAAGTGCAATATCTATTGGAGAGCAATGTTTACCTTTAACTTCATTCATTTTTTCTTTTAAATCAAATATTGATATCATGACTATCTAACAAAATATTTCTTGTTAAAATAAAAAATTATTGTTTTATTACTTAACAAATAAATATTTTTATTAAAACATAATTAATGTTACCATCGTTGCATGATATGTTAGAAAGTTTTATATCAATGATATAAGATTAATTATGGGAGGTTGCAAAGTATGAATAAGATCTTTGTATCTGCTTTTTTTACTTTTTGTATTTTATTTAGCATTATTTCAACAAGCGGTAACAATTTATTAATAAATGATAGTAAAACAAATGAAATAATAATGGATGATTTAATTGGATATTTTGGAATAGGTAATACTGTTGATTGTTGGTTATATGAATTTGAATTAAATGCACCTGGAGATAAGACTTGTACCTGTAATGAGGGATTTGTAACATTTGTAAAATCAGGATCATGGACTAATTATGGAAATATAATAGCATTTCTTACATACAATGGCAATAGTGGTTTTGTTGAGATAGATCCTATATCATGTAATGTTAATTTTATATGTGATACAACTAGAAATTTTAATAGTCTAGCATACGATCATATAAATGATATATTATATGGATCTTCAGATAATAATTATCTATATAAGATGGATCTAGAAACATGTGAACAAGAACAAATTGGACCTTTTGGAGGAGGAGTTTTATATATGATTGGTATGTCTTTTGACTCTGAAGGTGTATTATATGGATGGGATCTTGGTAATGATGCACTTTGGACAATTGACACAGAAACTGGTGAAGCAACTCAAGTTGGTCACCTTGGTATTTCCATAAATTATGGCGGAGATGGTCATTTTTGCTTTGAAAATGATATTCTTTATATTTCTGCAAATACAGGAGTGGGAATGTGTTTATATGAGTGTGATGAAGATACAGGAGCTTGTTCATTTATTGGTTGTTTTGGAGAAGACACTTATAGTAATCTTCTTGCAATTCCGTATGAATGTATTGATACAACACCTCCAAAAACAACTATTTCTTTTAATCCACCAGAACCTAACGGATGTAATGGATGGTACACTAGTAATATCAATGTTACTTTAAATGCTACAGATGATATTTCTGGAGTAAGAGAAATACATTATAAAGTGGCAGATGCTGAATGGGAAATTTTTTATGGAAATTCGATAGTTATTACTTTAGACTATGATTGTTTAGAAGATGGTTTGATTGAATATTATGCAGTTGATTTTGAAAATAATGTTGAAGATACGAATTCGTTTTGTTGCATTGATATTGATCAAATTCCCCCAGATCTTTCCCTAACATATGAGGTTCTTGGTTGGTCGCCATTTAAGGGTTGGGAATTTCAATTTACTGGTAATGGTATGGATAATTGTAGTGGTATGGACCGTGTAGAGTTTTACTTTAACAATGAATTACAAGAAACAGTTTCTGGTTCTGGTCCAGAATACGTCTGGACACTATTTTATTTCCCAATACATGGGGCTATCTTTAGAGTAACTGCTTGGGATCAAGCATGTAATTTTGCTTCTTTAGAAGTTAAAGGTTCAGATATTAGTTCACATTTCAAAAGTAATTCTATTACTCGATATTCAAACAATATATGGGTTAAATGGTTTCTTTATAGATTTCAAAACTTAGAGGTGTTTTTACGAGAAATGACTTTTTAAGTCTCATCTTAACACTTGGAATTATCTTTTTGTTTTTAGGAATTATAATATCGCCAGTAATAAATGCAAGTACACTTAAAACAATTAATAATAAATCAATAAATAATAATTCAAATATTATTTTTAATGAAGAAAGTAACAAGTTTTTATGTGAAATATTAATGAGAATAGGAATTTTTATCGAAGAGTTATACAAATATTTTCCACAGGGAACCTTAATGTATCCAATTCTATTGTTTATGTTGCTTCCAGTAATTCTGCTTTGGAATAGATTTTGTGATGAGTTTACTCTTTCTTATGATTTATCATTAACCGGTAATTTTCAAATAACATCAAAAATAAAAGAAATCTAAACTTTTAAATTACTCTAAACTACCTACCTCTTTTTCAACTTCTTTCAGAATTTCACATGATTTTACAAGTTCCTTCATCTTTGTATGATCTGGATAAAGAGGTCTATCTTCATCTAAAAATTTAACATATTTTCTTATTACATCTTTAGCTTTTAAAACTCCAATTCCAAAATTATATTCTCGAAAATCAAGAGCTTGAGCAGCAGCCATAAACTCTATTCCAAGAACACCATATGCACAATCTAGGATCTGAAAATTCTTTATTGCGGTATTCATTCCCATTGAAACAAAATCTTCCTGATCTGCTGCTGCAGGAATTGATTGAATTGATGCAGGGTTTGAAAGAATTCTTTGTTCAGCGATAAGAGAGTCAGCTGTATATTGACTAAGCATGAGTCCTGAAAACATTCCTGCTCCTTTTGTTAAAAATGCAGGTAGGCCAACATTCAATGCCGGATTATTTAGTCTATTTAATCTTCTTTCTGAAAGAACGGATACCATAGTTATTGCAGTTCCCACCATATCCATTGGAAGAGAGACTGGTGTACCCTGAAAGTTGGCACCTGATAATTGTAAATCCTCTTTTGGGAAAAAGACAGGATTGTCTCCAACACCATTTAGTTCTATTTCAACCTGAGAACGAGCATAGGTAAGACAATCATGAGCAGCACCTATCACTTGTGGAGTAGATCTCATGGAATAAGCATCTTGAATCTTGCATTTGATTTTACCCTCATAAAGATCTCCACCTTTTATAAGCTTACAGATTGATTTTGAAGACCTTACTGCTCCCAGAAAACCCCTTGCTTTATGTAGTTTTGTTGTATATGGTTTCATGTTAGCTCTTAATGCCTCAAGAGACATTGCAGCAGCAATTTCTGCTTGTTTAAAGAAGTTATTTGCATCAAATATTAGTAAGGCACTCATTGCAGTAAGTAGGTTTGAACCATTTATTATTGCAAGACCATCTCTTGCTTTTAAACCTGGAATTTTTATTCCAGCTTTATTCATTGCTTCTTTTCCATCTAATAATTTACCTTTGTAAAATGCTTGACCTTCACCTAGAAGAAGTAATGCAATTTGAGACATAGGTGCTAGATCACCACTTGCACCAACCGATCCCTTTTGACAAACATAAGGAGTAACCCCCTTATTTAACATTTCAAGAAGAGTTTCTGTAATTTCAACACGACAGGCAGATTGACCATGGGCATGTACATTTATTCTAGATGCCATTGCACCTCTAACAAATTCGATAGGTGCAGGTTCACCTATTCCTGCTGCATGGTTATAGACAAGATATTTCTGAAATTCCTTTATTTGTTCATCTGATAAAACCACTTCAGAAAATTCACCAATGCCAGTATTTACACCATACATTATTTCTCTAGCTTTAAGTTTTTTATCAAGGACCTCTCTGCATTCCTTGATCCTTTTTTTTGCATTGGGATGGAGCTCAACCTTTTCATTGTAACAAGCAATGTTTACCAATTTTTCAATAGTGAGTCCACTACCATCTAAAATTACGGTCATGTTATCCTCCCAAATTTGGCATCAATGAGAACTAAATCCCATGTATTAAGTTTTCTTAAATTTAGGTTTTCTAACGACTCTTTTAATATCAGTTGAATGACAAGTTGTACAAGCGTTTACATCGTTACTACCAGTATATACATAGCTAAACTCTTTCATGCAACTGTTACAAAAATACCATAAAATCATAATAAATCTCACCCCTAATCTTGAGCTATTATTTTAAATTTTCTATAAGGAAACTATTGCAACTAAATGTTTCATCAAATTAGATTAAATATTAATTATATAATTTTTCTAAGATAAATAACTTATTCACCAAGAATATTAATTGCTATAATTGGAATTATTACCATCAATAAAGACCATATGAAGCCTGCTTTTGGTATGTTAAAACTACCTATTTTTTTGATATTTCTTTCCATAATTGCTAAAATTGTTAATATGAACAACATTGCATTAAAAATACTTGTAGAAACATGATGTTCAATAGGTAAATAATTTAGAAATGGATCTGGATTAAGCCATCTTACTAAAAAAAAGATTAATGGCATATGTACTAAACCTAAATAAGCAAAGGTCATTAAATGGATTTTTAACCAGGCCTTTAACCTTTGTTTTGGATTAATTATTTCAGTTTTCCTAATTCTTTCTAAAACATAAAATAAAACAAGTAAAATTGCAAAAATTAAAGCAATAATTGTAGCAGTATCCCACGACCAAAAAGCAAGAAATGTAGGAATAGTAATGTAAGAAGCAATTGCTGCTATTGTTTGACATGAAATTTTATTAATATTATATGCTAATCCTACAATAATAAATAAAATTGGTATTGCAAAGTTATGTCCCCAACGAGGGTCCTCTTGGAAAAGAAAGAAAGCAGGTATAAGCCAAAAAACTAACCATAAAATACCAAGCAGGAGAAATCCATTTCCAGCGTTCATAAACCTATTGAATTCTATACTCCTCACAATATCCACATCCATTAATAAATAATTAAATATATGAGAATTTCTAATATCTACGTTCTGTTAATTCAGTATTTAATTATAAAATGTTGGATTTCAATGATATCGATTATAACACCTATATTAAATGAAAGCAAAAATATAAAACCATTTTTAAACCATTTAAATACATTAGAAGGAGATTTCGAACTATTATTTGTTGATGGGGGAAGTACTGATAATACAATTTCTATGGTTGAAAATAACAAAAAAATATTTAATAAAAATCTAAAACTTATAAAGACCTCTCAGGGTAGAGGTAAACAGATGAATGAAGGTGCAAAAATCGCTGAAGGAAATATTTTATTATTTCTTCATGTTGATTGTACACTTGAAAGAGATACAATAAAAGTAATTGAAGAAGTATTAAAATCAATAAAAATAATTGGTGGAGGTATGATTCAAGCATTTTCAAATCCTGACTTTTTTTTAAGATTTATTAGCAAATATGGAAATTTCAGAGTTAGGATCAATAAAGTTTTTTTCGGAGATTATGGAATCTTTGTAAAAAAAGATATATTTGAAAAGATTGGTGGATATGATGATATTATTTTTCTAGAGGATGTTGAATTATGTAAAAAGATGAAGAAATATGGTGAATTAATTCAAATAAATAGAAAAATAACTACATCCCCAAGACGCTTTCAAAGCCTTGGAAAGTTTAGGGTTACATTAATGTTTATTACTGCTTTATTGATTAATATTGTCGGAATCAGACCAAAATTTTTAATTAAATATATTGTTGATAAGTAGATATTATTTTAAATGTTTTTTAAGATAGGAAATTGTTTCTGAATTGTAATAATCCTTGTTTTTATATTTATTGAAAAAATGTTTTAAATCTTCTATAGTATCTATATCTCTCCAATAAATCAATACTTTTGTTTTTAATTTTTTATTATTTAATTGATTCATTGTTTCATCAAAAACAGTTTCCGTACTCCAACTAATTCCTTCAAATACCCTAGGTAAATAACTATTTTTTTTAAAACCTAATAGGTAATAACCCCCATCATATGTTGGACCAATTACTGAGTCATTTTTATTTAAATCCAAGAAAGCTTTATCAATAAGATTCGTAGTAAGGTCAGGACTATCACTTCCTATTACAATTACTTTTTTAAAACCTTGATCAAAAGCATATTCAAAGCAAGAATTCATTCTTTGACCTAAGTTATCACCTTTCTGTGGATAAAAATTGTACCTCTTGCCTAACCAATTTTTAAATTTATCAATGAATTTATCTGGATGATAGCACACAATTTTAGAATATTTGGTTTTGTTTAATGTAAAAAGCAGATCCTTGACAAACATTTTGTAAAGATTAATAGTAAAATTTTCATCTAAATTTGAAGAAAGCCGACTTTTTACTTTTCCTTTCTCAGGGTATTTTACAAAAAAAAGGATGCAGGAATCTGAATCAATCAATTGTACCACCTTTCTTTGAAATATTTTTTTTTATAAAGATACAACAAATTACTATTTTTTATTTTTAGTACTTTTTTTCTTAACCATTTTAAATAAATTGATATACTCTTTGCTATAGGGTTTCCATTTGACAACACCTGGGGAAAATTCCTCAAGAAATGGAAATTCGTTTAAATCCCAATCAAATCCTTCCTCAAATAATTTACAAGGAAAATCATTACAATAAAAACAATATCTTACATTTTTATTTTTACCACATTGTTGTATTTTACATTGATCTAAAACTAAGCAACCTTGGCATTCTTTAGATCTATAAGCTGGGCAAATCGAACAACAGATACCGCAATAACCGATTAATGATTTTTCTTTAGATTCTTTCATATTTTTTATTCTTTTCTTGCAATAAGTCTTCCTCGTCCAACTTTTCCTTCATCAGCTGCTTTGACCCATAGATTCAAACCAGAATCGGCAATTTTGAACATATCCGGACCATAATTGTCAATTATTCCTTGCTTTAGATCCTCTCTAAGCATTTTCTGATATTTATGGCAGTGCTTTGCAAAATCTTTACTTAAATCTTCTTTTTCAATTATTTTTAATCCATTATCTTTTAAAATTTCTGTATAGCCCTCTAATGTTTCCATGTATGGAAAAGCCATAAAACTGTTAAGAGCCTCTAGTTCTTTTTCAGGCATATTTCCAACTTGTAACCAATCTGTAAAAGCAATTGTTCCACCATTTTTTAAGACTCTATTTGCTTCAGAGATAAGCCTATTTTTATCTGTTGTATAACACCATGCATCCTGACCCCAGACTATATCAAAAGTACTTGTTTTAAATGGCATATCAAGTGCGTTTCCTAAATGATATGTTATAAAATCTGTAAGATTTTCTTTTTCAGTTCTTTTAATTGCCTCATCTATCATTTTTTGAGTTGCATCTAGACCTGTTATTCTGCATTTGTATTTTCTTGCTAAATATCTAGCGGGTCCACCAAGTGCACTACATACATCTAAGACAGAATTGGCATTTGATATGTTTGCCTTTTTTGCAAGTATCTCTGTTTCATTTTCTCCACCAACATGAATTTGTTCCCCCATTAACATTTCCCATAAAATTCCTACTGGACCAGAATATATTTCAACAACATCAGATATATTGAAATCTAATTTTTTTCCCTTTTTTATCATATAATATCCTCTCCATTAATTTTTTAATAATTTGTTATTATTATTTGATTTATAGCATTTGGGGTCACTAGCAAAAATATCATTATGTTCGTAATATGCCGCTGCTCTGCATCCCCAACATATTGAATTATTATCACAAGTTTTGCAATTTTTTGGCATATTTTCTATTTTTTTTAAATGGGAAAAAAGCAATTTATCCTTATTATTTTCAACAATTCTCTCAAGAGAAGTTTCATGTATGTTTCCAAATCCCTTTCTGATTACTGAACATGGGGTTACATCTCCATCTATTGTTACACAGATTATTCCTCCACAGTAAAATTTGTTTGTATCCATTGAACATATTGAGTAATTTGAGTCCGAATAATTAATTCTATCCCTTGCTTCACAAGCTTCTTTTATCTCTTTTATTGAAGGAATCCATTCAGGATGTTCTTTTGCAAGACCTGTCATGCACATCTGAGTTAAACATGTTCTCATACCTTTTTTATTAAAAAAATATTCAATTGTTTTTTCTGCATCTTTTGCAACTAGTTTTGTAAAGGTTATACAGTTTATCATTTGTTCAGGTTCTTTACCACAAGATTGTACATTTTCAACTCCTTTTAATATGGATGATATCTTTTTTTCTGGATTTCCTTTATGCAATTTTTTATAAATTTGTTCATCAAGAGAATCAAGGTGGACTGATATGAATCCATCTTTGGTTACCTCAACTGCTTTTTTTGCAACATCGCTTTTTTCTAAAGGAATTCCACTTGTCCAAATATTATTTTTCAATCCTTTTTTTTGAGATGTTTTCATTAATTCATACCAATCTTTTCTAAGTAAAGGATCTCCACCCAGCCAATCTATTGCTCTTATCTTCATTTTAACAGCAGAATTAAGAATCTTTATTATATCTTTACTTGGAAGTTCTTGTGTTGGTGGATTATCAAAAGAAGCATAACAATAAAAACAACCTTGAGGACAAGCAAGATTTGATTCAATTTGAATTGAATAAATTTTGTTTTCGATAAAATATTTTTTTTCTTCAGCATAATCTGGATGTAATCCACCATACGTTTTTAATGAATCAGAAACCATAATATCAACTACTTTTTATCCTATAATTAGATTTTCACATTCCACTATAAAACAATGTGATTATTTCAAGTTTTTCATGGATATATCAAGATGAGATTTAACCAAAGCTTAAATATAACCTTTTTTTTAGGGTATGCGATTCAAATGAATATAGAAGAGTTGTCCACCTCGATTAGTGAATGGTTTAATGAAACGTTCGGATTTTCAGATCAAATTTATGGTGAGTTAATTTGGTCAATAATTTTGCTTATTGTATTTTTAATTTTAGGCTGGATAGTTGAACACATTTTTGAACATTATTTTAAAAAATTAGCAAAAAAAACTAAAACAAAACTAGATGATGAAATAATAAAAAATGTAAAAAAGCCTATCTATGTGCTTGTAATATTTTTTGGATTGTTTTTCTTTGTTCAAAATATTAGTGCTTTAGAAGAATTTAGGGATTATATTAATCCAACATTTCTATTAATAGAAATATTACTAATTGCTTACATTTTCACTAGAATTACAAATGTTATTTTTGCATGGTATGCAGAAAGACAAGAAAAAAGAAAGAAAGTAAGTCAACACATATTATTTGTTTTCAGGGGAATTTTTAATGGAATAATTTATCTAATTTCATTTTTCATCTTTATGTACTTAGCAGGAATAGATTTAACTGGTCTAGCAATAGGAGGAGCAGCAACTGCAATTGTTATTGGATTTGCTCTTCAACATGTACTTAGTGATTTCTTTAGTGCATTTTCAATTTATTTTGATCGACCTTTTGAAATTGGAGATTTCATAATTGTTGGAGATTATGCAGGTACTGTAAAAAGAATTGGTATGAAATCAACTCGCCTACAATTATTACAAGGTGAAGAGCTTATTTTATCAAATAAAGAATTAACAACAGCAAGTATTAGAAATTTCAAGAAAATGAAAAGAAGAAGAATTGATTTTTCATTTGGAGTAACCTACGATACACCCCTTGATAAATTAAAAAAGATACCTGACATTATAAAATCAATAATTGATCCAAATAAACTTGAATATGTCCATAATATAGACCGTGTCCATTTTTCAAAATTTGGAGATTTCAGTTTGAATTTTGATGTTGTTTATTATATGAAAACACAGGATTACTTGCTATACAAGGATACTCAACAAGAGATTAATTTCAAAATAAAAGAAGCCTTTGAAAAAGAAGGTATAGAAATGGCATTTCCAACTCAAACCATTTTCTTAGAAAAATAAAAATTTAATCTAGATTAATACCAATCTTTGCAAATTATTACTATATTTCCCAACTTATTATGTTTGTTATTTATATGTTGTCGACCTGACCGATTTGCTTTCCAACTGTTTAGAAACCGTCTACCTGTTGCACCACATACAAGGCATTTCCATTTTTTATTAGAGATTTTTATTTTTCCTCTCATTTTAAAAAAATAGATACTAACATTATATTTAAACAGTAAGAAAATGTTTGGTAAATACCAAACAATAGGAAATTTATATATTAATCAAGCATTTTTACTGATATCTTTTCATTTATATCAACTAATGCTCCTTCTCCCCTTTTTCCCATACTACAGTTTACAACTAAAGTATTATTTATCTTACCATAACCTGGATCCTCATGAATATGGCCAGATAAAACAAGTCTAGGTTTATATTTTTCAATAATTTCCCTTAAAATTTTACTACCAGCATGCATTCCTAGAAATACCTTATCTTGTGCACCATATGGAGGTTCGTGGGAAACAATTACAGAATTTTCATCGATTAGTTTTTTTTCATCAATAATTTTTAATTGATTTGAAATATCTCTACCTATACCAACAAATGGTATACCCTTTTTTATCACTCTTTTCATCTCAATTCTTGTTGCTTTGCTTTCATCAATCCCTTTTCCTACATCTGCAGAATCAATATTACCAGTGATTGCCAAGGTTTCAACTGGTATCTGATCTAAGAAATTCATAGCAAGATCTCCCGGTCCAAATTGAGTTATATCACCACATATTACAACAAGGTCTAGTGAATATCTATCAATATTTTTTAAAACAAGATTTAATCTATATTGAGCTCCATGAATATCTGCTACAGCAAGTATTTTCATAACTTACACCTTTTTTATGATTGAGTAATCTGATCTTCATAAATTGATCTCAAGTAATCAAATTTTTCTTCAAAAACCTCTGCCTGTTTTTGTATTACATTTTCTGCTTGATTCATATCCATATTTTCTACTTCTATTGCATAATTTACAAATCGGCCGATCCATAGGTTTTTAAGAGTATCAAGAAGACGACCTTTATCCTGCTCATTATCAATATGTTTCCATGCAGCTGCATAATTATATACAATTTCAGCCCATAATTCAGAATCGAATTTTTCACTATTTTCTACAATTTTTTCCAAATAAGAAATTATACTTTTTGGTAGAAATCTTTCCATAGTATATTTCAAATTCTTAAACTCAGTTTCAAATGACTGCTTCATACCTGGTATATTAACCTTAACAGGAATCGGTTTTTGACTGAAGCACTCTCGATAATATTTTCTACGCCAAAGCTTTGGTTTAGACCTCCAATAATCTTCATAATATTTAGCCAATTCAAACATTGCACCAGTTACCTTTCTAAACATTGGAATTAAAAACTTTTCAGGTTCTAAATACCGTGTAGTAGATTCATGAATCTTTAAAGAAAAGAGTCCTTCTTTTACATATAAACCTTCAGCTGCTGCAACAGTTAATATAAAAATATCAACTCCAAAATCAGGTGGAAAAAGTGGATGATTTCTTAAAAGTTCATATAGATTCTTTGATAAAGCATATTCCCCTGCTATTGGTTGTCTGATGTCAATTCCATAAAGAGCTCTTGTAAAAGGGTAAACCAAGTTATTTGTTATAACCCCATCATTTTTATCTCTAATGTAGTAAGGTACTGTCAGATCAGCTCTTCCATATACTATTGGATTTGCAATTGTCTGAATCCATCCTGGTTTTATACTTAATAGATCGCCATCTATTAAGACAACAGATTTTGCCTCTGAACAATGTGCAAGTTCAAAGATTGTCATGACACCTGCGCCTTTCCCTGCATTAATTATATCATTTGTAACAATTTTTTCTATAGTATTATATGGTTGAAAAAGATCTATTACTTCGTTTGTTTTATCAGTAGAATTTCCAAGACAAATAACAATTGCCTTTTTGTAATCAGGAAAATATCTATAGAGTCCTTCATTTATCACATTTAAAACATTTAAAACAGTAGTTTCAACATTCTTACAAAGAACTCCAACCATAATATCAGTCGTTTTTATATTTTCACATTTTTGAATTAATTCATTCTTAAGATTCATATCTCTATTCCAATTCTGATTCATCAATCTCTTCTCCATTATTTGTTGTCATCAATTACAATTTCAAGAAGTTGTTCTCTAATCTTTCTTCTTGCAGAAAGAGTTCTTAACCAGTCTGGTATACGCGTCCCAACTGGCTTTCTCATATATGAAATTCCAGCATTCATTATTTGTTGACTGAATTTTTCAACCATTGTTTCTTCAAGATGTCTATCAAAATTAAGACTATTGAAATGAGCATCGGCATGATATTTTCTAATGCAATCTCTTGCGTGTCTAACATATAAAACTCTTAAAGAAATTAGATTTTCTTTTGATATCTCAAGGTGATCTTCTTCTATTAAAACTCGTAAAAGAGTTTTTAAAATATCTCCCGTCATCTTTAAAAGACCTTTATCAACAGATCCCACTGGTTGATGTTTGTGATCATAAAAACCTAAATCTGTTTGACAAATATTTTTTAAAGATACAATTCTGTACATTTCAGACATAATACCTATTTCTATCCCCCAATCTCCTGGTAGATCGACATCTCTAGCTAGATCACTAGTTAATGCAAATTCTCCCGAAATTGGATATCTGAAAGACCTTAAAAACCTAACAAAATCAGTTTCACAACCGATATTGTCCACAAATGCTCTTAATAAAGGATGAAGAAACAATCTAAATACACGACCAAAAATTATCTTTTTTTGCATATTTACTCTAGCATAATATCCCTTGTTAAATTTGAAATCTAACTCAGGTTCAATTATTGGATATAAAAGTTTACTTGGTATCATTTCATCATAATGAAGGACGTCTGCATCATGAAGGGCAAATGCATATGATTTTATACTTGCGATACCCATAGCAAGCCAAACATCTCTTCCTTTTCCACTATATTTTAAAAGATTTAAACCTTCTAGTTTTAGTTCATTTAATAATTTATCAACTCTTGGACCATTGCACCACATAATTAGTTTCGGTATTTTTAAATCAGAAAAAAAACGTTTAACTTGTCTGAATTCTCTTTCATTTTTTGCAGCCAATGGTATTACAATTTCATTTAGATAAGTACACCTATTTAATCCTTTTAATATATTTTTTAACGCATCACTTTTTATTTCTCTATAAAGCATTGGCATTATTACAGAAACAGGCCGCTCACAAGCAGCATCACTTACACTTTTTAATAACTTATTTTTATCAACACATAACTCATGAAGTGTTGTTATTTCATCTTGCTTTATATCCATACTACCACATCTAAATATATTTTAAAATTACTCTCAAATCATTGGTTACAATATCTGCATTTCTTTGCACTTCTTCTGGTGCATTATATGCAATTCCTAATCCTGCTTTTTTAATCATCCCAATATCTACCTTTCCATCTCCAACTGCAATTGTTTCCTTTAAATTGATACCAAGATCTTTACATAGTTGTTCCAAAGCACAGCTTTTACAAATAGAGTATATCTTTCCGCTGAAAAAATCTTGTGTAAGATTCTTATTGTGGATTTCCAATTCTCCAGTAATAATATCGTTTTTTATAATAAGATTATTAGCAAAAGAGTAATCCAAGCCTAGTCTATCTTTTAAATCATCTGCTAAAAATTTATAGCTATCAGTTGCAACTGCAGTTTTTATATTATGTTTTTTCAGTTCTTTTATTACTTTTTCAACATTTTCACTCAAAATTATTGATCTAAATATCTCCAATAGATCTGTTTTGTTCAAACCTTTGGATAATCTAGCAATATCAATACTTCTCTCATAAAATTCTAAATTATAGTTTCTTATTTTTTTTAATAATTCGTCCTTGAACCCTTTTTTTTCAGCAATTACAAATATTCCTCTATCCTTTATAAGAGTTCCATCCATATCAAACATTACTAGCTTGAAATTGCTCATTCTAATCTCCAATTTTAGATTTGGATAAATAAAGGTTTTTTAAATAATTTATTTTAAAAATTACAATAATTTCCTTAATCCCATTCATTAAAATACTGAAAACATATTTCCCCTTCATATGCCAGTTGTTACGTTTGATTATAATGACTTTATTTCAATTCTTGGTCATAAAATTTCAAAAGATGAACTAGTTAAGAAATTACCTATGATAGGTGCAGATCTTGATAAGGTAGAAGATGATGAGATTAGCATTGAATTTTTCCCAGATAGACCTGATCTTGCATCTGTTGAGGGTATTGCTAGAGCATCTAGAGCATTTTTTGAATTTGAAACAGGGCTTAAGAGTTATTCTACTAAAAAATCAGATATTACAATTAAAATTGATTCATCTGTTAAAAAAGTTAGACCTTTTGTTGTAACAGCACTAGTTAAAAATGTTTCAATGACAGATGAATTAATTGCTTCTTTAATGGAACTTCAAGAAAAACTTCATGGTGGTATAGGCAGAAACAGAAAAAAGGTGGCTATTGGAGTTCATAATTTTGAACCTGTTAAACCTCCTTTTACATATAAAGCAGTTGATCCTGATTCTGTTGAATTTGTTCCTTTAAATAAGATCGAATCAATGACATTAAGTGAGATTCTTGAGAAGCATGAAAAAGGTGTAGATTATGCTCACTTATTGAAGGATTTTGATAAACACCCATTGATTGTTGATTCTAATAATAATGTGCTTTCTTATCCTCCAATAATTAATGGTAGTTTAACCGAAGTAACACCCTTTACAACTGATCTTTTCATAGATGTTACTGGAACTGATATAAAAGCCATTAATTATGTTATAAACATTGTAACAACATCTCTTGCAGAAAGAGGGGGACAGATTTTTACAACAACTGTTATAGATAAGGGAAAATCTATTGTCTCACCAAACTTAAAACCTAATAAAAGAAGTATTTCAGTTGACTATGTAAATAAGATTCTTGGTACTAAACTTAATGGAAAGGATATTGCTATAACTTTAAGCAAAATGGGATATAATGCAGTTACTAGTAAATCTAAAGTAAATATAGAGATTCCAGCTTGGAGAGCAGATATTTTACATGATATAGATTTAGTTGAAGATGTTGCAGTTGGTTTTGGTTTTGATAAATTTGAAATCGAATTTCCTAAGGCATTAACATTTGGTAAGACTCTACCTAATTACAATTTATATAGAAATCTTAGAAACATAATGATTGGATTGGGCTTCAATGAAGTGACAACCTTTACAATTTCTAATGAAAGAGATGAATTTACAAAAATGGACCTAGATATTTCTGAGAGAGTTAGAATTGAAAATCCAATTGGAGAAGATTATACTTGTTTACGCGTTGGTTTGATTCCTTCATTACTTAAGATATTAAATGAAAATAGACATCATCCTTTACCTCAGCAAATTTTTGAACTTGGAATTGTTGTTAATAATTATAAAAATCAACATAATCTTGGATTTGTAAAAATAGATGCTAAAGCAAATTTTACTGAATGTAAGTCATTGGTAGATGCTATTATGAGGGATTCAGGAACACAGTTTAAAATCGATAATAATCAACATAAAGCTTTTGTTAATGGTAGATGTGCATCAATTATTGTTAAAAATAAAAAAATTGGAATTTATGGAGAATTACACCCAAATACTATATCAAACTTTCAATTAGAGTATCCTATAATTGCTTTTGAAGTCCAAGCAGAAATGTTAAATCAATAAATATTTTATTTAGAATTTATTGAGGATAATTTATGAGTTTAACCTGTAGTAAGTGTAAAAAACAAGCAATTACATTTATTCGATACAATGGAACACATCTTTGTAAAGATCATTTTATTGAATATTTTGAAAGAAGGGTAAAAAAGGATATAAAAAAACAGGGAAAAACTAAGAATGCTTCAAGAATAGGTATTGCAATATCTGGTGGTAAGGATAGTACAGTTGCCCTTCATATTATAAATGATATTTTTTCAAAAAGACCCAATATTGAGCTTATTGCTATAACTATTGATGAAGGGATAAAAGGATATAGACCAGAAAGTGTTAAATATGCAGTTAGAAATTGTAAAAAACTAAGTATTGAACATAATATTGTTTCATTTGAAAATACTATTGGTAAATCTCTTGATGAAATAGTCTTTACAAATAAAAATCTTGGTGAATGTAGCTATTGTGGTGTTTTTAGAAGGTTTTGCCTAAATAAAAGATCTAAGGAACTCAAAGTTGATAAGCTTGTGACAGGTCATAATTTAGACGATATGTCTCAATCTATTTTAATGAACTTTGTTAATGGAGATATTCAAAAACTTGCGCGTTTGGGTCCGCATAAAAAAATACAACCAGGTCTTGTACCTCGTATGATGCCTCTCCGTGTTATTCCAGAAAAAGAAGTAACCTTATATGCAATTTTAAAAAATATTCAATACTATGATGGTGAATGTCCTTATTCATCCCATGCACTGCGTGGGGTTTTTAGAGATATAATTGACAATCTGGAATATAATCATCCTGGAACAAGACACAGTATTTTGAATGGTTATAATGAAATTAAAGATCTTTTGATTAAAAGATATCCACCCGCAATATTAATAAAATGTATTAAATGTGGTGAACCAACATCTCAAGAAATCTGTAAGGCTTGTAGCTTTAAGGAAACAATTTTGTAGTTTTTTTAATTCATTAATTTTTGTAAGTAAAGAAAGATTTTAACTAAAAATCATAATTTTAACTACTAAAAACCTTTTTATTTCTAATGATACTCACAGATTTGTAGATGAATCATTTAAAAATAAATTGTCAACCTCTTGACGTTCTTTTAGGCGGAGGTATAGAAAGTAAATCAATTACGGAAATCTACGGAGAACCAGGTAGTGGAAAAACAAATTTTTGTTTACAAGCTGCTAGAGAATGTGCAGCAAATGGCAAAATAGTTGCTTACATAGTAAGCAATGGTTTGTCATTAGAAAGGTTAAATCAATTATGTAATGATATTGATTCAAAAAAAATATTTTCAAAAATATTATTTTTTAAACCATCTTCTCTTAATCAGCAGGAAGAAATGATAAATAATGCAATGAAAATTAAAAATCTGGGGTTGATAATTTTAGATACTTTTAATCTCCTATATCGACTAACTTTAGAAAGTGATGAAAAATTTGCAGATCGATCTTTAAATAGACAAATAACAGATTTACAAGTGGCTGCAAGGAGAAAAAATATTTTTGTAATTATTTCTGGACAGGTTTATTCAACTAAAAATGATGATGTAAAACCATTTGCTGGTAAAGGAATTCAGAGAATTGTAAAAACGATTTTAAAATTAGAAAAAATTGGAATTGGGAAAAGGCAGGCAACAATAATTAAACATCCATCTCAAGAAATTGGAAGAAAGGCTGTTTTTAAAATAACTTCAAAGGGTCTAGAATGAAAAAGATTTATTCTTGGCTAAATGAAAGTATCTATACTAATCCCTTATCTCCTGCTTGTAAAATGTGTAGGAAAGGTTCAAAGATGGTAGTTTTAATTACTGGTCTTTGTCCTGCAAAATGTTTTTATTGTCCATTGAGTGATAAAAAACTTGGTAAGGATAGAATATTTGCAAATGAATGGGAACTAAAAAATGAAAATGATACAGATAAATTGATTCATGAGGCAGAATTAATTAATGCTACAGGTGCAGGTATTACTGGCGGTGACCCATTAAATGTTTGGAGAAGAACAAAAAGATTTATTTTGGTTCTTAAACAAAAATTTGATTCAGATTTTCATATTCATTTGTATACTTCTGGGTTAAAAAATGGTGAACATATAAAAGATCTTACTTCAGTAGGATTAGATGAAATTAGATTTCATCCGGAGCCTAAATATTGGATTAATATGGAAAGCAGTCCAATAATTCATTCGATAAATGATGCATTGAAAACAAGTGCTGATGTTGCAATTGAGATACCTGTAATTCCTAATAAGGATGAAGAAATAATTTCATTGATAAAATGGGCAAATAATAAAGGAGTAAAATGGTTGAATTTAAATGAACTTGAATATTCTGAAACTAACGCAAAAATATTGAAGATTAAAGGTTTCAATGTTAAAGATGATATATCAGCTGGAGTTGAAGGAAGTCAAGAATCAGCTTATAACATTATTAAAAAATTATCAGATTTAGATATAGGTATTCATTATTGTTCATCATCTTTTAAAGATGCAACACAGCTTAGAAATCGAATTAAAAGAAGAGCAATATCAATTGCTAAAGGTTTTGAAGTGATTACAAAAGAAGGGACTATTCTAAAAGGTATATTATACGCAAAAATTTTTTCATTAGATTTTCTTTGTAATTTATTAAAAAAAGAGTATAACCTTGATGAAAGTAAAATTTTTATAAATAAACGTAAAAAAAGAATAGAGTTGGATATTATATTTCTCCAAAAAATCGCAGCAGATCTTAAGAAGAAAAATATATATTGCTTTATTGTTGAAGAATATCCTACTGCAGATGGTCTTGAAGTTGAGAGAATTCCTTTGCCAATTTGAATCTACCTTCGGAATTACTGATATCCAGTACTTCCGAATGTAAAAATATGAGAAAGAAACCCAGTTTTATAGGAATAAAACTGCTCTAAGAACTATCACTTTTTAACTTGTTATCATCTTTGTTTCAGAGAAAGAACACTCTTTTTTTCATTTTTATTGAGTATATTCTCAAAAACATTTTATATTTCATTATAAAACATCTATAATTATTGATATCCTTTCCCTCGAATAAAAAACATAGTAATTAAAATAGTTTTATTCGTTTCATCTATTTCGTATACTAATCTATATTTTCCTAAACTAACACGGTATATTGATTCTTTTTTAGAAGATATAAGTTTAATATCTATTTTTGGCCGTTTCTTATGAGGATCAATTTTCAATTCATCGATAACTTTTTGAATATCGGATATTAATGATTTATCTCCACTTTTTAGAATTTTTTTAACATCTTTTAAAAAATCTTTACCCTGGAGAATTCTATAATTAGATGATTTTTTGTTAAGTTCCAAAAA
>LSSG01000018.1 GCA_001595915.1 Thermoplasmatales archaeon SG8-52-3
GGTCCATCCCATCCACTATTAGTTCCATCACCCCAATCGAAATAATAATAGATATTATCATTATCTGAATCAGTGGAAACAATAGTATAACCATAAATTCCACCAACTCCACCAGAGGATTGTCCAGTAATTATTGGTGTTTCTGGAGGAGCATTACCAATTGAAACTAGATAAGGATCTGACTCACGGCTATCATCCCATTTATCTTTTGTTTTGGCTCTCATTTCGTATGTTCCTTCATTAGACCATGAATGGCTAGAAGTAACTACAGTACCTGATGGATATGGACCAAACCAATCTTCAAATGTGGTATCATCCCAGTCAATAAAGTACCATATTTCGTCTCCCTCAGGGTCTTCAGCTTCAAAGGTGTACTCATACTCTACTGCAGGAGAGCCATAAGTTGGACCAGATATATTAGGCGGATTCTGTTCATTTCCTCCAGGATATTTGTTAATCTTAAAATCATCAATGTTTCTTTTATAATAATCAGTTAATTCATCACTATTTCTTCCTATTTGAGTATATTTAAATTGATCAGAATAAAAAGAGCAAATATATTTTTCATAGGAAATATCTAAAACTCCGTCGACATAGATATCTATAATGGGCTTCGCGCTAATTCCGTTATAAAGTATTTCAGCATAGTGCCATTCACCATCATTATAAGAGTCAATAGAGCACATTAAAATTCCGCAACTTAAACGCCACATCTTGACTTCTATAGTACCATTTGGTAATAATGCAATATGAAATCCTGGATTATAACCATAAGTATCTCCTCGACATGAACTATAGATAATACCTTTATCTGTTGAAGTTGATTTAAAATAAAATGAAAATAACATATCATCAGTTTTATTAAATCCAAGATATTCTGAATGAATATCTAAATCAACATAATCATCTTGTCCATCAAAATCAAGCGCACAACCAGACTGACCAGTGCCCCATGTCGCCCCATATATTTTCCCATCACGCTCATGTCCAGAAATATCTCCTAGAGTAGTTCCTGTACAATCATCAAATGTCCAATAGGCTGCCACATAACCATCATTATTCAAAGGAAAATAAGTAGGAGTTTCTATTGTTGATTTTATATTATTAATCCTGATATATCCACCCATAATAGTTGTACTACTAACTCCAATAAACAAAATAAAAATTCCAACTGCCAAGGCTTTCCTATATGATTTTATTATCATATTTCTTCCTCCCACATATTATAGATTTAAATTATGTTATATATAATTTTCATATAAATATTTCTTTAACAATCGTAATTTAAAATTTTTTTAAACAATAAAAAAAACAACTAAGTCATATTTTATATAACTTTAATCAAAGTTATAACCTATACTTTCAAAATCTATAAATTATTATTATGTAATAAATATGGTATGTATGGGAAACTGGTAGATACCAAATATCCCCAATTTCCTAGTGACAATAAGATAGGTAGATACCAAATATCTCCATTCTTACTTGCACATACCAGAAATATTTCTTATAATAATCTTATTTAAAATTAGCGGGTTAAAATGTCAAAATGAAATCTTTTTCAAAATCTGTTAAAGATGATTTTCATCTTCAAGTCTTCTTTCTTCTAATTCCTCTTGAGTATAAAATTTACTGTGACAGTTTGGGCATTCTATTGGTGATTCTTGCGAACTTCTGGTCCATCTATGTCCACAAAATGGACAGTTTTCTTTTTTCATTGTTAATACTCCCCAAAATGAATATAAACACACTGGTTTAAAAATATATCTCTATAAAACCAAAAAAATTTTGAAAATTAGCCAAAATATTTTTTTTATAAAAATTAAGATTTTTTCTTTATATTTTTAACCTTAATATCTTCTTTTATATCACCGAGTCGCTTTGCAAGATTAATATAATTTTCAATATCAGTTTTTGCATTAATTATTAACTTTGCCCCATCTGGTGAACCACCACCATGCATACAACCAGGAACACCTGAACCAATTGTTAACCATTCAATAAGTCTTGCAATCTTTGCACGTGTCTCACCTGAACAATTTGCCTTTAGATATTTCTTAAGAAGGTCACCATATCTTAAATCATTGATATCCTTACATGAGGGAAGACAACCTGTTTCAGCAATTCCACCAGATATTTCCTGAGTTAAACGCTTTGTTTCATAAGGAAGTGTTGCAACATGCACTTTGTTTACATTTGAAATTAATTGATCTGGAATCCATACACCAGAGGGATGTTTTTTTCCAAGAGATCCTGCCGCAATACCCATTCCGAAAGTAGTTTCATTATTAATTATCATCTGTGTTATTTTTTCCCTAAAAACTTTTTCTGATAGTCCATTTGCTCGTGCCATTAAAACTGCAGCACCAACCATAACGTCTCCTTGTCCAGCTACACAACCACCAATGGCGGTTCTATAAGGACCAATGAAATTTAATACTGCTTTACTTGAATATTCAAACTCTCCACTCATAAATACTCTGTCTTTTGGGATAAAAACATCCTCAAATAAGAGATATGCCTGAGTAATACCCCCGATATTTACAGGGTTGTCAAATCCTTCCTCAAGCTCTCTTTCATCACTTGGTCTTCTTGTTTCAACAATAGTAAGATTTTCAATATCCCTTGGAATTACAAAAGAAATTGCATATTTTTTATCAACTTCTTTGTAACCTGAACCTGGCATAATAAAAATTTCATTTGATGCTGCAACACCACAAATCATTACTTTTGCACCTTTTACAATAATACCATCATCCTTCTTTTTTACTAAGTGAAGGCTCATATCGGGATCTTTTTGTTGAGAAGGGGATAAAGCTCGCTCACCTTTCGGATCTGTCAATGCGCCTGAAAGAGTTATATCTCTAACTTGAGCATCTTTTAACCAATTTCTAAGGTTATTGTGATAATTGGTTCCTAATTCTTTGTCAATATCATAAGTTGTAGCCCACATGGCGTTAATTGCATTGAATCCTACACATCTTCCACCTGTACATGTACCTGTTAAATTGAACATAAGGCGCTTCATACGAACGTTTGCTATCATATCCTCAACACTGTTTATAATTGATAAATATCTTGAGATTTGTTTTCCAGTAAGATTTGATTTTGTTGTAAGAATATCTTTGTATTCGCCTTTTCTTGCTGCATCAAATATTTGTGCATGACCTTCGATTGTTCTTTTTGTTGCTGGATGAGTTGTAACATCCTTTATCAATTCACCAAATTTGTAAATATTTGGTCTCATTTTTTTTAGACTCTTTTTATATTCATCTGATGTAATCATGTCTTGTTTCCCTTCTATTAAATTTTCTATTATGCTAAAATTAACTTAATAGAATTTTATAAAGATTATATTTTATCTAATAGATTTTTTAGTGTCTAATATGATTATAATATTTCAATTTTATTGATAGGTTCCAAAAATATTAAACCTATATAGTTTATATTTACATTTACCTTAGGTGATGAATTTGGATGAAAAGGGTAGAAAAATAATTGTTGAATCTATTGATATTGGAATAGCTATTTTAATTATTGCAATAGGCTTTTTGCTTGTATTTTTTAGTTTTTCTTGGTTTAATTGGTTTATAGAAAGAAGTACTGGTATTGAGGATTGGTTATCCATATTAAAATTCATTTTTGTAATAACTGGTATTATAATAGTAATATATGGGATTAAAAAAATTTTTCAGGATTTAATACTTTAATTCTTTACTGTTATAACCTTTTTTTCAAAAGATTTTGATAAATAAAAAATCTATAAATATAATTTATTTTAAATGTCTCCTTTTTAAAAATATTGATAGATGAATAATTACTATAACTGCCGCAACTAATATAACCAATAAGTTATAATCTGATTCTTCTTCCTCATCTAAACTTCCAATTTTTTGTACATTAAATGTTATTGTTTCTGGTTGACCTGTTAAATCAGGTCTTCCTAGATAACTTGGGAAAAATTTCACCTTAAAAATTTTCCTCTCGTTATTCCAATCTGAAATTTTTTTTGGTTTTATTTTTAAATTAAATGTTTCTTTAGCACTTTCACCATCGTAAACTGCTGAAGATAGCTGAACACTAGAAGGTATATCTATATCCCATTCTTCGTCTGAAATATCTTTTATTTCAATTTCTATATATGTTGGTCCATTACCCAAATTTTGTATATCAATTATAAAATCTGCTGTATCAAATGGTTCAATTTCAGCAATAGTTCCATTAGGCAATTCATATGATACTGCTGACCAATAACCAACAATGAATGATACATCAAATTCAACAGTTTCTTCTATTATATTGAATAATAACCCTCGTTGTACTTTCGATGTTGCAATTATTCTTATAACACCTTGTGTAAATGCTGGAGCTTTTTCTGTAACAGTAACAGTTAAGGTTGATTGGTAAGGTTCTTCTTGATTTAGAGCTAATTGAGCAAGAGGATTTGATATACTTGCTGAACACCAATCTGGAGTTTCAAGAACTTTTAACTCAATTTGCATCCCAGTTTTACGTAACAAACTTGACCCCTCAACAATACTTGCAAAAGGACCAGTAAGTTTGAATGTTGTATGTAAAGGAATGTCAAGTACTCCACTATTTGGAATGAGAGGCTCATTCTGAATTGGATAAGTTATATTTATTATAGGAGAAATATTTATTAGTCCTGCTGATGCAGTAGGAAAAAAGATAATAGATAAACTAAATAGAAACGCTCCAAATATAATTCCAGTTTTAATTGTTCTTAAGGTTTTTTTAAACATGATCTTATTATAATTATATTTATAACTAGTATAAATTTTTTATGATTCAAATTGTTTCGATTAAATATATTATTGAAACCATTAATTCTAATCAATTATATTATAAAGAAAACTCACATTTATTATTAGTATACTTATTGTGAATATCTTCTTTTTAAAATTATTGAAATAAGAATAACTAAAACAGTTGCTATAATTAATATGATTAATAAGTTATAATCTGATTCTTCTTCCTCATCTAAACTTCCAATTTTTTGTACATTAAATGTTATTGTTTCTGGTTGACCTGTTGAATCAGGTCTTCCTAGATAACTTGGGGTAAATTTTATCTTAAAGGTTTGTATTACTTTATTTTTATCAGAATTAACCGAGGGTACAATTCTTAAATGAACAGATTTTGAAGTTCTTCCACCTCCATCAGCTGCTGAATCTAATTGAACCGTAGAAGTAATACTTACACTCCATTCATCCTCTGGATAATCTAGTACGTCAATATTTACAAGAGTTGGTCCATTACCAATATTTTCAATATCAATTTGAAAATCAGCGATATCTAGTTGATCTATCTCGATATGATTACCATTTGGTAGTTCGTAGGATACAACACACCAATATCCTATTAAAAATGTAACATCAAATTCAACGGTTACTTCCCCAATATTAAATAATAATCCACGTATTGATCTTGAAGTTGCACTTATTCTTATATTTCCTTGTGTATATGCTGGAGCATTTTCTGTAACAGTAACTGTTAAGATTGTTTCAAAAGGTCCTTTAGAATTTAAAGATAATTTAACAAGTGGATCTGAAAAACTTGCAGAACACCAATTTGGTTTATCCATTATCTTTAATTCTATTTCTAAAACTGCATTTCTCAACAAGCTATATCGCTCAATAATATTTGCAAAAGGACCTGTTAGTCTAATAGCTGTTGATAGTGGTATATCTAATACTCCAATATTTGGAATTATTTCTTCTTCTTGATCTGGATAAGTAATATTAATCAAAGGATCGACTGTAATAATACCAGCTGATGCACTAGGGATAAGAGCAACAAATAAACTCAATAATATACTAAATATAATTCCAGTTTTAAATGTTCTAAAACTTTTTCTAAACATGGTCTTACTATATTTATATTTATTACTAGTATAAATTAATTATGATTATATATGTTTCACTTAATTTAAAAATTGAAACATATCATTCTAAATAATCTTATTTTATCGAAAACTCCCATTCACACCATAAATCTTTTGGATGTTTATCAGGTGGACAAACTTTGCAATTGACTTCGATATTTGGGTTAAATTCTTTAGCAAAGGATTTTAAGAAACCAAATCTAACAGGTTTACATCCAAATTCAACTAAACCTTTTTTCTTCCTGGTATTTTGAACTCGACAGTTTGTGTTTCTAACAATTGCCTTATCTTTTTCAACAATTATCTCTTTATCTTCTAAGTCAAGTGCCCATCCAGAATATCTAAGAGCCTCGATCATTGAAGGTATGTCTGTGCCAGTTATATCAAAGAATTTTTTTATTCTCTTAGCCTCAATTTTGCCCATTAACTCCCATACTCTTCTATCAATGTCAGTTGCTGCTTCTGTTCCAAAATCTTCTTCAATTCCAAGGTAATATAATCCATCAACAGCCCACATATTGCGTAGATGCATAAAAATAAAGTCAGCAAGCTTATCTTTTGGTATTTTTGAAATAAGATTTTTATCAATTTCTCTACTAATGATTTTTCCCCCTTAGAAGAAAGTTATGTGCACCTTTAAAAGAAGGTGATAAATTTTACCCGATTTTTTCTTTTACAGCACTTGTTAGTTTTGGTAGTATTTCGTAAAGATCGCCTACAATGCCGTAATCTGCTGACTTGAAAATCAATGCTTCTGGATCTTTATTGATTGCAACAATAATTCCAGAGTCTCTCATTCCTGCAATGTGTTGTATTTGACCAGAAATTCCTGCGGCAATATAGAGCTTGGGTTTAACCTTATGACCAGATAGTCCAATCCAGTGATCTTCAGAAAGCCATTTTAGATCTGCCGCAATAGGTCTACTACAACCAACAGTCTTTCCTTTAATTGCATTTGCCAAATCCTGAACCATTTTGATATCTTCTTTATTTTTAAAACCACGACCACATGATACAATGATTTCTGCATCCTCAACATTAACTCCCTCACTTTTCATCTCTTGAACTTTCAATATCTTGGATTCTGATTTTTCAACATCAAATTTCTTTTCAATAACATTACCTTTTCTTTTTTCATCCTTAGGAAGTGGATCAAAGACTTTTGATGGAACAGTGACTATTGCAGGTTTTGAATTAAATTGTTCAACAGCAATTGCGTTACCACTATAAACAACACGTTCAGAAGTTAGTTTCTTGTCCTTCAAATATATATTTGTGCAATCAATTATGCATCCAACATCTAGTTTGCCAGCAAGTCGTGAAGCTAACTCTTTACCATTCTTATTTGACCCAATAATTATTGTTTCAGATTTGGTCTCTTTGATAATATTTTCAAAATAATTAGCATATTCTTCAGCTTTAAAATTATCAATATCTGTCTCTGCGATAAATACATTTTCAGCTCCATAAGATATATATTCTTGAGCTAGAGCTTGGTCATTTTTCCCAATAATTACTGCTGTTAGTTTTTCACCAAGTTCCTCTGAAAGCATACCACCCTTATTTAATAACTCAAATGCTAATTTTTTATCATCAGAATAAACAAGTACCATTTTTTATCACCTCAGAACTCCTTCTTTAGCAAGACTATCAACAAGTTTACCAATGGATTCATCAATGTTATCTTTGTAGACAATATTTTTTCTTTCCATTGAAACTCCTTTAAGTTCAAGCATTTCAACTTTTGGATACAAAGAATCAGCAACAGAGTCAGCTTTCATCTCATTTATTGGTTTATTTGCTGCACCAAGAATCTGCATTAAACTAGGAAGTCTAGGTTCATTGATTTCTTTTGTAACTGTTATAAGTACTGGATATGATGATTCAGTGGTAACAGCTGTATCGCCCATATTTCTATCAGCGGTAACCTTATCTTTTTCAACAACTAAATTCTGAGCATATGTTATCTGAGGAATACCAAGAAGTCCTGCAAGACGTGGACCAGCTTGACCAGAAAACATATCAATAGATGCTTCCCCACAAAGTATTATATCATATTCACCAATTTTTTTAATTGCACCTGCTAGAAGATTTGATACTACATAATAATCGTGTTTTTCTGGTGGAGAAACTAGTACTCCTTCATCAGCACCCATTGCAAGAAGTTCTTTTATTCTTTCTTTTGCATCAGATGGTCCAATTGTAACGACAGTTAATTTTCCACCATGTTTTTCTTTTATTTTTATTGCTTCTTCCATAGCATTTTTATCTATATCACTAATTTTTTGAGGAACACCCTGCAATATAGGTTTTTTAGTGTTTGGATCAACTTTCATTTCAGATACATCAATTACTTGCTTTGCACAAACTATTATATTCATAATTATTTCATTCCTCCTACTTTTCTTTCTATTTCCAATTCTCTTAATTCTTTTCTTTTAATCTTACCACTCTGGGTTTTTGGTAATTCTTCAACAAATTCAATTTCTCTTGGATATTTGTAAGGAGCTGCAACCATTTTTGTATGCTCTTGAATATCTTTAATTAAATTATCAGATGCCTTAGATTGATCTAATAAAATTACAAATGCTTTAACAATAACTCCTCTCATTTTATCAGGACTTGCAACTACTGCACACTCTAGTACTTCTGGGTGTGATATAATTGCTGATTCAACTTCAAAAGGTGAAATTCTATATCCTGCAGCCATGATCAAGTCATCGTCACGTCCACTAAACCAAAAATATCCGTCCTCATCTTGATAAAGAACGTCACCTGAAAGGAAAAAACCATTTTTAAAACTCTTTTTTGTTTTATCAGGTTTGTTCCAATATTCTTTAAATAAACCAGGATCGCCTTCCTTAATTGCAAGAATTCCAGATTCTCCCTGTGGTAACTCCTTTCCATTATGATTGACAATTTTACAGAACCTACCAGGTTGAGGTTTTCCACAGGAACCTGGTTTAATTTTCATTCCTTCAAAGTTTGATAGGTAAACCATGATCTCTGTCATTCCTATTCCATCATAGATATCAAGACCAAACCTTTTTTTCCAAAGTTGAATAACTCGTGGATTAAGTGGTTCACCTGCTGAAATACAGTGACTTAATGCTGATAAATCATATTTTTTATAAGCATTTTTAACTGTTAGAAACATACGATATGCAGTAGGTACTGATGCAAGATTTGTAACCTTATATTTTTCTAATAGTTCAAACCAATGCTCAGGATCAAACCTACCATCATAGATCAACGTAGAAAGCCCCCATCGCCAAGGGTATAAAAACCCATTACCTAGAGGAAATATCCAGTTAAGATCACCAGTATGAGTCAATAAATCATCATCTTTTCCTTGTTGCCAAAATAATACACTAGGATCATTACCTGGAACCCAATGATGAAGATGAACAGCACCTTTTGGATTGCCCGTTGTTCCAGATGTATAACAAAAAAAAGCCATATCATCCTTGTTTGTTTGTTCAATATCTAAATTACTTGATGATTCTTTCATTAAATCTTCATATAAAAGTTGATCATCATAGGCATCATCAACAATTATAATATGTTCAAGGCTTGGACATTTTTTCTTTATTTCATTAACTTCCTTAACAAATTTAGATGTTGTAATAACAGCTTTTGAGCTACTGTCATTTAGCCTATATTCAATTTCATGAGCTCTAAACATCACACTTGAGGGAATAGGAATTGCACCAATCTTTACTCCACCTAAAAAAGAAATTTGAAACTCAGGAAGATTTGGAAGTCTTAATAGATATCTATCACCTTTCTTAAAACCAAGTTTTTTTAGAGCATTACCAAACTTGTTTGTAAGTCTTTTCATATCGTTATAGGTAAATTTTTCAGAAATTCCTTCAGAATTCTCCCAATATAATGCTACCTTATTTTTTTTATTTGTTACTGTATGTTTATCAACACAGTCATAACCAATATTATATTTTTTAGGAATGTCCCATTTCCAATTCTTATATTCCTCTTCGTAATTAAACTCCCCCATTACAAATACCTCAGTAAATTTATCTTAGAAGACTTGCAGCAATAACTAGTCTTTGAACTTCAGATGTCCCCTCATAGATTTCAGTAATTTTAGAGTCTCTGAATAACCTTTCAACAGTGTATTCTTTAGTATAACCATATCCTCCATGGATTTGAACTGCTTTAATTGCTGATTCAACTGCAGTTTCTGAAGCAAATAATTTTGCCATTGCAGCTTCCTTGGAAAATCTTTCACCTAAATCCTTTTTATAAGATGCATTATAAACAAGAAATCGTGAAGCTTCAATTTTTGTTGCCATATCTGCAATCATCCATTGAATTGCTTGCATTTGCGCAAGAGGTTTACCAAATTGCTGTCTTTGTTTAGAATATTCAATACTTTCATCAAGTGCTGCTTGGGCAATACCAACTGCTTGTGAGGCAATACCAATTCTTCCTCCATCAAGGGTTGCTAAAGCAATTTTGAATCCTTCTCCTTCTTTTCCAAGAAGATTTTCTTTTGGTACCTCCATATTTTCAAAAAGTAATTCTGATGTTTTAGATGCATTAATCCCTAGTTTTTCAAAGATACTTCCGACTTTATAACCTTTAAAATCACTTTCCACGATGAATGCACTGATTCCTTTTGATCCAGCACTTTTATCAGTAATTGCAAAAACAATGATTATTCCTGCTTCAGGACCACTAGTAATAAACGTTTTATCTCCGTTTATTATATATTTATTTCCTTTAAGAACTGCTGTTGTTTGCATTGCCCCTAGATCAGAACCTGCGTTTGGTTCAGTTCCGGCAAATGCACCTATTTTTTCTCCACTTGCAAGTATTGGTAGATATTTTTTCTTTTGTTCGTCTGTTCCATATTTCATTATTGGCCAACTTACTAAAGAATTATGAACTGAAGTTATAACTCCAGTTGATGCACATTTTCTTGATATCTCCTCAACAACAATTGAGTAACTTATTGTATCAAGTCCTGCCCCACCATATTCTGTAGGTATTATTGTTCCAAGAAGTCCAAGTTTTGACATTTTTTGAAGAATTTTAGTTGGATATTCCTCTTTTTTATCAAGTTCTGCTGCAACTGGTGCAATTTCTTTATCTGCAAATTCTCGGACCATTTTTTGTATCATTTTTTGTTGATCATTTAACTCTAATTTCATGAGGCTGGAATCTAGTTATTAAAAATAAAGGTTTCTATAGAATCATAAGGAAAGAAATATAATAATGTATACAATACACCGAGGGGAGATTTCATTGAAAAAAGGATATATTCATGTATACACTGGTCCAGGAAAAGGAAAAACCACTGCAGCTTTAGGTCTTGGAATTCGTGCTGCAGGTGCAGGAATGAAGGTTCATATGGTCCAGTTTATGAAAGGTAGGAGATATAGTGAGATAGATACCTTAGAAAATATTGCTAATTTTACAATTTCTCAGCACGGTAGAGACGATTTTGTATCAAAAGAAAAACCTGATCGAGTGGATATCGATCTTGCTAAAAAGGGTTTCAACTATTCCAAGGAAATTGTAAACAATGGAAAATATGATATGATTATTCTTGATGAAATCAACGTTGCAGTCGATTATAATCTTATTCAATTAAAAGATGTTATAAAACTTCTTGAAGGAAAACCTAAGAAACTAGAACTGATCCTTACTGGTAGATATGCCCATCCTGAAATAGTAAGGTGTGCTGACCTTGTCACAGAAATGCTTGAAATAAAACATCCTTACCAGCAAGGAGTGGAGGCACGAAAAGGTATTGATTTCTAGAGGGAGGTTTGTTATATGTTTGATAAGAATAAAATGATCAATATAAAAAAAAAGAAAGACGAGTGGAGTAAAGAATGTTATTTAAAACATATTAAAAATCATCCTGAACGAAAAAAGAAATTTAATAACCTTTCTTCAATAGATATTAAAAGTGTCTATGATCCAGATGATATTTCTCATCTTGATTTTTATGATCATATAGGATTTCCTGGAGATTATCCATTTTTAAGAGGTATTCATCCAACAATGTATAGAGGTCGTTTGTGGACCATGCGTCAATTTAGCGGTTTTGGTTCTGCTGAAGAGACCAATAAACGTTATAAGTATTTGTTAAAGCATGGTGAAACCGGACTTAGTGTTGCTTTTGATTATCCCACTTTATACGGTTATGATACTGATCACACACTTTCACGTGGGGAATTTGGAAAATGTGGTGTAGCAATTTCTTCACTTAATGATATGGAGATTTTATTTAATGGTATTCCTATTGATGAAGTAACAACTAGTATGACTATAAATGGACCTGCTGCTATTGTTTGGGCCTTTTATATTGCAAATGCTGAAAATCGAGGTATTAGTATAAAAAGAATAGGTGGAACAATTCAAAATGATATTTTAAAGGAGTATATTGCCCAGAAATCTTTTATTTTCCCTCCAGAACCAAGTATGCGCTTGATAGTTGATACATTTGAATATGGATACAAGGAAGTCCCACGTTGGAACACTATTAGTATTAGTGGTTATCACATACGTGAAGCAGGTAGCACTGCAATTCAGGAACTTGCATTTACTTTAGGTGATGGAGTTGAATATGTTAAATGGGCAATCAAACGAGGTCTAAAGATTGATGATTTTGCTCCACGATTAAGTTTCTTTTTTAATGCTCACAATGATTTCTTTGAAGAAATTGCTAAATATCGTGCTGCAAGACGTATATGGGCTCAAGAAATGAAAAAATTAGGTGCAAAAAAGGATAGATCACTATACATGCGTTTTCATACTCAAACTGCCGGTTGTTCACTTACCGCCCAGCAGCCTGAAATTAATATTGCTCGCGTAACGATGCAAGCTCTTTCTGCAGTTCTGGGTGGAACTCAGTCTCTTCATACAAATTCAATGGATGAAGCTCTTGCACTTCCTTCTGCAAAAGCAGCTCGAATTGCTTTGAGAACTCAACAGATTATTGCTGAAGAAAGTGGAGTTACTAATACAGTTGATCCTCTTGGAGGTTCTTACTATATTGAGTGGCTTACTGATAAGATGGTGGAAGAAACTTACAAATATTTTGATAAAGTTGAAAAATTAGGTGGTGTTATTCCTGCAATTGAAAAAGGTTTTTTCCAGCGTGAGATTGCTGAATCTGCATATAGGTATCAAAAAGAAATTGATTCAAAAGATCGTATTATGGTTGGTGTGAATAAGTATCAGATGGATGAACCAATTGAGATTCCAATTCTAAAAATGGATGAAAAGGGAGAGGAACGTCAGATTAATCGATTAAAAAAGCTTCGTAAAAATAGAAATAATTCAAAGTTTGAGAGAAATCTATCTAATCTTAGAAGTGCAGCAAAAGGTGATAAAAATCTGATGCCAATTATTCTCGAATGCGTTCATTCATATGCAACTTTAGGTGAGACTTGTGATGTTTTAAGGGAGGTTTTTGGAGAATATAAAGAGCCTGCAATTTATTGAGGAGGTTATTATCAAATGGATCAGAAGATTAGAGTTTTGGTAGCCAAACCAGGTCTTGATGGCCATGATAGAGGAGCAAAAATTGTTGCTCGTGCTCTTCGTGATGCTGGTATGGAGGTTGTTTATACTGGTCTTCATCAAACTGCTGAGATGATTGTTGAAACTGCAATTCAGGAAGATGTCAATGTAATTGGTTTAAGTTTGCTATCTGGTGCGCATATGACATTGTTTATTGATGTTACTAAACTATTGAAAGAAAAAGGTTTGGACGATGTATTAGTTATTGGTGGAGGAATAATACCTGAAGAAGATGTTTCAAAATTAAAAAAAGCAGGTGTATCTGGAGTTTTTGGTCCAGGTACTCATTGTGATGATATTGTTGAGTTTATTCGCAAGAATGTGAAAAAATGAATGAATTTGCTGCAAAGGTCTTAGAAGGCGATCCTAGATCAATTGCAAAATTAATAACACAAGCAGAAAACACTTCACCTTTGGCAGCTAGCCAAATGAAGAAAATTCATCCTTATACTGGTAAAGCCTATGTTATCGGAATAACTGGTGTAATGGGAAGTGGCAAGAGTACACTCATCTATGAGATGACAAAAGAGTATAGACGACAGGGTTTAAAAGTTGGAATAATAGCAATCGATCCGACAAGCCCTTTCAGTGGTGGTGCTTTATTAGGTGATAGAATACGAATGACAGAATTAGCAACCGACAATGGTGTCTTTATTAGAAGTATGGGTACTCGTGGTATGCTTGGGGGACTTGCAAGTGCAGTTTATGATGTTGTGGAAATATTGGATGCTTCAGGAAAAGATATTATTTTAGTTGAAACTGTTGGAGTTGGACAAGCAGAAGTTGATATAATTAAAATTGCTGATACTACTCTTGTTGTGCTTATTCCGGGTCTTGGTGATTCCATACAAACAATTAAAGCAGGTATAATGGAAATTGCAGATATCTATATTGTAAATAAAGCTGATAGGTCAGGTGTAGAACAAGCTGTTGCTGAATTGGAATCATTAATAGATATTACTTGTATTGATAAGGACAGAAAAACACCAGTTCTTACAACTATTGCAAAACAAAAAAAGGGTATTATTGAGCTTGTTAAGGAAATTGAGAATCATAAAAATTATCTGAAAAAAACAAAAATGTTTGAGTTAAAGCGTAGAAAACGATACGAAGCTGAACTTGTTGAAATCATTAGAAAAAGATTGATGAATTTTATATTTGATGAATCAACTTTTAAGGGCAAAGTTGAATCTTTAATTGATAAAATAAGTAAAAAAGAGGTAGACCCTTATTCTGCTGCTGAGGAAATTTTAGGTAAGATTTTAAAATAGAAAAAAGGTAATTATTTACCTTTGAATTCAGGTTTTCTCTTTTCAAGAAAAGCTTTCATTCCTTCTTTTTGATCGTTTGTTGAAAAGCTTGATCCGAAATATGAAATCTCTAATGAACAAGCTGTATTAATATCAATATCAGCACCTTTATTTACAAGTGATTTTATAAAAGCTGTCTGAACTGTTGATTTACTTGCTATTTGACCTGCTAGTTTTTGTGCTGTTTCCATAAGTTTGTCATCATCTACAACCATGTTTACTAGACCAATTTTACAAGCTTCTTCTGCATCAATATTTTTACCTGTAAACATTAATTCCTTAGCTTTCATTCTTCCAACAAGTCTGGGAAGTCTTTGTGTTCCTCCAAAACCTGGATGAACGCCGAGGTTGATTTCAGGTTGACCTAATTTTGCACTTTTTGCAGCAATGCAAATGTCACATGCCATTAAAACCTCACAACCCCCTCCAAGAGCATAACCGTTTATTGCTGCAATAAAAGGTATTCGAGAGTTTTCAATTTTCATTAGCATGTTGTGTCCAAGTTCTGCAAACTTTTTACCTTCAAGAGGTGTCATTTCAGACATTTGTTTGATGTCTGCACCTGCAATAAATGCTTTGTCTCCTTCACCTGTAAAAATTACTACCTTTACGCTTGTATCTTTATCCAATTCTTCTACTGCAGATGTAATTTCAGAAATTGTTTCTTTATTTAGAGCATTTAACACTTGGGGTCTATTGATTTTTATTGTTGCAATTCCTTCTTTTTTTTCAATTTTTATGTTTTTGAAAGCCATAAAATCCTCTCCTACTTGCTATAATCATAAAATCCTTTACCTGTTTTTCTACCAAGATTACCTGCCTGAACCATCTTTTTCAAAAGAGGACAGGGTCTATATTTTGAGTCATTAAATCCTTCATATAAAACATTCATAATATCCAAACAGACATCAAGTCCTATTAGATCTGCAAGCTCAAGTGGACCCATTGGATGGTTCATACCAAGCTTCATAACATTATCTATTGCTTCAGCAGTACCTGTTCCATCCATTAAACAAAAAACTGCTTCATTAATCATTGGAATCAAGACACGATTTGAAACAAATCCAGGACCATCATTAACTTCTACTGGGATTTTATCCATCTTTTCTGCAAGCTCTTTTATGAGTTTTGTTGTCTGATCATCTGTTCGAAGTCCTCTTATCACTTCAACAAGTTTCATAATTGGAACTGGGTTCATAAAATGCATTCCAATGAAATGCTTAGGTCTATTTGTAACAGAAGCTAGATCAGTTATTGGAATAGTTGAGGTGTTTGATGCAAGAATTGTTTCTTTCTTACATATTTTATCAAGGTCTCTAAACAATTCCTTTTTTACCTTTATATTTTCAAATATTGCTTCTATTACAAGATCTGAATCCTTCAGATCTTCAAGTTTTGTAGTTCCTTTAATATGAGATAAAATCTTTTTTTTATCTTCTTCAGCCATTTTTCCTTTTTCAACACTTTTAGATAGAAAACGTTGAATTTTATTCATACCATCTTCAACAAATTCATCTTTAATATCTCTTAATATAACATCAAAACCTGCTTTTGCAGCAACAAGAGCAATGCCATGTCCCATTTGACCTGCACCAATTACACCAACTTTTTTAACACCCATTATTTTCACCTCTCAATAATCATAGTAACAGCATTTCCTCCACCAAGACAAACTGTTGCTAAACCACGATTTTTATTTAGATTTTTCATAGCATGCATCAATGTGATAAGAATTCTTGATCCACTGCATCCAATAGGATGACCAAGTGCCACAGCGCCACCATGAACATTAAATTTTTTCTCTGGAATGCCAATTTCCTTTATGACTGCAACTGAAGCAGATGAAAAAGCTTCATTATGCTCAAATAAATCAATGTCATCAACAGATAATTTCATCTTTTTCATTAAAGCCTTAACACCAGGAATTGGAGCGCCCATCACATAGGCAGGCTCAACACCACTTGTATTATATCCCTTAATAGTTGCTAATGGTTCAATTCCATTTTTTTCTGCTTTTTCTTTGCTCATAACAACTACAGCCGAAGCACCATCAGTTATTTGAGAAGCATTACCAGCAGTTACTACTCCATCTTTTTTGAAAAAAGGAGGTAGTTTTGCAAGTTTTTCTAGGGTTGTATCTGCTCTTATACCTTCATCCTTATTAAAAATAATTGGGTCCCCTTTTTTTTGTTTTATTTCAATTGGAATTATTTCGTTTTTAAACCACCCATTTTCTGTTGCTTTTGCGGCTTTGTGATGGCTACCAAGAGCAAATTTATCACATTCTTCTCTAGTAATATTATGTTTTTCAGCTACATACTCACCTGTGTTGCCCATATGGAAATTATTGTATACATCCCAAAGTCCATCATTAACCATGGAATCTACAACCTTACCATCAAACAATCTATATCCAAAACGACCCTTTGGAAGAAGGTAAGGACAATTTGTCATACTTTCCATACCCCCTGCAACAATAACCTCTGCATCCCCTGTTTTTATAGCCTGAGTAGCCAAAATAATTGCCTTTAAACCTGATCCACATACTTTATCAACATGAAAAGCACCAACTTCATAAGGTAATTCTGCTCCTATTGCTGCTTGCCTAGCAACATTCTGACCAAGTCCTGCAGAAACAACATTTCCCATTATAACTTCATCGACTTCAGATGATTTAACGCTAGCATGTTTAATAGCTTCCTTAATTGCAATACTACCAAGTTGTGCTGCTGAAAAATCCTTTAGACCGCCAGCAAACTTACCTTGTGCAGTTCTAACACCAGATACAATTACGACATCTTTCATATAAATAACCTCCTCCAAATATTAAGTTTAATCTGGCAATATGATTAATATTTAAAACATTTTCCAAAATTAATCTACAAAAACTTTTAAAGAACAAATATTGCCGAGTTTTGCTTCTAAAATATCTCCTTTTTTAATTTCATCAACGCCCTCAGGAGTTCCTGTCAAAATTAAATCACCAGGTTCAAGAGTCATAACTTTTGAAATAAATTCAATTATTTCCTCAATAGAGAAAATCATAAAACTTGTGTTAGAATCTTGTTTTAATTTACCATTTACTTTTAAAGAAATATCAAGATTTTGAGGATCAGAAACAAGTTCTTTTAATACAACATCACTTATCGGTGCAAATGTATCAAAGCTTTTTGCTATTGTCCATGGCCACCCCTTTTTTTTAAAATCTGATTGAATATCTCTTGCTGTGATATCCAGTCCAATTAAATAACCCAAAACAAAATTCAAAGCATCTTTTTTATTAACAAGTTTGCACCTCTTTCCAATAATAATACCTAATTCTACTTCATGATGTAAGCAATTTGACATTTTTGGAATATTTATTTTATCTCCATTAAAAATTACAGAACTTGCAGGTTTTAAAAAAATAACAGGTTCTTTAGGAACATCAGAATTCATCTCTTGGGCATGTTTTTTATATGACCTTGCTAAACAAACTATTTTTCCAATGGTAATATCTCTTTTTACTCCATCTTTAAATTTATAATACATCATAAACCTTGCATTAAATATTTCAATTTAAATTATTTCATAATTTAAGTCAATTTTTTTATAATAGAAATGTTTATATCAAAAACATATTTCTAATCCCTTTATGAATAAAAAAGAAATGACGGAATTAGTCAAAAAGAAAGACATAAAGTGGATACAAGTTCATTTTACAGATATAATCGGTGGATTAAGAGTTTTACATATTCCAGCTAAACGTTTTTTAGATGATAATATTTTGAAAAAAGGGATAAATTTTGATGGATCCTCAATTGGATTTAGAAAGGTAGAAAAATCAGATATGATAGCTATACCAGATATTGAGACTTTTAAATATTTGCCTTACAAAAAAGACGAAGCTATGATACGTGCAGATTTATATGATACAGATTATAAAATATATCGAGCAGATCCAAGAAATATTTTAAAAAAAGCAGTAGAAAAAGCAAAAAAAGATGGATATGATGAGGTAAGAATATCACCTGAGATGGAATTTTGTTCATTTAATTTAAAGGAATCTGATCAAGATGTTGATAAAAGAGAAAAAACTAGTTATTTTTCCCCTCCTCCAATGGATAATCTAATGGAATATAGAAAAAGATTATCTGATGTATTAATTGAAAGTGGATATCAAGTAAAATATCAACATCATGAGAAAGGAAAATTTCAACATGAAATAGAAGTTAAAGAGTTAGAATCATTAAAAGCTGCAGATTTCTGTATTTTTTTCAAATTTTTAGCAAGAGAAATTGCAGCATTATATTATATAGATATTACATTTATGCCAAAACCTCTTTCAGATGAAGCAGGTAATGGGATGCATGCACATATTGCCTTGTTTAAAAAAGGAAAAAACATTTTTCTTGATAATTCAAATCAATATAATTTAAGTCAAACAGCACTTTATTTTATTGGTGGAATCCTTGATCATTCTAGAGGAATTGCAGCATTGGCAAATCCTACTCTTAATTCTTATAAAAGATTAATTCCAAATTTTGAAGCACCTATCTATATTGCCTGGGATCAGTATAACAGAAGTAGTTTGATTAGGATTCCTGCTAGAAAAAATGTAGACATTGAAATTAGAAATGCAGACCCTGCAGCAAATCCATATCTTCTCTTTTCCGCTCTTATTTATGCAGGTTTAGATGGAATTAACAAAAAAATAAGCTACAATCCTGTTTCTAAAAATATATACAAAATGAGTCCTGAGGAAATTAAAAAATATAAAATTAAACAACTTCCAACAAATTTAATGGAAGCTCTTGAAGAATTTGAAAAGGATGATATTCTTATAAATGGTATTGGTAGAGATGCTGCAGATTTGTTTATTGAAAAGAAAAGAAATGAGTGGAATAGATATATGGGTGAAATTACAAATCTTGATTATGAATTCTATTTTAATTGTTGAAGATTAAACACTTTATAATTTTGATATAATGGATCAATTACCTAAAGCTTCTTTAACACACTATTAATACCGTGTTGGGGATTTTATGAAGTTTGTTCCAAACTCCTCTATTAAAACAATAATGCTTGAAGAATTGGGACTAAATAAAATTGAAGATTTATTTTTAGATATTCCAAAGGATATTAAAATTAAAAATTTGAATTTACCTTGTGGTCTATCTCAACAAGAAACTGAAAGAAAATTAAGAAAAATTGTTGGAAAAAACAGATCATGTAATGATTTCTTAAGTTTTTTAGGTGGTGGAATTAAATCTCATTATATACCTGCAATCGTTAAATCGATTACTTCAAGATCAGAGTTTTATACTTCATATACTCCATATCAATCTGAAGCAAGTCAAGGTTTTTTACAAGCAATGTTTGAGTATCAAAGTATGATTGCTGAAATTACTGGAATGGATGTTGCAAACTGCTCACTTTATGATGGTGTAACATCACTTTCAGAAGCAGCTCTAATGTGTACTCGTATCACAAGAAAAAAGAATTTCATTATGCCTCATAACATTTCATGGGAGAAAAAATGTGTTTTGAGTAATTATGCAAAAGGACCTGGAATAAAAATAAAAGAAATATCATATAATTCTAAAACAGGTAAAATTGATATTGATGAACTTAAAAGAAAAATTAATGGAGATACTTCTGGAGTTTATATTGAAAACCCTAATTTCTTTGGGATATTTGAAGATGATATTGATGAAATCAGTGAAATTGTAAAAAAATCTGGTTCTTTGTTTGTTGTTGGAGTTGATCCAATTTCTCTTGGTATTACAAAAAGTCCTGGAGAGTATGGAGCTGATATTGTTATTGGTGAAGGTAGAGGTCTTGGAAATACTATGAATTTTGGAGGTTCTTCTTTAGGAATTTATGCTTGTAAAAATGAACTCTTACGGCAAATGCCTGGAAGAATTATTGGAGTTACTAAAGATATCAAAGATAAAAGAGCATTTTGTATGACATTGCAAACTCGTGAGCAACATATTAGAAGGGCTAAAGCAACAAGCAATATTTGTACAAATGAAGGTCTTTGTGCTCTTGCTGCCGTTGTTTATCTTTCCTGGTTAGGTTCAGAGGGATTTTTTAATATTTCAAAAATAAATTTTGAGAATGGTGAAAAACTTGCAAAATTAATAGCTTCTTTACCTGGATTTAAATTGAAATTTAAAAGCACACATTTTAATGAATTTGTAGTAGAATATTCAGATGATGTAAAAAAACTAAATAAAATACTTTTGCAAAATGGAATTTTTGGTGGTTTAACTCTTGAAGAATTTTATCCAGAGTTAGAAAATTGTATGTTAATTGGTACATCAGAAGTTCATACTGATGATGATTTTGAAAAATTTGTTTCATCGTTAAAGGAGGTTTCATATGTATAGATCAGCAATTTATGAGGAACCTCTTCTAAATGAACTAGTAATATCTAAAAAAGAAAAAATTAATTCTTTTGATAAAATTCCAAAAACACTGCAGAGGAAAAAAAATATTGATATTCCCAACCTTGATGAAACTCAAATCGTTCGTCATTTTCATAGACTTAGCCAGATGAATTATGGAATTGATACTGGTATTTATCCACTTGGTTCATGTACTATGAAATATAATCCAAAATTATGTGAGGAAATTGCTTCTTGGGGTAAATTTAATAATACACATCCATGTCAGGATATATCAACTGTTCAGGGGAACCTTAAGATCTTATTTGAACTTGAAAGGATGCTTTGTGAAATAACTGGAATGGATTTTTTTTCTCTTCAGCCAGCAGCTGGTGCCCATGGAGAATTTTTAGGAATGCTTCTTACTAGAGCCTATCATGAAGATAGAAATCAAGGTAGTAGAGATGAGGTAATCCTACCTGATACATCTCATGGAACAAATCCAGCAAGTGTTTCAATGGCTGGATATAAATTAATTGAAATTGCTTCTAACAAAGATGGCACTGTTGATTTAAAGATGCTTAAGGACGCTCTTTCTGAAAAAACTGCTTGTTTTATGCTTACTAATCCAAACACTCTAGGAATATTTGAATCTGAAATTTTAAAAATATCAAAAATGGTTCATGATGCAGGTGCTCTTCTTTATTATGACGGAGCAAACATAAATGCAATAATGGGTAAGGCAAGACCTGGTGATATGGGTTTTGATATAGTTCATCTTAACTTACATAAAACTTTTGCAACCCCTCATGGTGGAGGAGGACCTGGAAGTGGTCCTGTCGGTGTTAAAATGAAACTTGAAAAGTTTTTACCAATTCCTCGAATTGGAAAAACAAAGGAGGGAAATTATGTTTTTGATTATGATGCTCCTGAATCCATTGGTAAAATAAGAGCATATTATGGTAACTTTTCTGTTCTTCTAAAAGCATATATTTACATTCTAATGATGGGAAGTGATGGTTTAAGGGAAGCTTCAGAAATAGCTGTTCTTAATTCAAACTATATGAAAAAAAAGATACTTGATTCAAAACTTTATGATATGCCTTATAAAGATATCAGAAAACATGAATTTGTACTCAGTTGTGAGAAATTAAAACAGGTGAAAGGGATAAGAGCAATGGATGTTGCTAAAAGACTTCTAGATTATGGTTTTCACCCGCCTACCGTTTATTTTCCTCTTATTGTAAAAGAGGCTTTGATGATTGAACCACCTGAGACTGAGTCAAAAAATGATATAGATAGGTATGTTGATGCAATTCTTAAAATTGCAAATGAAGATCCTGAAATTGTTAAATCTGCACCAAACAATACTTCAGTTAATCGTGTTGATGAAGTTAGTGCTTCAAAAAATCCAATTTTAACCTGGAAAATGATTTAGTCTTCAATTTCTTCTTTTTTCAATAATGATAAAATAAATCCTATAATTCCAGATATTACAAAGACTATTGCTAGTGAATAAATTCCAAGATCATAAACTATACCATATCTAACCATCCAATCAATCCAAAGTATGATTCCCGCAAGTAAACATAATATTGATAGTATTGTATAGAAATTGAAATTTTTTATATCGATTTTTTTTATGATTTCCATATTTTTACACCTTTTTAGTCGGATGGGGGCACTGGGATTTGAACCCAGATCGGCGGGTCTCTTCTAAGGTCATCGCTCCAGTTATTCATCACCAAATCAGATGACCCTCTTTTAATCATAACTGGAGCCCACAATGATGCCGGGTTACACCATGCCCCCAGTTAGTAACTCTATTTCTTCCTAGACCTTTTTTCACGTCGCATACGTTTCTTTCGCCATTTCCAACGCATTTTGTGTCTTTTCTTCCAGACCCTAGAACTACGTTTCATATTAAGATTTCCTTATGTGTTATAGCTTGCCCTAAACAAATTCCAATATATAATAATTTAGGAAAAACAAATCTTATCAATTTTTTTATGAATCTATTTAGAGAAAGATAATTAAATAAGTTTACTATTCATAAAAATTAAGATGGGATCATTCAAAAATTCTTATGTTCTAGGTGAAATACTAAGGTCTCTTTATCATGTAGCAGGAAGAAGAACAACTGAAACTTTTGCAGCAAAGGTAATAGGTTCAATTATTAAGACTCTTGAACAAAAACATGAATTTTTAATTTTTGTAAGAATTGATGAAAGGGGTAAATTAATTGATGATGAGGTAATTGCTATTTCCCCTGAAATAGATAATATTGAACCAGAACGAGTCGGAAGAGCAATAGAAGCAATAATTAGAATTGTATATATGGACATTATTGGTAAAGCAGGACTCTTTTTCATTGCAGAACTTAAAAGAAGAGCGGGTGATGATCTTATGAATGCTCTTCTTGAATATGGTGTTGATCTTGCAAGTTTACAAATAGAACAACATTATCTATATAGAAGTAGAGAACGAAAGAAAGCAAAACTAGGTAAGGGTACATCTGGAGTAAGTCTACTTGGTTATACTTGGAAAAATGTAGCGTCTTGGAAATATGATCCTGGAAAAAAGTCTTGTGTTCTATATAATAAGGAAGGTGAAGTTTTAGACAATTTGCATTTGGAGTCAATCATTGAAAACTATGTAAAAAATTTATCTGATGAGATTACTGATATTCCTGATGAGTTAGAAAAGAAAATTGAGGTAAATGAAAAAGAATTTGAACTTTTAAAGATGCTGCAATCAAGAGACATGGATGCAGAAACTGCAGTTGTTTTATTACATATTACAAAACAACAATTTAATAATATTTTAAAGAAACTTTTAGAATATGAATTTCTTCAATATATTTCGTACAATGTAATAGAACTTACTGAACTAGGTATAAATTATATTACTAAAAGAGAAGAAGCACTTGAAAAAAAACCTATAACAGAAGAAATTAAGAAACAAGTTTAATTTGACTTTTTATCCATCCAAATATATTTGCATCTAGAGCAAAACCAACCTTGTGAAATCCATTTTTGTTTTCCATATTTTGGATTTATATGTCTATATAGTCTTACAAGACCCAAACTACATTTTGGGCATTTCTTCTTAAATGAGGAAGAATAAGGGTCTCCTCCCATCTTGTACATTAATGTATCCGCAGCAACGTAATATGTATAACCACATTTTGTGCAGTTCCATGCTGTTGGAACCCAGGATCTTTTCCCTTCGAAACTTTTATTTTGATAAAGTTTAACAGCCTTTGAACCACATTCTGGGCATTTCTTTTTAATATAAACCACCTTCCAATTGGTAAAATTTAATTTTTATCATTTAGGTTTACAACCATCTTGTGTAAATATGGTAATTTCACAATAAATTTGCTTCCTTTACCAAGTTCACTTTCAACCCAAATTTCACCATCATGTTTTTGTAGAATTTCTCTGCAGATAAATAAACCAAGTCCAGTTCCTTCGTTTTTCCTATCATCACCAGTATACGCTTGATAGAATTTATTGAAAATCTTTTTTAGCTCATCCTTTGAGATACCTATTCCAGTATCTGAAATTATAATTAATATATGAGCGTCTTTCTTTTGCGCCTCAATTCCTATCGAACCATTATCAGTAAATTTAATGGCATTTCCTATAAGGTTTTTCAAAACTTGAGATAAGCGATGTTTGTCTCCCATAATATTTGGTAAATTGTTAGGAACTTTTATTAAAAACTTCAAGCCCTTACCTTCAATTGGAGCTCTCATATCCTCTACAATTTCATTGAGAATTTCTAGGGTTTCAAGTCTTTCCATATCAAATCTCATTGTATCTGTATCAAGCCTTGATACATCTAAGATATCATTTACAAGTTTGAGCAATCTTTCAGCATTTCTCAGACTTACCTTTGCCCAGTCCTTTATCCTATCACTTGCATCCTTGTCTGAAATTATTAAATCAAGATATCCTTTTATTGGTGTAACTGGTGATTTCAATTCATGTGCGGCAATATTCATAAATTCAGTTTTGAGGCGTTCTGATTTTTTAAGTTCATCCTCAATATTTCTTCTTTCAGTGATATCTCTAATTGTACAAACCATACCTGTAAATTCATAATCCTTCTTAAATGGAGCCATATTGACTTCTATTGGAATGATATTTCCTTTTGCATGCACAAGCTCAAGTTCAACGTTTTCAATTTTTTCATCTTTTTTTCTTGCATCAATAAAAACCTGCTCAAAGAAATATACTGATTCATCTGATAAATATTCTCTAAATAAAGTTGCTAATATCTGGCTTTTTCTTCTAGCACAAAGTTTTTCAAAAGAAGGATTTATATAAGTTAACCTACCTAAAGAATCTATTATTACTACCCCATCTGCTGATGTTTCAGCAAGTACTCGATATTTTTCCTCAAGTTTTACCAACTCTTCCCAAGCTTGATGTCGCTGGGTGATATCTCTTCCTCTTATTAGTATTCCCTTTATACCCTTAATATCTCTTATACAATCAACTGAGAATAAAAAATTATATTTTTTTCCATCCTTCAAAATCAAATCAGTCTCGTAATCTCTAACTTTTAATCCTTTACTTGAATTTTTTATTGCCTCTTGATGCTTCTCCATATCCTCATTTGAAAATATCTTCTTTAATTCAGAAATTGTTTTTCCAATTACCATATCTTTTTTAAAATCACAAAATTTTATAGCAGTTTTGTTGGCATCAAGAATAACACCTTTTTCAATATACAATAGAAAATCACTTGTGGAATCAAATATATCTCTGAATCTATTTTCTGATTCAACAAGCTCTTTTTCGATTTCTTTTCGTTTATATCTATCTCTTAAATCTCTAATTATTACAAAATCGCCTATAACTTCATCATTTTCATAGAGTGCACTAGCATTTATTTCAGCAGGTATTAAGTCACCATTTTTTGAAACAATTTCAACTTCATAAGATGAAACATTTTCACCTTTCATTCTTTTTAAAAAACCATCTAAACTTTTGTTAAGACTATCTTTTGTGAGAATTTCTGTTTCATTAAATTTCTTTCCAATAAGATCACTCTTATTATAGCCTAAAATATTTGTTACTTGCTCATTTATATCAATAAAATTTCCATTTTTATCAAGAATTGCTATAGGGTCTATTGCTGTTTCAAAGAGGTTTTTATATTTCTCCTCAGATTTTTTTAACTTAGTGATATCTCTTGAAATCCCCATAGTACCAATTATATTTCCTTTACTATCATACCTTGGAATTTTAGTTGTTAAAACCCATTTTTCAATTCCATTGATATCTTTGATTTTCTCAACTTTATTATAAATGGACTTGCCTGTTTCCATTATTTTTTTCTCATCTTCAAATCTTTTTTGAGCAATATCTTTTTTAAAAAAATCAAAATCTGATTTACCAATCATTTCCTCAGCAGAAGAGTTACAGTTTTTTGCTATTGCTTTATTAACATTGATAAATTTACCTTTTTTATTTTTAAAATATATGGAATCTGGTAGATTATCTATAAGTGATTGTAAAAGATTATGTTTAGATTCAAGTTCAAATTCCATTTTCTTTTGTTCAGTTATATCCTTAATTACACCAATTGATCCAATAATTGCACCTTGATTATCTTTTAAAACACTTATTGAAATATCTATATCAATAGTTTTATTTTCTTTGTTTAAAATTTTTGTTACAAGATGGTGTTGCATCCCTTTCTGTCGAACATTTTCTTTACGGATTTTCTTCCACTCTTCAAGCGGATATAGTGATTTAACTGGTTTTAAAAATAAATCTTTTTCATTCATACCAAGAAGTTTCTCGGTATATTTATTCCAAGAGATAATGTTTTCATTTTCGTCTGTCAAAGTTATTGCTACAGCCGAGTTTTCAAATATTGTTTTATAAAATTCTTCCATTTCAATAAGCTTTTTTTTACTGGTTTTTTCAATTTGGATATTTTTTATCTTGCTTTTATGAACATCAATATTTTTATTATTTTCAAAAAAATCTAATGAATTTTTTTCTTTGTTATCCATTTTTTGAATTTCTATTTTATTCTTTATAGCACTTTTCAATTGACCAAGTTTCTCTGCTTCTTTTAACTCTTTGACAATATCTGGTATGTTTTTCATACTAATACCTCAAAATTCTTAAAAGAGTTACATTTCTTTGGTCGATTTTCTTTTAAAAAGGATAATCTAGTACTTAAGTAGACTAACTGCGTTTTGCATCCCATCTTGTTTCCCATTATATAAAAAATGAAATAAGTTTTTACTATATTAAATAATTGTAATTTAAGAAATATTTATAGTATTTAAAAATAAGAAGTATCTAGTTTTATAAGGCAATGAAATTTTTATATATTAACACATGTTATTATTATTTACAATAGGGGGAGTAATTCATAAAAAAGTTCATTAACAAAAAAATATTGTCAATTATATTGTTGATTCTATTATTTGCACTATCTTTTGCACAAGGATCTGTTATTAATTATCAAAAATTCGATAAACTCGACCAAGCTATTGTAAAGATTCCATTATCAAATCCTTCAACCTTAGGTAAAATAATCGATAATGATTTTGCTATCCTTGAAATAAATGAAAATAATGTAATAATTTTTTCAACAATCCAAGAAATAAAATGGCTTGAAGCTCAAAATCTTAACCCAAAAATTCTATTTGATGACTATTCTGAAATGATGGGTTGGAAAGAAAATCCTGAACTTCTTGATGATTTTCATTCTTATTCTGAGTTGACTTCTGAATTACAAGATATTGCCAGTACATATCCATCAATTGCAAAAATCTACAATCTTGGAAGTAGTGTTCAAGGTAGAACAATTTGGGGTCTAAAAATTACAGATTACCCTGATATTGAAGAAAACGAAGCTGAAGTTAGAATCTGCGGATGTCATCATGGTAATGAGTTAATGTCTGTAGAGCTTCCTCTAATGCTTGCTTGGTTATTGGTTGAAAATTATGAAAGTGATCCTAATATTCAAGATCTTGTTGATGAGAGAGAAATATGGATCATTCCTCTAGTAAATCCAGATGGCAGAGAAATGACTTCAAGATATAATGCTAATGGTGTAGATCTGAACAGGGATTATGGATATATGTGGGGTGGAGAAGGTGGGAGTCCCTCACCATTTTCCCAACCTGAAACCAAAGTTATTAGAAACCATGCAATTGATAATAATTTTGTTTTTTCTCTTTCATTTCACACGTCTGGTGATGTTGTAAATTATATTTGGAACTATAAAGGTGATCCTGTTGCTGATAATGAAGTGGTTGCCGCTCTTTCTGAGCAGTATGGTTCTCATAACAATTATTGGGTTGTAGAAGGATATGACTGGTACCAAACGAGAGGCGATACTAATGATTTTTCATATGGATGTCGGGGAGATATTGATTGGACTATTGAAGTTCAAAATAGTGATATCCCACAAGCTTGGGATTATAATAGGGATGCAATACTTGAAATAATTGATGCTGCAGATATAGGTTTAAAAGGAGTTATTACTGATTTTAATACTGGTCTTCCAGTTGCTGCAACTATATGGGTTGAAGAAGTTTATTGGCCTTGTTTTACTGATCCAAAAATAGGAGACTATCATAAACCACTATTCCCTGGTTCATATAATGTAATAGTTAGAGCAAATGGATATCAGGAACAAACTCATCAAGTTGTTATAAGTGAAGGTGTCACAACGGAACTTGATGTTTCTCTATCCCCTGAGGATAATTTTTATGCTGAACAAGTGACATTGTGTAATTTTTATGATCCATATGGTTATCCAAATAATTTTCAGAATAATCCAACTGAAGCAATATCAGCTCTTGGTCCACCAGAAGGAATTTGCGCATCTTTGGGTAAAGGTGGTTATATAATTTTAGATATGGGTGAAGAGGGTATAATTATCGATCATGAGGATTCTGTAGATTTTAAAATATATGAAGAGGGAGGATCAGATGATAGCTATGATGTATATTTATCATCTAATTGGACTGGTCCTTGGACATATTTAGGTCTTGCAACTGGAACAACTGAATTTGATTTGAATGATTTTTCAATTGATCAAGCTCAGTTTATAAAAATAGTTGATGACAATGACGGTGATGCTTATGAAACAAATCCTGGTGTTGATATAGATGCAATTCAACATATTATTCCATTTGTTAATAATCCGCCATTGATTCCTGAAATCGATGGACCAAAGTCAGTAAATCAAGGAGTTGAATATAATTTTTCATTTTCAACAACTGATCCCGAATCAGATGCTGTTTATTATTATATAATATGGGATGATGGTTATATTGAGTCGTGGATTGGTCCAAATAATTCAGGTGAAAAAATTAATGTCTCACATACATGGGTAAATAAAGGAATACATACAATTAAGGCTAAAGCTAAGGACATTTATAATGAAGAAAGTAAATTTGCAGAATTTGAAATAGAAATTCCAAGAAGTAAATTTGAGAGTAGAATGTTTTTTTCTAGATTTTTTGAGCATTATCTAAATTTTTTTCCAAAACTAAGAAATATTTTAGATTCATTGAAATAATATTTTATCAAATTCAACTATAAAAAATCAAATAAATTTATTTATCAAATTGTAAATACTGTGAGGTTATGTGGGTCTAGTTCGTTGAAAAAATATTTTTTAAAACTTTTTTCATTATTTTCTACCTTCCTCTAAATATAAGCTAGATACTCAAATTTTAATAATAATTAATTATCTTAGATATTGTCATATAAAAAAGTCTAAATGGTCTTAAATTATTACATTTGTTGTATTATTAATCAGAAAAAATTATATACAGAATATATAATTAATATTATTTGGGAGGATTAAAACATGAAACTGAAGGAGGTTTATATTTATAAAATATTTTTTGTCTTGATTGTAGTTTTTCTTTTTGGGATAAGTGCTGCATCATCAATTGGAAATATTTCTGAGGATGTAACAAATTATTCTCATAATATTTTATCAATTAATAATGAAGTAATGATGTCTTCAGATCAAATAGCATATTTAATTGGTCAGAGTTATTATTGTGGAGCTTGGGATTTTATACTAAATAAACCTATTGATTTGACATGCATCTGTGAGGGTGAATTAGGTAGTGGAAATTTCTTGACTGGAGGTGCTTGGACAAAGGATGGTGTGATTGTTACTTCTGAATATAATAGTGGTCTTTTATATGGAATTGACCTAGAAACTTGTGAAATGTGGTCTATTGGTGGCGGTGGAACAGATATTATTGCACTTGCATATGATCCTGTAACTTGTTCGTTGTATGGAAGTTCAGATAACAATTATCTATATAAAATCGATCCAGACACTGGTGAACAGGAACAAATTGGTCCATTTGGGGGAGGTGTTTTGTATATGGTTGGAATGGCATTTGACTCAGAAGGTATCCTTTACGGTTGGGATTTAGGAACTGATAGTGTATGGATTATTGACACTGATACTGGTGAGGCAACACTAATCGGCTCCTTAGGTATAAACATAACTTATGGTTGTGATGGGGATTTTTGTATCGAAGATGATACATTGTATATACCTATCCCAGATGGTCAGCCAAGTAATACCTTCACATTATATGGGTCGGGTGGTGGTTTTTATTATGGTCAATTTCCATATGATGTTTATTTGAACTTTTTGGTAATTCCCTGGAATTATCCTCCTTATACTCCAAGGAATCCAGCTCCATCTGATGGTGCAACAAATGTTTCAGGGTGCAATGTTCGGTGGAATGGAGGAGATCCTGATGGTGACTTTGTGTATTATGATGTATATTTTGGAAACACAACTCCCCCTCCAAAGGTTATTAGTAATGGAACTGTAAATTATTTTGAATATTCTGAGGATTGTGAACTCAATACAACTTACTATTGGAAGATAGTATCTAGAGATGAACATAATGCAATAGCAGAGGGTCCTATTTGGAGTTTCACAACAATAGGAAATAATTCACCACTAGTACCTATTATAACTGGTCCTACAAATGGTAGAACCCAGGTATTGTACGATTATTATTTTTTAATATATGATCCTGAGGAAGACGATATGTTAATACATATAGATTGGGAAAATGGGACACCAAGTAAATGGTATGGTCCTTATCCTTCAGGTTCGATTATTATATATAATCATTCATGGAAAAATAAAGGAAAATATACTATTAGAGCACAAACTCAGGATATTAATGGTCTTTTGAGTGATTGGGGAACACTTGAAGTTATAATCCCCAGAAATAGAGCATCTTATAGTCAATTGATTTTATGGTTTTTAGGTCGTTTTACATTACTAGAAAGATTTCTATTTTTGACATTTTGATATAATGCAAAAATGTGGTGTTTGTGGAGTAAATGAACTCCTATATGAGGATGAAATTGAGACTGATATGTGCCGAGATTGTATGGCTAGTTTAATGAATAACGGTGTTTATTGTGATTGAATATTTTTAATTATTATTTTAAAATTGATAATAATTCATAAACGTTAAATAATAATTTTAAATACATTATAACAACAAATATATGGGATGCAGATTGATAGAACCACATATCGTAAAAGAACTTAGAGAAGAGGAAGAAAAGGGACTGCTTTACAAAAAAAATGATAATTCAGAGAAGGAAACTAAGAGTGAATCAGAGAAATTAAAGGATTTAAAATTTATTTTAGAGTTGCAGAATGGTGTTATTAAGGATTTTTTATCAAAAATTAAACAGGGAAAAATTCAAACTAATCAATATTTTGTATTATCATTAAATGAGTTATTAAATTATTATAATTCTGAATATTGGAAGATTATATCAGAAAAAAAATCAATAAATAGATACATTTTATCTTTTATTCATCTTGTCAATATATATATTGAATATCTTGAGCAATCTTCTAATAAGGATGATTCCGTTAATGAAACTAATAACAAAGAAATAATAAAATTAAAAAATATTATATTAGCTTTAAGTAACATTATATAATAAATCTTATTCTGCAATATTTCCCCAATCTTTACTTTTACATTTTGGACATACTAAAAATCTTTTGTCATAACCAATTGTTATTTCCAATGGAAAATCGAAATTGGACTTACAGTTTCTACAATGACATAATATCATTATTAACCATTCACCTCGGTTAGATACTGAAATTTATATTTATACATATTAATAATATAAATCATATTTATATATTGTTGTTCATTTTTTATCGACGATTGACGTAAAATATAAGTCTTAAGAAATTGTTAAATGTAATAAGTTGTAAAAATACTATAAAAAAATAAATAATAAAATACGGACGCGGCGGGATTCGAACCCGCGACTACCAACTTAGAAGGCTGGTGCCATATCCTGGCTAGGCCACGCGCCCAAATTAATTCATAAGTAAATTTATGTAATAAATAAAAATTGATAAAAGTATGGATTTAATTTTATTCGTAAGGTGCAGCTTCTCCGATTAAATCGACATGAGTAAGTACCATACGTCTACAACAGTATCTATCGAGTCCAAGATTATCAAGTATCTGTTTAGGTGTTTCTTTTGGTTTTTCACCAGCATTTATAGATTTCTTATATTCTTCATACCGCTTTTTATATTCTTCATATACGTCACTAATGACCTTTCCACATGTAAAACATCTAACAGGAATTATCACAATATCACCTATATGATTTCTGCCTCTTTTTTCTTGCTCCACGACCAAGAGGCTTTTTTGATTCCTTTCTTCTTGAATCACTTACAAGCAAACTTCTATCATGATCAAGAAAAGCAATTTTTAAACTTGGATCACCAGTAAACTCAACAAGACCTTTAGCAATAGCAGTTCTTGCTGCATTTGCTTGGCTCATAAAGCCGCCACCTTCAACACTGACATCAATATTTACTTTGCTAACATGATCTCCTGCAATTTTTAATGGTTCAAGTATCTTCCATCTAGCAATTTCAGGTTCATAAAGTTCAACTGGTAAACTATTAACTCTTACAAGACCAGTTCCTTTTTGGACAGTTGCTCTTGCTACGGCCGTTTTTCTTTTTCCTGAAGTATTAACTACCTTTTTTACCATTAGATCTTTGCTCCTAATGATCTTGATAATTCTTCAATTGTAACATAATCAACAGGTTGTTTTTCAGCTGATTTAATACTTTCAAATTTCTTTCCTTCAAATTCCTTTGGAACACCAATATAGCATTTCAATCTTTTAAAGGCTGTTCTACCATGAGGTGTTTGATAGGGTATCATTCCTCTAATTGTTCTTTTTACAATCATATCAGGCATTCTAGGATAAAAAGGGCCCTTACGATATGTTCCAAGCTCCCTTTTTTCTTTATACCTATTTTTAATAGAGGATTTCTTTCCTGAAATAATTGCTTTTTCAGAATTTATTACAGCTATTTCTTCTCCCTTAAGCAATCGTTTGGCAGTAAAAGTACTTAGTCTACCAAGTATTGCCCCACTTGCATCAATTATAGTTGTCATATCTAACCCAATATCCTAATATCTTTTCCTTTTGGATTGCTTTTCATAAGTTCTTGAATTGTCAAGAATTTGCCGCCAGCTTCTTTAATCTTTTCTTGAGACTTTTCTGAAAACGACCAAGCTGCAATTAAAACTTTTTTTGTAAGATTTCCATCTGATAATACTTTACCAGGAATAAGAGCTGTTTCTTTATCACCAATATATCTACTAATCCTATCAAGATTTACTTCTGACCAGTTTTTAGAGGGTTTCTGTAGTCTTAATGCAACATCTTTCCAGATAGGTGCATCATTTTCATTTGCCTGTTTCTTCAGCTCATGAATTAATGCTGTAAGAGCAGGATTTGTTTTTGAATATTTCTTTGCCATAGAGAATATCACCAGATATGCGAATTGTAGTGTAAGGATGAGTTATTTATAATGTTTTTGGGAGAAATAATTAAAAAACAATTTATGATTATGGCCTTTCAATGAAAAAGGTAATATCCATTTGTGGCAGTGATGTTGATGATAATTATTTATCACAATATGCAATAGATGTCGCTGAGCAGGTTGGTAGACTTATTGCTAGAAAAGGGGGAGTTCTAGTTTGTGGAGGGCAAGGTGGTGTAATGAAAGCAGCATGCAAAGGTGCAAAAGAAGAAAATGGAATTACTGTTGGTATTTTACCTTATACAAAAAAGGATGCTAATGAATGTATTGATATTGCAATTCCAACAAATATCGGTAATGTAAGAAATTATTTAGTGGCAAATTCTGGTGATGCTGTTATTGCTATTGGGGGTAGATGGGGAACACTTAATGAAATATCATATTGTATGGTTTCTGAAAAACCTCTTATTTTGATAAAAGGCACTGGAGGATGCGTGGATCAGATAATAAATGGTAATCTTATGCAAGATATTGAATCTCATTATTTTATAGCAAATTCTGCTGAAGAGGCAGTTGAAAAAGCTTTTAACTTATAGAAAAAACCAAAATTTAATATTTTAAATTATGATTCCCAATTGGGATTGTAAATGAGAGAATATAGAATAAAGAAAGGTCATAATCAAGATATAAGTGCATTAATAGAGAATCATTTTGGAACTAAAGGAGACATTTTCAAAGGGATAAATTTTGAGGTCGAAGGTATTGGTAAAGTTGATATGAAACAAGAAAAAAACTTTCTTATTGTAGATATCGAACCGCCTAAAAAGGTTTATAGCGATCCAAATTTAATAAAAAAATGGAATGAATTCCTTTTTGAAGCAACAGGTATGACCTCAAAAGAAAGAAAAAAGGAATTTGGTAAAATAAAAAAATAAAAATGAATGTTTTGAATAATATTTTTTTCCTATAAATTAAAGATTAATTATAATTTAATTATACCTGATAAATATGTTTGGATATATTAAAAAAAATCAAAACATATATATATTCAAGTATACATTACAAACTGTGGTGGATGGGATATGCCTCTAACTCGTAAGGCTCGAGTAGTAGGAAGTAGTCTAGTTCTGACAATACCTAGTCAGATTGCTAAAATGCATGATATTCAAGATGGAGATGAGATTGAAATAATACCTATTGGGATTGGAGAGTTTAAAATTAGAAAAGTTAAAAAGTAAATTTCTTAAGTTTTAGTTATAATCCTGACGCAAGATCCCGGATTACACTTTCTTTATCTTCAGCTTTTACTATTCCACTGGCTAAAAGAACCCCATCAGACCCTAGTTCTATTGCTTTTGATACATCTTTACCATTTTTTACTCCAGCACCACATAGAGTTTTTACCTTATTATCGATTTTTTTTACTACTTCAACGCTACTACTTACAATATCAGGGTCTGCTGTTGTAACTGATATATCACCACCAATGAGCTCTGGTGGTTCAACTGCAATAAAATTTGGAGAAAATGCAGCTATTGCTCTAGATGTTGCAACATTGTTTGAGCAAATTATATGATCAAGGTTTAGTTCTTTTGCTCTTGTGATACACACATCAATATCTGCGAGAATTAACCTATGTTCACTATGATTTATTAGTGTTCCAACAGCACCTGCGTTTTTTACTGCTTCTGGTAGAATCCAACCAGTATGACTTCCTGGTTTTATAGGGTCAATATGTTCTGCAAAAACTGGAATTGATACTTTGTTTGAACAAAGAGAAATATCAGTTGGTTGTACAGCAATTGCCATACTAACACCTAATTCTTTTGAAATTTTTTCCATTATAATTGCGATATCAAGTGTTTTACTACCGGTTGCTTCAGCATAGGTTTTGACATTCAATACTATAACTGGGGTTTTTAGCATGATCCCTTCTCCTTTCTCTCAAACACGGTAATCGATGGACTTTAATATAATATTTCATTTTCTTAGCTAAATATTTCCCATTATGGTTAAATACTTCCTATTCACTGAATGTAATCAATATCATTTGTTTGCTTTTCTTGTATTTCTTTTATTGTATCTATTCCTTTTTTAAATGACTCAGAATCGATTTCACCAGATATGAATTTATCAAGCCAGAGTCTTGCTTTATCCTTTGGACTAAGATTGTTTGTATCAATTTTTGTTTGTTGTTGGAAATATTCACGTACTGAATTTTCATCAGTTAGATCGTAAATTAATGTAGTTTTGATATTTTTATGACGTGCCATTCTTTGAATAACTCTTGGATTTGCTCTTTCCTCAAATTTCCTTGTTATTGAACTAGGTTTTATGACATAGGGAGTAACTTTTCTTTTAATATCTGCTTTGATAGCAATTCTTTTTGTAATATCTCTAATAATCCCTGCTTTAACTGAAAATTTATGACCTGCCAATTTACGTCCTGAAGGAATAATCAGCAAATAATCCTTGTATTTTTCTAAGGGTTCTGGTCTTTGAAACTTAAAATAGCTTTCAATTGCTTGTTGTAACCTCGGACTGATTATAATATAGTTATCACCTGTTTTTGTATCCTCAAGAAATAACCGTTGTGTATCAAAATCTATGTTGCTAATCTTAATTTCTGTAATTTCACTCGGTCGTAACAATCCATCAATTTCCAATAAAGCAATGAGATGATGTAAATAATCATCTTCACTTGCTTCAAGAAATTTGTCAAGTTGTTCTCTATTTAATGGTGTTTTATTAGTTCTTTTTGGTGGTGGAACTGGAATTTTCCATTCTTCATGTTTCCCGATAAATCTTAGAAAAACATTAACTGCAACCACTCTTGAGATATTGCCATTTTGTGCAAATTTTTGATTTATATAACTACGCCATCTTAATAAATCATCTTTAGTAAGATCTTCAACTGGTTTATCAAGCCATTTTAGAAATTTTCTTAATCGAATATAATAGCTACATATAGTTCCGTATTTCCGATATTCCCGACAAAGGTATTCCTTAAATTCTTTTAGTATTCTTTCATTCATTTTATATTACCTCCATCGAGAGTTCATTTATTTGCAAATGTTTTCCAAATCTCTTTTTTTCTTTTACTTTACCTCCTTCCTGTTTTCCAGGTAAATTTAAAAGATTTTCCTGATTTATATTATTTATCCCCTTCTGTATACATTTATCATCAAGTCTCATTTGCTTTCTTAAACCTTGAATTTCACAATTTTCATTCATTTTATCTAATATTTCCATACTTTTTTCGGTAACATTTTTCACATATTCTTCAATATAAATTGATAATATCACTACTGCTTTGTCAGAAATTTGACATCCTTTACATTTTTCTTTCATAATTTTCCTAATAGTTTCAAATGGGAGTATACAACCAACTCCTATATACTAAATAATTTAACATTTAAACATTACATTTTTAGGTCCTAGTGTTACACTAATACCTTGTTTTTTTTTTATCGTCTTTTATTATAGATTTATAACAATTTTATCATGTTGAAATGGATTATTTTATTTTGATCATTATCCTAAATTATCTCCTTAAAAATTTACTACGTATTTTCTATGACCTTATGTAATATATATACCTTGTTTGGATTGTGCATCAAGATAAAATAATTACCATCATTTTGTTTATATATTGAATACATCGTAAACCGTTTATTTACCCAAATATTTTGTAACTGATTCTCTTAATTCAACAATCAGTTTTCTCATCCTATCATATTCTTTTGAGCTTATTTCGATTGTAAAATCCTCATGTTTGCACTTGTCACATCGTCTATGTCTTTTCTTAATTCTTCTAACATAATAGCTAGCTATAACTCTAAACTCGCCATCACAATCTTTCATTTGACACTTCATAAATTTTTCACCTCCATTATAAAATTTTCAAAAACATTGTCCTTTACATCTTCTTCAGAATGACTCTTTCTCCATTCAGCTCTCAACTTATCTAAATTCTTAATGGTAAAGCATTGTTTTTTCTTGTCAAAAATAATCTCCAAAATTGAGCCATACTTGGAAACGCAAGTATATATTCTGTGTATTCCATTTTTATTTGTAACGATTAAAACATCTATCCCGAATTCATAGTTTTTCAATTTCATGTGTCCATAAAACCTGTGTTGATCCATTGAAAATTGCGCATCCAATAGATGTTTGTTTAATTCCTTAATATAATTAGGAATATGATTATACTTCCAAAGTCTTCCAAATCCGTCTAATAATCTCATTTTATTCACCATTTTTTATCTAATTTTTTCTGCTTTACAATAACCATAAATATCCCGAAAATTTTTTTTTAAATTGTATTATTTGTCTGTTATACTATTACTTAGCAGACTCTAATTGTTGCAAATGATATTTTTTTATATATAACTAAAATCATTGCCTTTCTTTTTCAATGGATAATTTTTTAGTTTATTCATCATTCTACAACTCGTTTTTTCTAAATCATATATTTTTATTTAGGTTCAACCCACCCTTAATTTAGGTACTGTTCTATATAAAACTTTCTTGTAATAATTACTCAATATTTAGAAATCATCTTATTTTTAAAAACGATATAAAATTTCCAAACCGCCTATATTTCAAAAATGGGAAAAATTTTTAATATTTTTTAGAAAACTGACTTTGAGATGATTTTTCAATTTTTTTTTTAATAATACGGTTTGTTGTAAAACATTTATATACTCTTTATATAATTAATTTAATACAGGGAGTTGTAGAAAATGAAGAAGAAAATCCTTATCATCACTTTATGTGCAGGTTTAATTGTAATTTCGCCTTTAACTTTTGGATATAATGTTGAATCAAATATCATAAAATTGGAATCATCATCTAGTAAATCACCTGTTATACAATGGGAAAAAAGATTTGGTGGAGAACATACAACCGATGAATGTCACTATGTTAGACAAACATCTGACAATGGATATATTCTTTGTGGAAGATCTGCATATTATAATCCTTATGGATGGTATGATGCATGGCTTGTTAAAACAGATGAAAATGGTAAAATGATATGGAATGAAAGCTATGGAGTCTATGGAGGAGATGAGCTTGACGATGCTTGGTCGGTAGGACAAACCAGTGATGGTGGATATATTTTCTGTGGAAGCAATGCAGGTGGTACATCATGGTTAGTTAAAATAGATTGTAATGGTAGTATAGAATGGGAAAAATCATATGATCTTGGAGGTGGACTTTTTTCAGTTAAACAAGTTTTTGATGGTAGTTATGTTGTTGGTGGTTTTAGTGGGTCTGGTAAAGCTCTTTTGATGAAAACATATGCTAATGGTACTGAACAGTGGAGGAGTTTATGGGTTTTCGGAAGGTATATAAACAGGGTCAACTCAATTGAAGTCACCAGTGATAATGGATTTGTATTAACTGGGTGGTATACCCCTTATGATAGTGATTATCGTGGTATTTTCTTAGTTAAAACTGATTCCAATGGTGCTGAGGAGTTTCAAAAAACCTTTCAAATGCAACATTACTACCAACAAACTAAATCAGTTCACCAGACGTCTGAAGGTGGTTATATTTTAGCAGGTAGTAGAACCTTAGAGAACACCCCAACTTTAGTATTATTGATAAAAACAGATAATGAGGGGAATGAAACATGGAATAGAACATATGATAATTCCTTCACAGATAAATGGTTCGGAGAAGATGTTCAATTGACATCTGATGGTGGATTTATTATCATTGCAAAAGAAGACGATACTTATGCAGCTTCTTGGTTAATTAAAACAGATGTAGATGGTAATGTGGAATGGGATTTGATTATCGGAGGATTTGAATTAAATAGGATAAAGTTTGTGTGTGTTCAACAAACCAGTGATGGTGGATTCATCCTTGGGGGAGTTGCAGATGGAGTAAATAGCACTCTTGATGATTATTATATTATGAAAATCAATATGATAAATGATAATCCACCTGATAAACCTGAACTTGATGGTCCAAGTTCTGGGAGAATATTTGTTAAACATACATTTACTGCTTCAACTACGGACCCTGATGGTGATGATGTTTATTATATATTTGACTGGAGTGATGATTCAAATAGTGGATGGCTTGGGCCATATAAACCTGGTCAGGAGATCTCTGCATCGCATAGATGGACGACTTTTGAATTATGGGATGGTCTTATTAGAGTAAGGGCTAAGGACAGTCATAATGTGATGAGTGAATGGTCTGACCCGATACGTTTTACAGTACCTCGTATTAGAATTACAGATAATTTCTTTTTACTAAGATTGTTGGAAAGAATGCCAGCTCTGGAGAAGTTATTGAATCAAATTTATCACTTGGGTTTATAATAATTATAACATTATTAATTGCAACTGTCTTTATTATAATAAAAGCACTTATAGAAGATTTATTTATGATTTTATTACATATTAATTATACTTTTGATCTTACTTACCCACTATCCAATCCACTAAATAATTTAATTTCACCATTAAAAACCATATTCAATTAAACAAGTATAAATAATATATCATTTTTTAGCAATTGCACCTAATCAACAAGTATAGGGTAAGATAATAAGGAAACATTTTCTGCTAGTTTTATGAAAGATAAAGATATAATTATCTCGATATATTTTGAAACTTAATTATTATATTAATTTTTTTAAAAAAATAAGTTTAAAAGAATCTCTAATATTACGAATATTGGAGGAGGCAATATGGAAAAATTCAAATATTTTTATAATATAAGAAGTTTAAGATGGAAGATAATAATTTTAAGTATTGTATTAATCATGTGTGTACTTGTTTTTATGCCATCTGTAACCAGCATAGATTCTAAATATAAGTTCACAGCAAGTATAAAATCAAATGAATTAGATTATAATAATATTAAAATTAAACCTATAGAGGCTAGTAGCCATTATGATTATGGTAAAAAGTTGTTTGAAAATCACCCAGGATTAAAAGTTTTATTTCGCGTTTGGTCTATTACTTATATTTACGACATAAAAGACCTTGAGGATTATATTGATGCTTGGACGAACGATCCAGATCATAAATTTGATGATTTTATTGATGAATTTCAAGGGATAGCAAATGCATTAAACCTAAATAAACTTGAAAGAGTGCTTTATATGGGACGTTTATTAACATTTGATACTCCATTAGGTGAAATATTTAGGTTTTTATTTGATGATTGCACGAATACAGCAGCAACAAAAGATGCAACAGAAGGAGGAGTTAAAACATATATACATCAAAATATTGATCAAGGAGGTGTTTCAGAAAGAATATGGGAATTTTTTTCAAAAACTATTAATGTTGCAAAGATAGATGGAGAGTACAATTATGCTTTTTGGGGCCTACCCATTTTTGGGGAATGGCCCTTTTTAAATGAAAAAGATATCGGATTTGTTGGAAGTGCATTAAGATTTGATCCTGATAAAATTGATACGAGTACAGATCTTACAGATTTGCCATCATTGTGGCTTGTAAGACGTTCTATGATGGATTGCGACCATGTTTTTGATCCAGAAGGTCAGCAGGAATCTGGAGATGTACTTGATCTATACAACTCAACAGAAAGAGCATCCGGTGAAGATTTGTCATGGCCACAAATATGGAATAATCAGAATAGTATTTGGTGTGATGGCTTGGGTAATATACTTGCAATAGAACAAACCCGTCATTATTTTGCATTAAAAACTGAAAATCCAAAAGACTCACCAGGTCTTCCCCAACCAGATATCCTTTGGCATACAAATCATCATATGTGGTTAAATCCAAATGAAACTGGTTCGATACCACTAGGCTATGATGATGAACGCCCTAACTCATTTGTTAGAGCTGAAAGAGCATACAATTTACTTACAGATGAGAACATTTACGGAATACTAGATAATGACTATATTGAAAATGAAATTGCTAAAGACCAAGACAACGAAGGATATGATGAAATTGACCAGATATTAAATACAAATACATTAGAATCATATATCATTCAATCAAATCCTGATAATGATAAATGGGTTTATTGGAGCCGGGGAAAACCAAGCGAAGATGAAAATTTTGTTAAACGTAGCTTTGATGCTATATTTAAAAAAGAAGCTACAATTTCCATACCAATGACATCTTATGAGTCTTGCACCGATGGACATTATTATCAATCAGGTTCAATACCTTATGTATTAAACAAATTAGCAAATTATGATTATCTTTATGATGATTATGTAAATGATACTAATTATACATTTAATATGATAATGTTTGCATCTATATCAGATGATTTATTATGGAATAAGGAGCAATCAAATCATGATTACACAATATCAAGAACCAATGAAATAGATACCAATGATACTTTCATGGTAACACTTGTAGCAGATGGAATTGTAAACAGTAGTCTGAACAATGATGACCCAGCAAACAAAACATGGAATACCATTCAAAAAGCAGTAGACAACATGACAAACCTAGATATTCTTATAGTTGAAAACGGAACATACAATGAGAATATAGTTTTAGATAAATCCATAATCATCTTTGGTGAAGATGAAGAAACAACAATAATAGATGGTTCCATCACAATGAATAACCCTCATGACTATGAACTATTACAAGAAACAGATCTTATAGCAAATGTGAACATGACTTCTTTGGGTTTATTAATGCACTTTAACAATCATTCTCTTATCGGTGAGAATTACTCAAACTCAACAAATATCTTTGATTACTCACCACAATGTAACAATGGTACAAACAACAATGCAACCTTTACAACACAAACAATCAAAGGCAATGGCGCATTTATTTTCAATGGAACCAACAACTCAATCAATCTTCCAAGTATCCCAGCTCTCACTGGTGAAAATGTAACAGTTTCAAGTTGGATATACTGGAAAGAAGGAACAGGTGACACGGATACGATAATATCCCAGTCAAACGATACCCTGGGTTATTGTCTTTATGTGAACAGTACAAATAGTATTCCAATGTTCAGACTTGATACCACTAGTGTTGTTGCCACAGGTAGTATTGGTGAGGGTTGGCATAATATCGTTGGAACACATAACTCAACAACTCTTAAAATCTACATAGATGGAGTACTTAGTAATTCAACTTCAAAATCTGGCTCTGGTTCTGATAGATTTGCATTTATTGGATTTGACAATGTCAGCAGTTATTATAATGGAACAATTGATGAAATAGCAGTATGGAACAGAACACTAACAGGTGATGAAATCTATCATATCTATGAACAAAATTTTGGAGTTGTAATAGATGGATTCACCATTAGAAACGGAAACATTGGAATTAGACCTGTTAATCATACTGATATTACTAATTGTATAATTCAGAATCATACGATTGGTATTTTGCTTGAGAACTTGTCTGATATTAAAATCGAGTGTGATTTTTCAGATTGCACAACTAGTTTATCGATCTGTAATAATAACCCTGATGAGTTCAACAAAATAAGAATTATGGATAGTTATCTTGATGGGATTTCTGATGGTATTATAATTGATAATACGACAAATATTGATATTTGTAGAATAAATCTAAAGAATTTCAGCACGCCTCTTGAAATCACTAATAGTGACTATAGTATGATCAATATTGATAGTGCTTTTTCATATGGTAATTATTCACCTGATACGCCTGAACTCACTG
>LSSG01000019.1 GCA_001595915.1 Thermoplasmatales archaeon SG8-52-3
TGATCTATCTGCAATACCAACACATTCTATCCAACCGAATCTTTCACTGAAAAGCTCTGCATCCCAACATTCTGTTGCGTAATGAGCAAGCTCACTGTCTGCATGTTTTCTAAATCTAAACTTTTTCGGGTCAACTCCTGCAGAAAATAAAAATTCCTGAGTTAGATACATATAATATGCAAGAGCTTGGTTATCTATAACATTAGTTTTCACTGCTTTTTCAACAGTAATAGTCATTTCATTGATATTATCATAAAGTTTTATTTTGTTGTCTTTTATCTTTTCAAAATTAGGATGAGTTTTTTTATCCGGGTCGATAAAAATCTCTGCTTCGGCCATTGAAAACTCTCTTAATCTAATGATTCCCTGTCTTGGAGAAACCTCATTTCTGTAACCTCTGCCCACCTGAATAACACCAAAAGGTAATTTCTCACGAGCATATCTATATAAAAGATGAAAATCAATGAAAATTCCTTGGGCAGTTTCTGGTCTGAGAAATGCATTTCTTGCATTTCCAAAACCAATTTTTGTAGAAAACATTAAATTTTATTTTCCTTAATTGCTTGATCAACACTAATATCATTTATGATATCCTCAACTTTATATGATTGATTACATTTTTTACAATCAACAGTTAAATCAGTAAATTCATTTACATGACCTGAGGCATCAAGTACCTCATAAAGTGTTATTGTTGGAGTATTAATTTCGATACAATTGTCCTTTAAAATAAAAAATCTACGCCAAAGATTTTCAATATTTTGTTTAAGCCGTGAACCCAGAGGACCATAGTCATAAAAACCAGCGACACCTCCATAAATTTCAAAGGAAGGATAAATAAAACCTCTTCTTTTTGCAAGCATCATAATTTTATCATAAATATCCTGAGGCATAAATCAAAATCTCCAATTATTAAATTAAAAAGTAGAATGAAATTATGGGATTTAAATCATACAGGCTAATAAGTCGATATCAGTAACCATACCAAGAAGTCTATCATTTGCATCAACAACAGGAATATGACTGATTTTATTTTTTATCATTTTTTCTGCAACTTCATTTACCGGTGTATTTGTGTATGCTTTAATCACATTTGAAATCATAATTTCTTTAACTGGAACAGGTGGTAATGAAACCTCAAGCGTTGAATAATGCAACCTTACTGTATCCCTAATTCCTTCCCATGTCCAAGCATCTTCATCTCCTCCCATTCCAAGATCAGTCTGAGAAACACTTTCACGAATATGGCTGAGTTTAAATAAATCACCATCTGTAACAATTCCACATAATTTACGGTCATCATCCAAAACCGGCAGAGCGTTTTCATGAGTAATATTAACTATTTCCATGACAAGATTTATGGGTGTGTCTTGATATATTGGAACAACTAAATTTGTAAAATATTGAGAAATATTTTCAGTAATATTATTCTTTATATTTCTTAATAAATCAGTAGGGCTAATTATACCAATAAGATGCTTTCTATTGTTTATTACCGGCAGTCCATGTATTCTATTTTCATATAGAAGCTTTGCAGCTTCTTTTATATCTTGATCTTTATCTACATAATGAAAATTATCGCTCATAATCAATGCTATTTGATCTTCCTCAGGATTTCTAAAAATGTCAGTTCTTGTTAAAACTCCGACCACGACTTTTGTATCTTTTTTTAAAATTGGCATTCCAGATACATTATGCTTTGCAAGTATCTTTAATGCATCCTTCACAGTACCAGGAACGTATCCAACAATTAACTCTTCAGACATTACCTCTTCTACTTTCACTCTTATCCCCCTATATCTACCAATTTGAAACATACAAAGGTTTTAATGATTTATTATCTAAGACAACAAAGTCAGCCTCAGAATTGGAACCAAGAATGTCACAATCCAGATTTAAAGCTTTCCTTGCTCTATAAGTTATCATATGTAAAAGATCTATTGTTGAATATTCTCTTGACTGAGAGCTTATATATTTTATTTCATCTATTAAATTTGGAAAATTTAACATCGCGTTATCAGTTCCAATTAAAAGATTTATTTTTAGTTTCTTTAGAATTTTATAATTTGGACTTATACCAAAAAAAGAATTAGCTCTTGGACAAATAACTATTGGTATATCCATTTCTTTTACTTTTATAAGATCAGATTCTGAGGCTTTAATCATATGAACTAAAAAATTTGGTTTTAGTTCAAGAATATCATCAATATTTTCTCTTAACCTTTCACTTCCATGTAGTGCAAATAACTTTTTTTTACGTTTTGTACCATTTACCACTTTTTGAATTTCTGAATAATCCCAATCAGAAATACTACTGAGAGCGATTCCATTTGAATTCTTCAATAATAAATCTATTTCATTTTTATCATATTTAAGTGAGTCTGGTCTTGATAAAATTGTACATGAAATTTTTCTTAAATGTAATGCAGCTTTCAATTGACTGATTCCTAAAATTCCATTTTCTCTAAAATCACAAAAATGTCTTGTTCCATTTTTTATCATATAATCTATAGATCTTTCCATTCCTTGTATTATTTCATTGTCTGATACTTCTCTTAATAACTTATATTTTAAGCCATTTGGAGGTGCTACTAAATCTTCAATATTTTTTGGTAAATCAATTCCTTTTTCTTTTATAAAAGAATCTCCAATATGGGAATGGGCATTGACAAAGGACGGAACAATTAGTCCCCTATATATCGGTTTTTTTGGGGGATTTCCTTTTCCAATTTCAATAATTTTTCTTTTTTCAAAACCAATATAGCCCTTTTTCAATCCATCATCTGTTAAAATTTCCCCTGAAACAAATTCCATCAAAATAAGAAATATATGAGGAGTGTTTAAACTTTAACTATATTATTCCTTTTATTAAATTCGTAACTCTAAAATAGTACTTTTTATTTATAGTTCAATGTCAAAATGGGGGTTGTAATTACATGAAAAAAGAATATGAGGAAGGAGATATCAAAATTATAATTGACTTGGAAAAATGCACAGGTGCTGGAGAATGTATAACAGCCTGCCCGGTTGAGATATTTGAATTAGAAGATGGCAAGGCTATATGTAAGAATCTCGGGGAATGTATTGAATGCTGTGCTTGCGTAAGTTCATGTCCTAATGAAGCAATTGAGCACAGTTCTTGTTAAACTAATAAGAAAATTTTCAGCTTACGAAAACTTTAAATACCATTTTGTAATACATGTTAAATTGTAATGATTACAATTTAGTAATTGTTACATTACTGTGGGTGAAATAATTGGATAAATATGTAATGATACTAAAAGATAATAATATAAAAATTACACCTCAAAGGTTAGTAGTATTAGAGTATTTAGATAAAAATTGTACCCATCCAACAGCAGATGAAATATATTCCTATTTAAAGAAGAAAAATCCATCTCTTTCAAAAACAACTGTATACAATGCTTTAGAGACTCTTAGTAAACACGGAATAATTCAGTCACTAACGATATCTGGATATGAATTGAGATATGATTTAGATCATGGAATGCATCATCACTTTTATTGTAAAATTTGTGGCAGAATAGTTGATATTGAATTAAAATGCCCCAATGTTGAAAAAATGAAAAAGTATGGACATGAAATTGAAGAAATCCATGGTTATATTAAGGGTATTTGTAAAAAATGTTTAAAAGAGAAGGATAAAAAATGAACCGTAAAACTCTTCATAAAATCTCATATGGACTATATATTGTATCATCAATTAGTGGTAATAAAAAAAATGGTCAAATTGCAAATGCAATATTTCAAGTTACTTCAGAACCACCAACAGTTGCAATTTCAATAAATAAACAAAATTTAACACATGATTATATAAGTAAAAGTAGGGTTTTTACAATTTCAATTTTACCAGAAAATACTCCAATGAAATTCATAGGAACATTTGGTTTTAAATCTGGACGCGATATTGATAAATTTGATGGTATAGCTTATAATTTAGGAAAAACAAAAGCTCCAATTATTAATGATTATTCATTGGGTTTTATTGAATGTACATTAATAGATAAGATTGATGTTGGTACACATACAATTTTTTGTGGTAACATAATAGATGCAGAAATTAAATCTGATGAAAATCCAATGACATATGAGTATTACCATAAGGTAAAAGGAGGTTATTCACCAAAAACTGCACCAACCTATTTTAGTGCAGTAGATAAAGAAACAAAGGAGGAAAAAAAAATGGACAAATATGTTTGTGATGTATGTGGTTATGTATATGACCCTGATAAGGGAGATCCAGATAATGGAGTCAAACCTGGAACAAAGTTTGAAGATGTTCCTGATGATTGGGTATGCCCTGTTTGTGGTGCACCAAAGACGTCCTTTAGTAAGGAGTGATAAAGCTGAAAAAAATCCAGATAAAACCTGATATTTATTGGGTAGGTGGAATTGATTGGAATCTTAGAAATTTTCATGGATATTCCACAAATAGAGGTACGACATACAATGCTTATTTAATAATTGATAAGAAAATTACTCTCGTTGATACAGTCAAACATTATCTGTTTGATGAAATGCTTGCAAGAATAAAAGAAATTATTGATCCATCAAAGATAGACTATATCATTTCAAATCATGTTGAAATGGATCATTCTGGTTCAATTTTAAAGATACTTAAATATTGTCCAAAAGCAACAGTTATTACCTCAACACGTGGGGAAAAAGGTTTACACTTACATTATAAAAAAGATTTAAAATTTAAAATTGTAAAATCTGGTGATACTCTAAATATCGGTAAAAGAACACTTCATTTTGTGCATATACCCATGGTTCATTGGCCTGACTCAATGGTAACTTATGTTCCTAGTGATAAACTCTTGCTACCAAATGATGCATTTGGTCAACATATTGCAAGCGAGGAACGATTTGATGATGAAATTGAATGGGGGATTTTAAAGGAAGAGGCCGAAAAATATTATGCAAATATCGTGATGCCATACGGAGATCAAGTAAAAAAAGCATTAGATGCCGTAGGAGGTCTTGATATAGATATGATAGCACCAAGTCATGGTATAATTTGGCGTTCTTTAATTCCAAAAATAATCAAAGAGTATAAGAAATGGGCAAATTATGAAACCGAAGATAAAGCTCTTATAATTTATGATACGATGTGGGGATCTACAGAAAAAATTGCATTTGCTTTAGCTGAAGGAATTGAAGAGACAGGAACTCCAATTGTTATTAAAAATTTAAAAAACACAGATATTTCAGATATAATTACATATGTAAATTCATCAAAATATATTCTTCTTGGATCTCCAACGATTAACAACACAATGCTACCCTCAATGGGAGGATTTTTAACCTATCTAAAGGGTCTTAGGCCAAGGAGTCGAATTGGATTTGTATTTGGTTCTTATGGTTGGGGAGGTCAGGCGGTAATTGAAATTGAAAAAATATTAAAAGAACTTCATTGGGAAATTCCTGAAAAGTCAGTTAATATTAATTATATACCTAATGAAGAGGATTTGAATAATGCTAAAAAAATTGGTAAGAAATTGATTGAAAATTGAAGAATTTAAAAGGAGGTAAATAAAATGTGTAAAAGTTGTGGTTGTAAAGAATCTGGAAAACCTGTAAAATATCAATGTCAATGCTCTGAAGATGAGTGCAGCTGTGGTATAATAGAATTTGATGAGGACCCAAAGTCTGTACCATACTGTTGTGGCGAACCTATGAAACGTATAAAATAATTAAAATAATTTAAAAATTACAAAAAGGAGTTAGATAGAATATGGTTAAGAAGAATGATAAAAGAATAAATATCAAAACAAAAAAAACAAGTGAAAAAACTTCTTCTCCAGCTGTTTGGAATCCATGGGATTTAATGGATAGTATGGATGCATGGTTTTGGGAAGATCCCTGGACTCCTATCTGGCGAAGAAGGTGGAGCGGTCTTTCACCAGCTGAAAGGATGGTTGATAGATGGTTGGATACTGATAGAAAAATTACTGCAATAGACATGATAGATACAGGAAAACAATACAAGATTACAGCAGAGATGCCTGGAATAAACAAAAAAGATATAGAGGTAAATATCACAACAAACAACATTAGTATTTGTGGAGAGACAAAAATTGAAACAAAAGATAAAAATAAAGACTGGGTGAGACGTGAGCGTAGCTATTCAACAATATGTAGAACAATGAATTTTCCAGAAGAAGTTAATCCCGATAATGCAGATGCAACTTTAAAAGATGGAATATTAGAAATATTAGTATCAAAAAAATTACCCACTGGGTTAAAAGGAAGAAACATACCTGTAAAATAGTATAAAATATGATAATGGTTGATAATATGGGAAAAGTAAAAGTTTTTAGATGTAGAATTTGCGGCGATCCTTACATTGGTTCAGAGGCACCAATGCATTGCCCTTTTTGTGGTGCACCTCAAAGATTCTTTGTGAAAGCTCAAGATTGGAATCCTGATGAATTTAACGTAAAATTAAGTGAAATATCTAAGAAAAATCTTGAAGCTGCACTACAGCTGGAATTAGACAATGCATCATTTTATGATTGTGCAAAAAACAAAGCACAGAAAGCAGGTGATAATTACAGTCTAGCAAAATTCAAAGCTCTTATGAAAGTTGAAAGAGAGCATGCTTCAGCAATCTCAAAATTCTTGAAAATTTCTAGCCCCGAACTTAAAAAACAAGCATGTAATGCTGATTCAAAGGTAAATTCAAAAGAGGGTTGGGAAAGAGAAGGTCGTGCAATAAAATCCTATTCTAAGTTCAGAGACGAAGCAACTGAGCAAAGACTTAAAGAGTTTTTTGGTGCCCTTGTAGAGATTGAAACAGATCATTTAGATTTACATTCTGAATATTTCAAGTGAGGTGAAACAATGGATTTGAATAGTTTTGATTTGGAAGAATTATTTCTAGCAGCAATTAAAAGTGAAATTGATAGCAATAAACTATACATAAAAATGTCGAAGAAAACAAAAAACGGGTTACTTAAAGATAAACTGAAATTTCTTGCTCTCGAAGAAGAAAAACATAGAGAATATATTGAAGAAATTTATCTAAATCATTATCCAGAAAATAAAATTATTATTCCAAAGAAATCACCTGTTCCTTTACCTGAAATAAATATGTCTGAAGACCTACCTTTAAGTAAACTTTTAAAAGAAGCAATGAATGCTGAAAATATTGCAAGTGATTTTTACAAATCCCTTGCAGATCGTTTCGAAGAAGGAACTAAATTATTCAATACTTTAGTTTATTTTTCAGATATGGAAAAGGGTCATTATAAATTATTAGAAATGGAAAAAGAGAGCATGGAACGTTTTGAGGAAGGAGATGTTTACTGGCCTATGGTTCATGCTGGTCCATGAATAAAATTGTAAGGAGGAAAATTTATGAAAACTATGAAAGGAACACAAACTGAAAAAAATCTACTTGCAGCATTTGCAGGAGAATCACAAGCTAGGAATAGATATTCATTTTTTGCTTCAACAGCAAAAAAAGAAGGATACGAACAAATTGCAGCAATATTCCAAGAGACAGCTGATAACGAAAAAGAACATGCTAAGGTGTTTTTTAAGCATTTACAAGGTGGAGATGTTGAAATCATCGCTGAATACCCTGCAGGAAAAATCGGAAGTACAGCAGATAACTTATTAGCAGCAGCTGAAGGTGAAAAAATGGAATGGGGTAAACTTTATCCAGATTTTTCAGAAACAGCAGAAAAAGAAGGATTCCCAATGGTTGCACATAGTTTTAAAAAGATTGCTGAAGTAGAAGCATATCATGAAAGAAGATATAGAAAATTACTTGAAAATATCAAGAAAAAACAAGTATTTAAAAAAGATGATACAAAAAAATGGAAATGTCGTAATTGTGGATATGTTCATGAAGGAAAAGAGGCACCTGATGTATGTCCAGCATGTCAACATCCACAAAGCTACTATGAGATTTGGACAGAATCTTATTAAAATTTAAGGAGGAAAACAATTTGACAAATATTGAAAATGTAAAGGATGCAATTTTGACTGCTATACAAATGGAAAAAGATGGATACACATTTTATACAAATGCTGCTGCCCAAACCAAGAGTGAGATGGGTAGAACGATATTTGAAAGTCTAGCAGCAGATGAACAAAAGCATCTTGATGTTTTTCAGAAAATGTTTGAAGAAAGAGTAGGACAATCAGAGTGGAATGATTTAGTAAAATCTAGTAAGAAATATGCAAATATACCAGTATTTCCAACAGATCTAAAAGATGCTCCTGGAATGGATCCTGACAGTACTGAAATTGATGCTCTAAGAATGGCAATGGATAGTGAAAAAGAAGCAATTGATTATTATAACTCCATAAAGGAAAACCTCGAAGATGATGAATTGAAAAATGTAATAAGTGAGATAATTGAACAAGAAAAAAATCATTATTCTTTGCTTGAAAATGAATTCAATCATATCAATTCAACAGGTTATTGGTTTGAATTTGACTATTTAGGTGGTCATGGGGGGCAATATTTCTGAATAAAATTATAAAACCAGACGCAGAAATTGATTGTGTTGGTTATTTTTGCCCAATGCCTATTGCTATGACAAAGGAAGAAATTGATAAGATAGAAATTGGACAGGTGTTAAAAGTTGAAGCAGATGATCCTGCAGCAGAAGAGGACATTAAACGTTGGGCAAAACGCACAGGTCATGAGATATTAAAATTTCAAAAAGAAGGGACAATTTTAACCTTCTATATTAAAAAAAAGAAATGAAGTGAAAAAAATGAAAGATGAAAATTCAATATTATATGTGCTAACAACAGATGCACCTGAAAAACAATATTCACCATTGGTTTTGGCTCAAACTGCAAAAATGATGGATATTAAACCTATGGTTTATTATCTTGGAACAGGACTCAAGATTTTAAAACCTGGGGAGGCTGAAAAAATAAAACTAGGTAGTTTTCCAAGTGTTGCAGAGATGATAAAAAAAACTCTTGATATGGGAATAGAAATATATGTGTGTGAAGCGTCAAAACAAATGCTTGGTTGGGAAAAGGTCGACCTAATTTCTGGAGTTAAAATTGTTGGAGCTGGAACACTAAACGATCTTGCCTTAGATGCAGGAGCAACTATGTGGTTTTAGTGAGATTATAAAATGGAAAAAATTTATCTAGATCATGCATCTGCAATGCCCATTGATTCTAGGGTTTACAAATTTGCAGAACCATACTTGCTAAATGTAGGAAATCCCTCATCATTATATGAGTTTGGACAAGAAGCCAAAGATGCAATTGAAAAATCAAGAATTAAGATTGTTGATTTAATAAATGCAGAAAATGAAAAAACTATAATATTTACAGGTAGTGCAACTGAATCAAATAATATAGCAATAAGAGGAACTGCTTATAGAAATATAAATGAGGGAAAAGAAGTTCTTTCCAGTGCAATTGAACATATTTCAGTAATTAATCCTATGAAAGATCTTCAAAAAAATGGCTGGACATATAATTCAATTCCTGTGGACAAATATGGAATTATTGATTTATCTAAACTTAAAAAAATAATAACAAAAAAAACAATTGTGACTTCAATTATGTATGCAAATAATGAGATTGGTACAATTGAACCTATAAAAGAAATCTCAAAAATTGTTCATGATGAAGGAAAATATTTACATGTGGATGCAACAGCAGCAGCGGGAAGAATCCCAATCGATGTTCAGAAAGATGGAATTGATCTTTTAACTCTATCCTCAAATGATTTGTATGGTCCACGAGGTGCAGGTGTCTTATATATAAAACCTGGTGTGAAAATCCAATCGATAATGCCTGGAGGAGGACAAGAGAGGGGTCTTAGGTCTGGAACTGAAAATATTTTTGCAATTGCTGGTATGGGTGAAGCAGCAAAAATTGCAAAAAACGAAATGAATGCTGAAAGTAAACGTTTGATAACGATAAGAGATAAACTTATATCTGAAATTACAAAGATGGATGAAACCTATTTAACAGGTCATCAAAAACAACGTTTACCTCATCATGCAAGTTTCAGATTTAGCCATATTGAGGGAGAAAGTATTCTGTTAAACATGGACATGTATGGAATTCAAATTGCAACTGGTTCTGCTTGTTCATCAAAAACTCTTGAACCATCACATGTTCTTTTAGCAATAGGTCTAAAACATGAGGAAGCACATGGATCTATGGTAATTACTTTAGGTAGGTCTAATAAAATAAATCAAGTTCAAAAAATTGTGAAAGCTGTTAATGAAACTGTAATTAGATTAAGAAAGCTTTCACCATTAATTAAATGAGGTGATAAAATTCCGGCATATAGTAAGAAAGTAATGGATCATTTTACAAATCCGAGAAATGTAGGCGTAATTGAAAATCCTGATGGTTATGGAAAGGTTGGAAATCCTGTTTGTGGGGATTTAATGGAGATGTACATAAAGGTTGAAAATGATGTTATAAAAGATATAAAATTCAAAACATTTGGGTGTGGCTCGGCCATTGCAACTAGTTCCATGGTAACAGAAATAGCAATTGGAAAAACAGTTGATGAAGCATTGAAAATTACTAGAAATGACGTAGCAAATGAACTAGATGGTCTGCCACCTCAGAAGATGCATTGCTCTAATTTAGCTGCCGATGCGTTGCATGCAGCTATTGATGATTATAAGAAGAAAAAAAAGAAATAATAATTTTAGAGGTAGAAATTTTATGACAAAAGTTAGAGAGATATACAAATGTAATATTTGTGGAAATATTGTAGAAATGGTACATGCTGGTGTTGGTGAGCTTGTTTGTTGTGGAGAATCAATGGAATTATTGAAGGAAAAAACAGAGGATTCATCTGTTGAAAAACATGTTCCTTTTATTGGAAAAACAGATGATGGTGTTCTTGTAAAAGTGGGTCAAAACCAAGATCACCCAATGGAAGAGAAACACTTTATCGAATGGATTCAAATAATTGCAGATGGCGAGGTATATAGAAAGTTTTTAAAACCAGGTGATAAACCTCAAGCAAAGTTTTGTATTAAAGCAAATAAAATTCAAGCCCGTGAATATTGTAATGTTCATGGTTTATGGAGATCATAGTTAGTAAGTATTCATAGAATACAAGATTGGAGGAAGAATCAATATGTTTTGTTATCAATGTGAGGAAACAATAAATAATAAGGGTTGTACAACTGCTGGTGCTTGTGGTAAAAAAGGTGATGTAGCAAATTTACAAGACCTTTTAATATATTTAATGAAAGGAATATCACTTTGCAATATTGAAGCAAGAAAACAGGGTAAAAACACCGAGGAAGCAGACAAATTCATAATGGATAATTTATTTGCTACAATTACAAATGCAAACTTTGATAAAAAATATTTTTTAGATAAAATTCAAGAAGCAATAAAATTAAGAGAAAAAATAAAAGAAACAGTATCTGTAGACTCAAAACATGATTCAGTTATATGGCAATCTAATAATCAAGATGAGATTTTTGAAAAAGCAGAGAAAATAGGCATCCTTAGTACACAAAACGAAGATATAAGATCACTTCGATGGTTACTTACATATGGAATTAAGGGAATGGCTGCTTATTCTCATCATGCATATGTAATTGGTAACAAAGACGAAGAAATTTTCAAATTTATGCAAGAGGGACTTGCTGCCACTACCAAGGATTTATCAGCAGAAGAATTAACAAATTTAGTAATTAAATGTGGTGAGATGGGTGTCAAAACTATGGCCTTACTTGATAAAGCAAACACATCAACATATGGTAATCCCGAAATTACAAAGGTAAATATCGGTGTTAGAAACAACCCAGGTATTCTGATTAGTGGTCATGATTTGAAGGATTTAGAACAATTACTCAAACAAACAAAAGGAACTGGTGTTGATGTATACACCCATGGTGAGATGCTACCAGCAAATGCCTATCCGGCTTTTAAGAAATATTCTCATTTAGTTGGCAATTATGGCAGTTCTTGGTGGAAACAAAAGGAAGAGTTTGAAAAATTCAATGGACCTATCCTTTTAACAACGAATTGTCTTGTTCCTCCAAGAGATTCCTACAAAGATAGAGTATATACAACTGGAATTGTGGGTTTTGAAGGACTAAGGTATATTCCAGATGGAGATCCTAAGGATTTTTCAGAAATAATTGAACATGCAAAAAGAAGTTCCACACCTGAAAAAATTGATGATGGTGAAATTACAATTGGTTTTGCACATAATGCAACACTAAGTGTTGCTGATAAAATAGTTGATGCAGTAAAATCCGGCAAAATCAAGCGATTTATTGTGATGGCCGGTTGTGATGGCAGACGACCAAATAGACAATATTATACTGATTTTGCAAAAGCTCTATCAAATGATACAGCAATTCTTACTGCGGGATGCGCAAAATATCGATATAATAAACTTGGACTTGGAGATATTGACGGAATCCCAAGAGTTATAGATGCAGGTCAATGTAATGATTCTTATTCACTTGTAGTAATCGCTAAAAAGCTCGCTGAGGTTTTTGGAGTTGAATTGAATGAGTTACCAATTTCTTTCAATATTGCATGGTATGAACAAAAAGCTGTTCTTGTTTTACTTTCACTTTTATCACTTGGTGTTAAAAATATAATGCTAGGGCCAACTCTACCTGCATTTGTATCACCAAATGTGTTAAAAGTTTTGATTGAAAAGTTCAATATACAACCAAATTCAACTGTTGAAAATGATCTTCCAACATTAAAAATTGTTGCATAGATTGATAAAAATGTCGAAAAGAAAGATTGTTAAAATTGATGAGGAAAAGTGTACAGGTTGTGGATTATGCATTCCAAATTGTCCTGAAGGTGCAATTCAAATAATAGATGGAAAAGCTAGACTTGTTAGTGATATTTTTTGCGACGGTCTTGGTGCTTGTCTTGGACATTGCCCTGAAGGAGCAATTTCTACTGAAGAACGAGAGGCAGAACCTTATGATGAAAGAAAGACAATGGTAAATATTGTTAAAGCTGGGAAAAACACAATTATTGCTCATCTAAATCATTTAAAAGATCATGGTGAAACTGAATATCTCAGGCAAGCACAAGAATATCTAGAAGAACAAGGTATTGAAATTAAATTAAAAGATGAAGAATGTGGTTGTACACATGAACCTCATCATGCATGTCCTGGAGCGCAAATGAAGGATTTCTCAAATGAAAAAAAAGATACTGAGGGGGAGACAGAATCTAAAAGCTCTCAACTTAGACAATGGCCTATTCAACTTCATCTGGTACCACCATTTGCACCATATTTCCAAGGAAAAGATGTGTTGCTAGTTGCTGATTGTGTCGGTTATTCTATTGGTGATTTTCATAAAGATTATATCAAAGGTAGAAGTATTTCTATTGCTTGTCCAAAATTAGATTCAAATCAAGAAATCTACTTGGATAAATTGATTAAATTGATAGATGGAGCAAAAATAAAAACCTTAACGGTTATGACAATGGAGGTACCATGTTGTAGTGGCCTACTTCATCTTGCAAAAAGAGCAGCTGAAAAAGCCACAAAGAAAATTCCTATAAAATCAATAGTTGTTGGAATTAAAGGGGACATTTTAAAGGAAGAATGGATTTAAGAGGTATGTAAATATGCAGAAAAAATGTTTTAAGGCAGGAGAAAAAGCACCTGATTTTTCTTTATTTGATCATAATGAAAAAGAGTTTAGATTATCTGATTTCAAAGGTAAAAGAGTGCTTCTTTCGTTTCATCCACTTGCTTGGACTGGAATTTGTTCAGAACAAATGAAATCTCTTGAGAAAAATTCAAAGGAATTTGAAGAATTAAACACAATTGCAGTAGGAATAAATGTTGATCCGATTCCGTCAAAAAAGGCATGGGCAGATAGTCTTGGTTTAAAAAATACAAAACTTCTTTCAGACTTCTGGCCACATGGAAAAGTATCAGATTTATATTTTTTATTTAGAGAAAAGCAGGGTTTTTCCGAGCGAGCAAATATAATTATCAATGAGAATCAAGAAATCGAATTTATTCGTATATATGAAATTGGTGAATTACCGGATATTAATGAAATTCTAACATTTCTAAGAGAATTATGAACAATGGAATAGGAGATAGATTTCAAAAGGAAACAAAATACTCTCGTTATTCAATGGTTGGAGGTAGTCTTGATTGGAGAAATCAACCAGAACCTTACAAGAGTTATCCAAATAGTAAGAAAATTAAACTTGAACCTCCAAAAGCTTTATCAAACATATCTCTAGATGAAGTTTTGAAAAAACGAAGAAGTATACGTAATTTTTCTGAAAAACCAATTACAAAAAAACAACTTTCCTATTTATTATGGGCTTCAACTGGTATTCAAAGAAAAGAAATTGGATATGAATTTCGAACAGCTCCATCTGCAGGAGCACTATATCCAGTTGAGACATATTTGATAATTAATAGAGTTGAAAATATATCTAAAGGTGTTTATCATTATTCAGTAAAAGATCATCTTTTAGAGGAATTAAAAACTGGCGATTTTGGTATTAATATTTCAAGGGCTGCTTTAGAACAAGATATGTGTAATTCTTCTGCTTTTGTTGTTATTTGGACTGCTATCTTCAACCGTTCTAAGTGGAAATATGCGGAGCGTGCCTATAGGTATATATATTTAGATGCAGGTCACATTGCCGAAAATTTTGCCCTTGCATCAACAGGTCTTGGTTTAGGAAGTTGTCAAATTGCTGCATTATATGATGATGAAGTAAATGAAATTATTGGCGTTGATGGAATTAATGAAAGTGTAATTTATATGAGTGTTGTTGGAAATTTGTAATTTATAGTAAATAATAAATCTGAAATATTTGTTTATTAACTTTAGATTGGAGGTTCCTATGAGTTCTGATATTATTAAAAAATTAAATGATAAAAGCTGGGAAAAGACTGTAGAAAGGGGGAAAAAACCAGTAGTTGTAATGTTTTCCAGTCCTACTTGTCCTTATTGTATGCAAATGAGACCATATTTTGAAGAGTATGCAAAAGAATACAAAGATAAGATTTTATTTGCAGAGGTTGATATATCAATTAGTCAAACCATTGCATCTAGATATGGTGTGATGGGAACACCTACGTTCAAATTTTTTTGTAAGGGTAAACCAATAAATGAACTTGTTGGTGCAATCTATCCAGCTATTATAAAAAAAACAATTGAGATTACACTAGAACATGGATCACAATGTGCTGAAAATACATCCTGGGTTGATTCAAGTATTTCAGGATATGCATAGAGAGGCATATTAATATGGATGTAAAGGATGCAATTATTAAGAGGAGAGCGTATAGATCTTTGATTCCCACTAAAATTACTAAAAAATTAATTACTGATCTTGCAGAATGTGCTCGAATTACTGCTTCATGTTTTAATAATCAACCTTGGAAATATGTTTTTGTTTTCAAAAAAGAAGTGCTAAATAAAATGCATGAAGCTTTATCATCTGGTAATGAATGGGTAAAAAAAGCATCAATGATTATTGTTGTTCTTGGTAAAAAAGAAGATGATTGTGTAATAAGAGATAGGATATACTATCGATTCGATATTGGAATGGCTACTGAAGCAATCATTCTTAGAGCAACTGAACTTGGTCTTGTTGCCCATCCTATTGCAGGATATAGCCCAAGAAAAACCAGAGAAGTTCTTGGAATACCAGAAGATATTGATGTTATTACATTAGTGATTATTGGTAAGCATTCTGATAAAATCGATCCTGTTTTATCTGAAAAACAAATTGAAGCTGAAAAAAATCGGCCAGAAAGAATCCCAATAGATGATTTTGTATATATAAATAAATATATTTGAAAGGAGTGAGAATTTATGAATATTGAACATGTAGATGGAGAGAATAGAGGTAAGATTTTATTATATGCCTTAAGTACTTGTGGCTGGTGTAGAAAGACTAAAGAATTCTTAAAAAAACTAGGTGTAGAATTTTCATATATATATGTTGATTTAGTTGATGAAATTGAAAAAGATAAAGTAATTCAAGAAGTAAGAAAATGTAATCCTAGAAACTCCTATCCTACTATTATTATTAACGATAATCAATGTATTGTTGGCTATAAGGAAGATGAAATAAGAGAGGTTCTAAACAAATGAACAATATTAAAAAAGAAGATATTGAAAAAATTTATAAAAAACTTAACAAAGAGGCAGAATTCTCTGGTTATTATCTAAATTCTGATATTGAGTTTACAAAAGACCTTATTAGAGGTCTATTGATAAATGAAGAAAGGTATGGATATTGGGCTTGTCCATGTAGACTTGCGTCAGGTAATAAAAGTAAGGATTTAGACATGATATGTCCATGTGATTATCGAGATGATGATTTATCAGATTATGATTGCTGTTATTGTGCTTTATATGTTTCAAAAGATGTAATAGATGGTAAAAAGAAAATAAGTCCTATACCAGATCGTAGATTACAGGATGATTATAAAAGGGTAAAGGGAGAAAAACCAATAGAAAATTATAATTTCAAATTATCAAAACCTGTTTGGAGATGTAAGGTTTGTGGTTATCTATGTGGTAGAGATAATCCTCCTGAGATATGTCCGATATGTAAAGCAAAAAAAGAAAGATTTGAAAAATTTATGTGAAACTATCCAGCTCTTCCATCATCACATGCATTTTCATCATCCATCGGTCTAGCATGTTCTGCATGGGCGGGTTGAGTACATATATCGAGAGGTACTTTTTTCATAGGTTTACCACAACAACTAGGGATATTTTCATCAAATACTTCAATCGTTTTTCCACATAACTCACATTTATAGTTAATTTTCATGGTTATACACCTATTATTGTACAATTTCATTTATTTTTGATTCAATATGTTTTTTCTCATTTTCAGTCAATGATTGATCAAGCATTGTGTAGACCTTTTCTTCCTCATAAGTTTTATGTCTAATCAGATATATTTTAAAACTGTAGATATCAGATATCATTCTCTTATTTTTAATATCCTTCCTCCAATTGTTCAATTTATTTAATATGAAATTATGTTGTTTTGTAAGCTCAGGTAACATCTTATAACCCTCAGCTTTGTCTTCAGGATTATATGTGGTAAATATTGCTTTTTCTTCAGTAAAAATATGTTTTTCAAGTTCCCATTCAAATTTATTAAATGCATTTTGCATTGATTCAAAATCTTTATTATTATTTTCTTCAAGTTTAGTTAATAAATTTTCGATTTTTCTATGATTTTTTACCATCAATTTAAATATATTTACAGATTTCATCATTGTATATTAATACCTCTTCTTTGTAGGAATGATTTAATATAATTTATATATTGCTAAACAAAAGAAATATTTTCAAAATAGTATTATAGAATCAATCTATTTATATGTGGTAGGAATAAAAGGATGAATAGACAAAAATTTCAAATAAAACTAGTTAAAGCATGGCCTGAAGATCAAATTGTGAATCTCTATAAAGCTGGAGGTTGGTGGAAGGATTATTATGATTCATCAAAACTAAAATTATTGATTAAGGGAAGTTACGCTTTTGCAGTAGCTATTGAAAAAGAATCAAATAAAGCAATTGGGATGGGACGTGTTATCTCTGATGGTACATCTGATGCTTATATTCAAGATCTTGTAGTTTTACCAGAGTTTCGTGAATCTGGAATAGGTAAAAAACTTGTTAAAAAATTACTTGAATTTTGCCTATCAAAAAATCTAGCTTGGATTGGTCTTATTGCAGAACCAAATCAGAACGGTTTCTATTCAAATATAGGATTTAAAATATTAAAAAATTATACACCAATGAAATATTACAAAGATGATTAAAATGCTTTCAATTGATGACTTTAAATTAATTTCACTTGATGATAAAGAAATATTTGATAAACATTATAAAAAATATCCACCGGTCCATAGTGATAATAATTTTACAACATTGATTAGCTGGGTAGAATACAGTAAATATAAATATGTCTTTATTGAGGATAATATTATAATTATGAGCAATATAAAAAATCAGATTCAGTTCAGACCTCCTTGGGGTAATATTAACAAAAATTTGTTTGATCAAGTTTTGATGCTTGCTAAAAAACAAGATTCAGAATATCCCTTCGGTGTTATCGATAATAAAACAAAGAACTGGCTTTCAATAAATTATCCAAAATTAGAATTTATTCCAAAAAGAGAATACTTTGATTATGTCTATCTTGCTATGGACCTTGCTGAATTACCTGGCTCAGCTTATAGTAAAATTAGAAATCGAGTTAACAAATTCAAAAGAAATTATACATATAATGTTGAAAAAATCACAGAAGAAAATATAAATGAAATTCATGAATTTTTAAAGAGATGGTGTCTTTGGAAGGATTGCGAATCTGATCCTTTACTTGAAAATGAGAAAAAAGCAATATTATATTCAATGAATCATTATTTTGATCTTGGGTTAGCAGGTATTTTGATTCGCATTGAGGATGCAGTTGAGGCAATTGCAGTTTTTGAAGCTATGAATACTGATACTGCAGTTGTTCATTATGAAAAAGGTTCACCTGATTATGATGGGATTTATAAAATAGTAAATCAGGAAACAGCAAAAATACTTCAAAAAGATTTTAAGTTTATAAATAGAGAATCTGACATGGATTTACCAGGATTAAGAAAAGCAAAAATGTCATATAGACCTCATCATATGATAGAAATATTTAATATTAACAAAAAAAGTATATAATTTCAGATATTTATTAATTTATTATTCATCACATGCTCTGCAAAATAAAGAAAATTCTGGGCTTTTTCTTAACAATTTACAAATCCTGCAGGTTTCGGGAATTACATGTCCATTTCCATTATCGATTATGTTTTGAGCAGATGTTTTAATCTCAGTTAGAATTAAATCATCTACTATATTTATCCTCCCACGCTTTCTTGAAACATATTGACAAACCGCAGCCGGTGTAATGCCTAATTTTTCTGCAGTATCTTTTTGACTTAAACCAAAATCCTTTATCATGCTTTCCGCAATTTCTTTTCTAATGACGGGCAAACCATTCCACATCATATATTCGCAGGTAGTTCGTTTCATATACATGAATATTATTCTGTATACTTATAATTAACGATTGTTTATTAATATGTTACATTTGTTGCAAATTAGAAAAAACTAGGAATTAAATTATTGAAACTATTGTTATAATAATATCTTATTTAGAATTTATTATTATCATAATCTTAAAATTATTATGGGCTATAAGCAACGAAACATTTAAATACCTGATATATATTAACAATTGTTAATTAGAGGCTTAATGGGGAAATATATCTCTTGATTATTAAGGAAATCAGGATTAAAAAAAATATTATTCAGGCTGATGGAAACTGGGGGTGAAAAAGGCAGGGTGAACCCATCTTTTTATATCCCATCCTTTCCTCCTCTCCTCAAAACTATATTTTGAACCCTCTCCATCTTTTTTTTTTATAAAATAATAAACATTACATATTGGATAAATTATAGATGTTGGAAATGAACGAACTTATAAATAAAATTGAAAACCTTAAACATAGTGAGATTGCAAATATTATCGATAAAAGAATAGAGGATTTTAAAAAAATTGATAAAAATTCAAATGAGGAGTTATTTAAGGAGATATGTTTTTGTTTGTTAACTGCAAATTATAATGCTGAAAAAAGCATTAAAATTCAAAAAGAAATTGGAGATTGTTTTTTGACAGATTCTAAAGAAGAACTAACAAAAAAACTTAGAAATTATGGTCATAGATTTCCAAATGCTAGAGCAGAATATATCCAAGACTCATTGAATTGTAAAGATAAGTTAAAAGAAGTTATTCAATTTCCAGATAAAAAAGCATTAAGAGATTGGATTGTAAATAATGTAAAGGGTATTGGATATAAAGAAGCTAGTCATTTTCTAAGAAATGTAGGTTTTGATGATTATGCAATAATTGATTTTCATATAATCGATATATTAGTTAATAATAATATAATTAACAGACCAAAAACTCTAACAAAAAAAAGATATTTTGAAATAGAAGATGTATTAAGAAGACTAGCTAAAAAAACTGATCTAACCTTAGCAGAACTTGATTTGTATCTTTGGTACCTTGAAACAGGAAAAATATTGAAGTAACTATTGATGTTTAACCTAAAGGTTTTTAGAGGATTAGCATATCACGGATTTGGTGATTTAATTGGATTTCAATCTTACAGAGCAACAAAAATTGTTCCAAAAGGTTATTAGAGAATTTTGTGAAAAAGAAATAAAACCAATTGCTTCAAAAATTGATCAAGAGGAATATTTTCCGTTTGAACTTTATAAAAAAATGGGTAAAATGGGACTTATGGGAATGACTGTTCCTCAAGAATATGGTGGGGCAGGTATTGATAAAGTAAGTTATATGATTGCACTTGAGGAAATATCCAGATATTGCGGATCTACCGGACTTACTGTTGAAGCACATAATACTCTAGGTTGTGGTTATATCTATGAGCATGGTTCTGAAGAACAGAGAAAGAAATACCTTCCAAATTACACAAATGGTGAGAATTTTGCAGCCCTAGCAATAACTGAACCTAATGCGGGATCAGACGTTGCAGGACTTCAAACAACAGCAGTTCTTAATAAAGATGAATGGGTGATTAATGGTACAAAACAGTTCATTACTAGTGGTGATATCGCAGGAGTAACTATTGTAATGGCAAAAACTGACAAGGATAAAGGTGCCAAGGGGATATCAGCAATTCTTGTAGAAAAAGATACAGAAGGTTTTAAAGTGGGCCAATTAGAAGATAAACTTGGTCTTCGGGGCAGTAGAACAGCTGAGCTTATCTTTGAGGATTGCAGAGTACCTAAAGAAAATCTATTAGGAGAGTTAAATAAGGGATTTTATGGAGTAATGGATACTCTTGATAGAGGTAGAACAGCAGTTGGAGCAATGTCAGTAGGTATTGCTCGAGGTGCTCTTGAAGATAGTCTTGAATATGCACAACAAAGACAACAGTTTGGACGACCTATCGGTAAATTTCAAGCAATTCGTTGGATGATAGCAGACATGGCAACTGATATTGATGCTGCAAGACTACTTGTTTATAGAGCTGCATTTTTAGAAGATAACAAATTACCTTATTCAAAGGAAGGTGCTATGGCAAAACTATTTGCTTCAGAAATTGCAATGAGAGCAACAAATAAGGCAATTCAGATTTTTGGAGGTTATGGTTATACACGTGAATATCCTGTTGAAAGGTACTTTAGAGATGTAAAACTTTGTCAGATTGGTGAAGGCACCTCAGAAGTACAACGAATTGTCATATCAAAAAGATTAGGGTTATAGATTTAAATTTGGGGAGGAATTAATGCAGAAAAATGAGGGATATGATAATTTATACAAGAAGTTTAAATGGAACGTTCCAAAATATTACAATTTTGGTTTTGATGTTGTTGATAAATGGGCAGAAGACAGAACAAAACTTGCATTAATATCAATTGATAGAACTGGTAGAAGAGATAGATATCATACTTTTAGGGATTTATCAGTTGAATCCAATCGTTATGTAAATGCTTTAAAACGAATTGGTATAAAAAAAGGTGATAGAGTACTTGTAATATTACAAAGTATTCCTGAATGGTATATTGCTTTAATTGGAATGTTTAAACTTGGTGTAATTCCAATGCCTGGTACAGTTCTATTAACTTCAAAAGACATTGAATATAGAGTAAATCGTGCTGAAGCAAATATGATTTTTACAGATTTAAATCATGCAGACCTTGTTGATGGAATTAAATCAAAATGTCCAACACTCAAATATTTAATGCTTGTGGATGGAAAAAGAAAAGGATGGTTAAACTATCTTGAGGAAATGGATAAATCTTCTTATGAATGTATACAAAAAGATTTTGGTAAAACTAAATCAACTGATTCAATGCTTATATATTTTACATCAGGAACCACGGGTCCACCTAAAATGGTACTTCATACACATAGCTATCCTCTAGGTCATGAGGTAACTGCTAGATTTGCTCAATCACTGACAGATAAGGATTTACATTGGACTGTTTCAGAAACTGGATGGGCAAAAGCTGCTTGGGGAAAGCTTTTTGGTCAAATGCTTGTCGGTGCTGCTGTAATCCAATGGGAAACACCAGGAAGATTTGATGCTGATGGTTTATTGTGGGCATTGGAGAGATATGGAGTAACCTCTTTTTGTGCACCACCAACGGTTTATCGTTTATTAATTCAAATGGATTTAAAAAAATATAATTTAAAACTACGTCATTCTATGAGTGCAGGTGAACCGTTAAACCCTGAGGTAATTCGTGTTTGGAAAGATACTTTTGGTTTAGAAATCTATGATTTTTATGGACAAACTGAAACTGTATGCGTTCTGTCAAATTATCCATTTATGCCAATAAAATATGGTTCAGTTGGCAAGCCAACACCAGGTCATGATGTAAGAATTGTTGATGATAATGGAAATGAATTACCAGCAAATGAAGAAGGAAATATTGCTCTTTATATTGATAAGGTCCGTCCACCAGGACTCTTCAAGGAATACTGGAAAGATAAAGAAGCAATGAAAAAATCATTTAGAGGAAACTATTATTTTACAGGTGATAGAGGTTATAAAGACGAAGATGGTTATTTCTGGTTTGTAGGAAGAGATGATGATGTAATAAAATCGTCTGGTTATAGAATAGGTCCTTTTGAAGTAGAATCAGCATTGATGGAGCATGATGCAGTTGCAGAATGTGCTGTTATTGGATCAAATGACCCAAAAAAAGTTAGAGGTATTGTTGTAAAAGCAGTAATAGTTCTCTCAAAAGGTTATAAACCATCAGAAAGACTTACTAAAGAATTACAAGATCATGTAAAAAAAACAACTGCACCTTACAAGTATCCAAGAATTATTGATTATGTTGATGAGCTTCCAAAAACAATATCTGGAAAAATTTTAAGAAGAGAGTTAAGAAAAAACAATTAATTTTATTTATATGGTAAAAATTCTTTTCCCAACAATTCTCGTCCAATAATTATTCTCATAATATTCATTGTACCTTCTGCACCAATAGAATAAGACCTTACACCTCTTATGCCCATTTCAACAGGAAACTCTTTTGTATAACCAAGTGCACCTAACCAATCTGCAACTTCATTCATAACACCAAATGCATAGATTGGAGCTCGAAGTTTTGCAATAGCTGCAGCTAGTGCTACATCATTATGATTGGCCTTTTTATCCTTATACATTCTATCCATTACCCAGGCAGCACGATAGACTTGGAGTTTTACTGCATCAATATTACAATGATGTTCTGCTAAAGGAAACTGAATTCCTTCATAACTTCCAAGAGGTCTACCAAATGCTTTACGATTTTTTATATGTTCAATGCCAAGTTCTAAAGCAGCTTCAGATGCTCCTACACAAGTAGCTCCAATTAAAACACGTGCTGCTGAAAAACCCTCCATAGCATAGTAGAAACCTCTGTTTAAATCTCCAATTAGATTATAATCTGGAAGTTCAACATTATTCATAGTAAAACCTCCAGTTGAAATCCCCATTCTACCCATATCCTCAAACAAGGTTGTTTCAATTTTTTTCATATCTTTTAAAGGAACAGCAAAAAATGAAAAACCTTTATGACCTTTAGATGGGTCGGTTCTTGCAAGAGTAAGATGAACACCTCCCCAGTTACTAGACTCTGATATACCACTAATGTATATTTTCTCACCATTAAGTATCCAATTTTTCCCTTTTTTTTCTGCCTTTGTTTTGGCAGCACCTAAAATATCAGATCCACCCTCAGGTTCTGTTACAGCAATACCACAGAAAGCTTCTCCAGAGGTTACTTTATTTAAATATTCCTTTTTAATTTTATCTGTACCGTATCTACTGAAAATAAAACCCCATGCTGCCTCAACAAGATAAAGTACAGGTATTGCTAAACTAATATCTGCTCGACCTAGTTCTTCAGCTGCAATACTAGCCATAGTCCAGTCAACACCTGCTCCTCCATAATCTTGTGAAGCAGTAGGAGCTAGTAAACCAAGTTTTCCCATATCCTTTATTATTTCCACTGGAATTTTTTTATTAGTATCAATTTCTCTAACCCTTGGTTTAATTTTCTTCTGAGCAAAATCACGAACTGTTCTTCTCCAAATTTCTTGTTCTTCAGTCCAACTAAAATCCATCTTTTTTTTACCTCCTCCAGTACCCTTCGGTTAGGAGGAGTATCATAAAATCGTTATAATAAGTTTGTTATAATTTTAGCTTTCTATCAGGAGATAGAAATTTATATAATTAATTTAATACGGAGTCGGGGAGAAAGAATGGCTTTCAAAAATACATTTATACCTTATGGAGGATATTGGAGTACACCATTTTGTGCTTGGCAAAAAAGTTTTCAGAACCTTCATGCAGTTAAATTTGCTGCTGAGATAGGTTCAAGATTTCTGAAAGAAAAAAAAATATCACCCAAAGAATTTGATGAATTGATTTTTGGAATTACAATACCTCAAACATCTATTTTTTATGGTACGCCTTGGTTAGCAGGAATGCTTGGTGCAGAAAATATAACAGGACCTATGATTGGTCAAGCTTGTGCAACAGGTGCAAGAGGTGTTGAATTAGCAGCTCTTGCTATAGAATCTGGATTAAGAAAAAATATTTTTGTTGTTTATGCAGATAGATGTTCTAATGGTCCTTTACTAGTTTATCCAAACCCTGAAGCACCTGGTGCTACTCAAGATAAAGAAAGCTGGGTTTGGGATAACTTTGGAAATGATCCTTTTGCAAAAAATGCAATGGTTGAAACTGCTGAAAATGTAGCAAAAGAAATAGGAATTTCAAGAGAAGATCAAGATAAAATTACTCTTCTTCGTTACCAACAATATATTGATTCAACAAAAAACAATAGAGCCTTTCAAAAAAAGTATATGATATCACCAGTTGAAGTGAAAGATAGAAAAGGAAGAAAAGTTATTTCAACAGTTGATGGTGATGAAGGAATTTTTCCAACTACTACAGAAGGTCTTTCAAAACTTAGACCAGTAATACCTAATGGTACTGTTACTTTTGGAACCCAAACTCATCCTGCTGATGGAAATTGTGGAATTATTGTTACAAATCGCGAGAAAGCAAAAGAATTAAGTAAAAATAAAAAAATAGAAATTCAAGTCTTATCATATGGTGAAGGTAGGGCAAAAAAGGGTTATATGGCAAAGGCAATTATTCCAGCAGCTAAAATGGCTCTCAAACAAGCAAATTTATCTATTAAAGATATCAGTGCAATAAAAACACATAATCCTTTTGCAGTAAATGATATTTACTTTTGCAGAGAAATGGATATTGACTGGAAAGATATGAACAATTATGGTTCTTCACTGATATATGGACATCCACAAGCACCTACTGGTGCAAGACTAATAATTGAACTTATTGAGGAATTGGTTGAAAAGGATGGAGGTTTGGGTCTATTTGATGGTTGTGCCGCTGGTGATACAGGTGCTGCTATTGTTATTAAGGTTAGTATTGAATGATACTTTTTAATTTTGGATGAATAGCTATGAATATACAAAAAGTGGGAATTATTGGTGCTGGAAACATGGGTAGTGGAATTGCGCAGAAGGTTGCTCAAGAAGGTATATCTGTAGTAATGTTAGATGTTGAAGAAAAATTTGTTAAAAATGGTTTAAATAATATTAAAAAAACTCTTTCAGAAGCAGTTGAAAGAAAGATATTATCCGAGGATCAAACAGATGAAATATTAAATCGCATTTCTGGAACTACAAATAAAGATGAATTAAAAGATGCAGATATTATTATTGAAGCAGTATTTGAAGATTTTGAGGTTAAAAAGAATCTTTTTAATAATCTTGATAAAATTTGTAAAGAAAAAACAGTATTTGCTACTAATACCTCTTCTTTTTCAATATCTGAATTAGGGTCATCAATAAAAAGAAATGATAAGTTCATTGGTCTACATTTTTTCTATCATCCTGCTAAAAACCGTTTACTAGAAATTATACCTGGTAAAAATACATCTCAAAATACAATAGATTTAGCTGAGGTCTTTTCAAAGATAATAGGAAAAACTGCGATAAATGTATTAGATTCACCAGGATTTGCTGTAAATCGTTTTTTTGTACCATGGTTAAATGAATCAACTAGAATACTTGAAGAAAATATTGCAAACATTCCAACAATCGATGATGTGGCAAAAAAGGTTTTTAAAATACCAATTGGCCCGTTTGAACTGATGAATTTGACAGGTATTCCAATTGCATATCACTCGACTGTAAGTCTGGGAGAAAAATTAGGTGATTTCTATAATCCTAGTAATTTACTAAAAAATCAATTTGAAAAAAAAGAGGAATGGAATCTTAATGGACAAATTGATTTATCAAAAGTAAAGATAATAGAAGAGCGTTTACTTGGTACGGTTTTTATTGTAGCATGCTACCTTGTAGAAGAAGGTGTATCAAGTATTGAGGATATTGATAGAGGAGCAAAAATTGGTCTTAGATGGAGAAGAGGTCCATTTGAAATAATGAATAAATATGGAATAGAACGCTCTTATGAAATCGTTAAAAAATATGTTGAAAAATATCATATGCTTGGGATACCTTCAATTCTTGAGAAACAAAATAAATCTAAAAAAATTTGGAAATTTAATTTTGTTGATTTGAAAATCAAAGATAACATTGCTAAAATTATAATAAACAGGCCAGAAGCAATGAACTCGATTAATGAGGAAGTAATAAATCAACTTGATAAAAAATTCATTGAAGCAAACAACAATTCAAAAGTAAAAGGAATCGTACTTGAGGGTGCGGGAAAAGCTTTTATTGCTGGTGCAGACATTCAATACTTTATTAATAAAATCGAACAAAACAAAATAGATGACATATACAATTTTACAAAATATGGGCATTCTGTAATAAATAAGATTGATGAATCTAACAAACCAGTTATTGTAAAACTTGATGGAATTGCCTTGGGCGGTGGAGCTGAAATTGCACTTGCTGCAGATACTATTGTTGCAACAGAAAAGGGTTGTATTGGTTTTCCAGAAACCGGTATCGGAATTTATCCAGGTTTAGGAGGAACTCAGAGAACTACAAAATATATTGGAAAAGAACTAGCAAAATACCTTATATTTACTGGTAAAATCCTTGATGCGAAATCTGCTCACTCAATTGGTTTAATTGAATATGTTTTTAATCAAGATGAAATAGACAATAAGATATTTGAACTTGTTTTAGGCGGTAATGTAATAAAAAAATCAAATAAAAGACCATTAAAACTACCTGAAAATTTTCAAAAAATAAAGAATTTTTTCATAGATGAAAATATCGATTCTATATTATCTGGAAGTAAAGACTTAGATGAATTAGGACAAAAACTAGCAAAAATTATATCTTATAAGGCGCCAATAGCAATCAAACTTGCAAATAAAATCATTGATGAAGGAAATCTTCTAGATCTAAAAGAAGGATTAAAACTAGAACTTGACAGCCTATCAAAGATTTTTTCAACCGATGATGCTTTAGAAGGGCTTCGATCAATAATAAAAAGACAAAGACCAAACTTTAAAGGAAATTAGCGGATTAATAAATTACTAACAAATTATCTAAGAAAAATATATTTTATTCATTTAATATGACCTTCTTGTTCAAGCCATTCTTTAACTTTTTTCATGCCTTGGTTATAATCAATTTTTGGTTTATATTTAAGAATTTTTTCCGCCTTTTTAATATCAATGATTTTATCATTTGAAAAAATACTGACAGCTAACGGAGTTACCCATGGCTTAAAATTTGTTATCTTGTTTAAAAATATCATAAATTTTGCAATTATTAATCCTTGTCTTCTTGAAAAATTTCTCTCAATTGGTCTTTTTCCAATTATTTTTGCTAAATCATTAAGATATTTGCCCCAAGTTATTGAATAATCCCCGTCATTTATATCAATAATTTGTCCTATTGCCTTTGGTTCAGTAATTGCCTTAATCATAGGATCAAGAAGATTTTCTATATATGTATGTAAAAAAATCCCATTTCCTTTATTAATTAATGCAACTCTATTTTTTTTGATTGATTCTATTGGTCTTAATACCCAAGTTGTAGCTCCAGGTCCATAAACATTTCCAGGTATAATTATCACGACTGGGAACTTTTCTTTTTTGAATTTTTCTAATAAATATTTTTCTGCTAATTTTTTTGTTATATTATAATATCCAAATCTTTTTTCTTGTTCGTAACCCATATGGCTAATAAAAATAAATCTCTTAAGATTATATTTTTCACATGCATTTACTAAATTTTTTGTTCCCTCAACATTTATTTTATAAAAAAGATCTCTTGAACCATAATCTTTTACTAATGCAGCACAATGAATAACTACATCAATATTTCCAGGTATTTTTTTTAAGTCTGAAGGTTTAGTCAAGTCACATTGTATATATTCAATTTTTTTCTCAAAAAATTCTGGTTTTTTATTGTGATATATTGCTTTTACTTTATAACCTTCTTTTACTAATCTTTTTATTATGGCACTTCCAATAAAGCCTGTAGAACCTGTTACTAGACAATTCATGTATACCACATAAATTAATTTTTTCTTTTTATAATCATCGAGATATTGACAATAAATTTTTTTACTTCTAAAAAATTATCCTATAAAACAAAAATTAAGGATTTTGATTTCAATACTACCTAATCTACTAAAAGAATCCTCAGCAGTAATCAAAATAGTATATATTCCAAATGCTCTTCCAGTCCAATACCATTCATATAATTTCCATTCACTACAGTAACTTATATTAACTTGTTCTTTTCCATTAAGATAAACCTTAACAATTAAATCTTCACTTTTATCAATGTCATCAACAGCACTAAATATTATTGGTCTTAATCTGAATCCTCCCAAGGATATTGAATCAGCAATCAAATTAAAAGGTAATAATATTAATGGAATGCCAGAATAATGTAAATAACCTATCTTTGGATTTGTTATGTCAATAATTGGTGGTTTATTTTCACCATATGGTTTCATTAATGGATATTTATCAATGTTATCTCCACCAGGTATTAAATATGGTATGTCTCCAATTCCATCTGAATCTTCATCAGTTCCATTGTAGTCACTCCAATAATTTCCACCTGAAGGATAACCATTGTGCCATTTATTACTAAACTGATCTTCAGCATTCTTAGTATTGTTTATAAAATTGTTATGATATATGATATTGTTATAACAATAACAACAAATTTTAATTCCAAAGTTCTGATTATAAGCAAAAGTATTTCCAGTTATGTTGTTATATTCATGATAAAGACTCATATGTAAGCCTCTTTGAGTATTATTCAAGATTATATTATTGATAATCTTGTTATATTTACAAGGTCCTGGTCCTGATAAAGTCCAATGAAGCCCAATTCCATAAATATTATTCTGAACAATATTACTTGAAATTACATTGTAGGAAGAATTTGCTAAATATATTCCCTCAAGGGAATTATCTGTTATAATATTATTAAATATTGTAGTATCATTGGATGATATTAATCTGATAGCATATCTGCCATTTTTAACTGTGAATCCAGATAATCTAACATTACTAGCATAAATTTCAATAATATCCTCATTTTCTTTTTTTATAACAGTAGAATTCTTGTCTTCTCCCTTTAAATCTATGGATTTATTAACTATTATGTTTTCAATATAGGGTGAAGAATCATCATAAACAAATATTATATCTCCATCAGATGCATCATTTATCGCGCTTTGAATAGTTGTATAGTTGTTTACTCCAGTTCCTCCAACATATAAGGTATTTCCTGAAGTTATTTTTGCATCAATTATAATAAGTTGTGTCTGTTTATGATTCAAAACTAAGGAGTTATCTGTAGATGAAACAATATCTATACAAACAATTAAAATTAATATTGATAATGTAATTACTTTTGTAAGAATTGTTTTTGGTTTCAATATATAAGTCCCCTAAATGATTATTATTACTATGGGACAAACAATATATAAATACTATGCTAAAAAATAAATAAAAATTACAAAAAAGAAATTTATATGAATTTTTTATTTATTTTTCCAAACCGGTTGTCTTTTTTCAAGAAATGCAGAAAGTCCCTCATTTGCATCGATTGTTTTCATAAGCTCATTTAAGTAAATATCTTCAATTTTCTTAATAGAATCAGAATAATTTTTAGTGGCTCCCTCTATAATTGCTCGCTTTGTAAGCTTTAGAACAATTGCACTATTACTAGCAATTTTTTCATTTATAAGTTTTTCAGCTTCTTCATCAAAATTATCAACAGGTAGTACATGGTTAACAAGACCTATTTCTTTTGCTTCATTTGCACTAATCACTTCACCCGTGATAATAAGCTCTAATGCTTTTTTATTATACATTAATTTAGGAAAAATTGCAGCAGCTATTGGAGGAAATACTCCAACTTTTATCTCAGGTTGCCCAAATTTTGATTTTTCAGAAGCAATTACTATATCACAAAATGTTGCAACTTCACAACCACCTCCAAGGGCAGCACCATTTACAAGTGCAACTGTGGGAGCATTTATATTATGAAGATTAGTAAAAATTTCATGAAACACTTGAATCATTTCTTTAACTTTTTCTTTTGTATGATCGGATATATCAACTCCAGCTGAAAATGCTTTTCCATTTGCATTGAATATAAGAACTTTTAAATTTTTATCTTTAAATACTTTCAATGCTTGATTAATTTCTTTCATCATCTCTATGTTAAGAATATTGAGAGGTAAATTATTGAAAGTAATTTTTCCAATCATGTTTTTCTCTTCAATTTGAATTAATTTAAAATCCATTTTGTCACCCCAATTTAGATAATATTGATTGTTGCTCTACCAAGAATCTTACCTCCTTCAAGATCATGAATTGCATTTTCCAACTTGTCTAATGTATAATCTTTGTTAGTTACTAGTAAGTTTAAATCAACAATTCCATCTTCTACAGCTTTTACATTTTCTTCCAACTCATTCATCGGACAAGCCCAAGTTCCATTAATTGTTAAATATTTGTCCATAATTTTTTGATTAAGAAAGTCTTGAACAGGTCTTGGAGGCCAACCAACTTGAATAACAGTTCGGTTTTTACTAACTGTTTCAACTGCTACTGGAAAGGTATCAGCAACCCCAGAACAATCAAGCACACAGTCAACCTGGAATTTATCTTCTGCAAAATGAGAACTAATATGTCTTGCTAGTCCAGAAATTGCTTTTGCTTTTTCTCTGCCCGAAAGGTCATTGATATTAATTTTATTTTCTTCGAAAAAGGATTTCATATTAACTGTATGAGTAGCACCTAGTTTTTTTGCAAAATCAAGCTTTTTATCAAAAATGTCGACTGCAAGGATGTTTTTTGCTTGAAAATATCTTGAAGAAAGGTTTACGGTAGGTCCACCTACACCACCAACTCCAAAAACAACTACATTTTTTCCTCTTAACCAATGAGTTTTTTGTTGAAACAAATTTTTATAGTTTGATGAATTTTGAACTATATGCGGAGGAACAGATCTACTTTTTAAGGCATGAAATGGAGTAGATACCGCATCTGGAATTATACAGGCTTCATCAAGAGGAACGCTATCCTTTATTCTAAATGCATATTTTGAAGGAACAGCAATATATTCTGCATCCCCACCATGAACTCCATGACCAATAAATATTGAATTTTTACATCTATTTGTCAATCCTTCTCTGCATGCAGGACAATTTTCATCTTCACAACCAGGATAAACTGGTGGAATGATTACATGGTCACCTTCTTGTAAATTTTTTGAAGATTTACCAATTTCTTCAACGATACCTGCAATTTCATGGCCTATGATTAGTGGGGGTTTGAATGGAACAAAACCGCGATATAAAGTTCTATCTGTACTACATAATCCAGTGTATTTTGACCTAATTAGAACTTCTGATTCTTTAATGACTGGATCTTTAAAATCAGTTACAATATTTAGCTCTTCTTTTCCATATAAAACCGCAGCTTTCATATCTTTCCCCCGGCTTCTGTGATAAGATGAAGAGTATATAATATTATTTGTTTAAGGGAGTATTTTATTAAAAAAATTATAAATAACATTTACATTATTCAGCATAAATACTTTGAACAAGAGGGAGGTTAAATATGTCTTTAGATTGGTTGCCAAAAGATGATAAAATAAAGAACCATGATTTATGGAGTGATGAATATTTTAGTCAAGAACCACCAAGCATTATTTATAAATTAAAACCTGTTGTCGACAATGAGGGAAACAAAGTAAAGGGTTTGAATTCCGCTTGGATTATACTTAATAATCCTGATCAATACAATTCATATACAACAGATATGGTAAAGGGAGTTATTGCAGGATTTCATAAAGCATCTATGGATAGAAGTGTAGTTGCAGCAATATTTACTGCAGTTGGAGATAAGGCTTTTTGTACTGGTGGAAACACAAAAGAGTATGCTGAATATTATAGTGGTAGACCTAATGAATATGGATTATACATGGATCTTTTCAATGCTATGGTTGATTCAATTTTAAATTGTAAAAAACCAACTATATGTCGTGTAAATGGTATGCGAGTTGCTGGTGGTCAAGAAATAGGTATGGCCTGTGATATTGCAGTATCATCAGACTTAGCAATATATGGTCAAGCTGGACCACGTCATGGCTCTGCACCTGATGGTGGATCCACTGATTTTCTCCCTTGGATGCTATGTATTGAGGATGCTATGTGGAATTGTATTTCTTGTGAATTATGGTCTGCTTATAAAGCAAAAAGATTAAGTCTCATTAGCAAAGTTGTTCCTATTTTAAAACAAGATAACAAATTCATAAGAAATCCAACAGTGATAATAGATAAATACATTCAAGACGGAGAAATTGTTTATGGAGAATTTTTAAAGGGTGAAAAATTTAAAAAAGCCCGTGAAATCATAAAATCAACTCCGACTGATTTTAAACTATTAGACAAAGCTGTTGACGACATTGTATGGACTTATACAAATCTCATGCCTGGATGTCTTATGAAATCTATAGATGGAATTAGAATGAAAAAGAAGTTTTTCTGGGATCAAACAAAACTAGCAAATAGACATTGGCTTGCAGCAAATATGGCAACTGAGGCGTTTCTTGGATTCAATGCATTCAATAATAGAAAAACAACTGGAAAAGATGTAATTGATTTTGTTAAATACAGACAACTTTTAGCAGAAGGTCATCCATTTGATGATAAACTAAAAGAAGCAGTATTACCAAAACCATTGAAAAAATCCTAAATATTATTGTTTTTCTATTGTATAATAGAGTTTAATTTCAGGTATTTCTTCAAACATCCGAGGTACAACTTTTACCTTCATATTAATCTTGAGATCATTTTCTGGAATATCTCCAATCCAAGATATCAAGCGCCCACCTTCTTCAAGGTCAACAACTCCCAAAGTATAGGGTGCAATATCTTCAAAACCTTTTGGTGCTGCATAAATTTTTGTAAAACTATGAAGTTTACCCCTACCTGAAAATTCAATCCATTGAAAAGTATCACTCATACATTTTAGACAATCTGCACGGGGTGGAAAATACAATTCACCACATATCTTACATTTTGTTCCCATTAGTTTTCCCTTTTGAAGATAATCTGAAAATTTATCCACCTTAGTATACGGTGTAAAATTTATTTTTCCAAAGTATTTGAAGGGCATAATTTCACCTTTTTAGAATATTTACAAAGGTATATTGTCCAATTCCACCAACATTATGTGTAAGACCAATTTCTGCACCAGAAACTTGTCTTTTTCCTGCCTCCCCTCTTAATTGTTTTACGATTTCAGTAGTCATTGAAACACCTGTTGCACCAACAGGGTGACCCTTAGCTTTCAAACCTCCATCTACATTTACTGGGGTTTGACCACCAATGTATGATTGTTTTTCTTCAATGAACTTTCCACCTTTACCTTTATCACAGAAACCAAGATTTTCATATGCCATGATTTCTGCTATTGTAAAACAATCATGAACATCTGCTACAGATATATCAGATGGTTTTACTTTAGCTTGTGAATATGCTTGTTTTGCTGCTTCTATTGCACTTGGAATTTCAACAAGATTAGGTCTTCTAAGTAGAGACATTTGTGCAGAAGCAGAACCTAATCCCTCAAACCAAATCGGTGTGTCATTGAATTTCTTTGCTAGTTTTTCATTTGTTAAAATAACACAAGCCGCACCATCGGCATTAGCACAACAATCAAAGACATTAACAGGAGATGCAACATCATCTGAACCAAGTACTCTTTCCTTTGTAACTTCCTTTTGAAAAAATGCATATGGGTTCATTGCACCATAAAAGTGGTTTTTCACAGCAACAAGAGCCATTTGTTCCTTTGTTGTGCCAAACTCATACATGTGCCTTTTTGCATATAATGCATAATAACCAGGAAATGTAGTTCCAAAAATTGATTCCCATTGAACGTCTCCCACTCTACCCATTAAAGCTAAAATTTCCTCTGTAGATAATTCCCTCATTTTTTGCACTCCGATTACTGCAACGATATCATGCATTCCTGATTTAATTGACATATAGGCTGTTCTAATAGCAGCACTTCCAGATGCACAGGCTGCTTCAGTAAGCCAAGTTGATTTTGGATTCATTCCAACATATTCTGCTACCACTCCAGGTAACGAACGCTGCATATGATATTCAGGAACTGATCCAACGATTAATGCATCGATATCTTCTCTTCTAAGATTATTTGCATTTTCTATTGCTTCTTTAAAGGGTTCAAAAGCTAATTCCTGAACAGTTGCATCACTACGATTTCCAAATTTTCCATGACCTATACCAATAATTCCTACTTTCAATATTTCACCAACTATCTAAATGTATTGACCACCATCAACCTTAATTACCTCACCTGTTATGTGTCTTGATTTTTCACCACATAAAAAAAGAACTACATTTGCAACGTCTTCTGTAGATGCAATCCGGCCCAAAACAGTTTCATCTACTGCCTTTTGAAGAAATTCAGTAGGAATATTTTTTGCCATTTCAGTCATAACCATTCCTGGTGCAACTGCATTTACATTAACATTGAATTTACCAAGCTCTTTGGCAAGAGCTTTAGTAAGTGATATTATACCGCCTTTTGAAGCTGAGTAATTGCACTGTCCAAATTTTCCTCTTAGACCATTGATTGATGTGATATTTACAATTTTTCCAGATCTTTTGTCCTTGAAATATGAAGCTGCTAATTTATTATAAATAAAATAACCCTTAAGATTAACGTTAATAACATTATCCCAATCATTTTCACTCATTTTCCAAATTACTCGGTCAATATTTATTCCAGCATTGCAGACAAGGATATCGAGTCCTCCAAACTCCTCAATTACTTTTTTAAACATTCCTTCTGCATGACTATAATTAGTCACATCTGCCTTAATAATAAGACAAGTCTTCCCAAACTTTTCAATTTTTTTAGCAACTTCTTTTGCCTCAGTATCATGTTTACGATAATTAATCGCTACATTAGCACCTTGCCGAGCTAGTTCAACTGCGATGGTTGCACCAATTCCAATGCTTCCACCAGTAATAATTGCAGATTTTCCTTCAAACTCCATTTTTGCTCCTCCATTGTAAGAATATATAACAAATGAATTTTGATAGTATGCCAAACTATTATTTTATTTTTTGGTGAAATAAGTTTTTTATATATTCTTATTAAATAATTATAAATTAATTTATTTGACTATTAAATAAAATTATTTTAGAATTTTTGAAGTATAAAAAAAGTTATTTATTGGATTTTAACCTCAATTATATTTTTAACCAAACATTTAAATTAAAAATACCAATTAGGGCTTTACTATACCTGTGTTTTAGGGAGGCATGAAAAAAACGAAGAAAATATTTATCCATACACATTCATGTAAGTTAAGATATCTTGATGCAACTAGAATATCAAAATATTTTTCTCGAAATAATTATAAAATTGTTAATAAACCAAAAGACGCAGATATAATTTTTTTCTTAACTTGTGGGGCATTTGACCATCTTGCAGATGAATCATTACGTATGGTTAAGGAGTTTCAAAAATATGATGCAGAACTAATTGTTGGTGGTTGCCTACCAGAAATTGAGAAAGAAAAGCTAGGTTCTATTTTTAATGGTAGAATAATTAATACAAAAGACTTAGATAAAAACCCTGATAAGATGGATGAACTTTTCCCAGATAATATTGTAAAATTTAGAAATATTGATGATGCAAATGTTTCTTATGCTAACTTAAATGAAGGAAATTTTATAGGGGCTTTAAAGCATTTTATTGGAAAAATTGGTTGGTTGGAAAAATTCTTTATTACTATTCAAACCCAAATTTTTAAATGTGTTTATGGTAAACATTCTTTTTTCTATAATATTTTGTTAGATGAACCGATGTTTAGAATGAGAATTTCTTGGGGATGTAATAGTAATTGTTCTTATTGTGGAATAAAAATGGCAATTGGGCCTCATAAAAGCAAACCTATTGAAAAAGTTTTACAGGAATTTAATTCAGGTCTTAAAGAAGGTCAAAAGCATTTTATGATGAATGCAGATGATATCGGTGCATATGGGACTGATATTGGCTCTAGTTTTGCAGAATTGTTAGATAAAATGACAAAAATCCCTGGTGATTATTTCATTTCAATAGCAAATCTAAGTCCACGATGGGTCATTAAATACATTGATTATCTTGAAGAGATAATGAAACGAGAAAAGATTATAAGAATAGGAGTTCCAGTACAATCTGGTAGTAATCGGATTTTAAAACTTATGAATCGTTTCAATGATAAAGATAAGATAAAGGATTCTTTATTAAGATTGAAAAAGGTTTTTCCAAAGCTTTCCATTCATACTCATATTATAGTAGGATTTCCAACTGAAACTGAAGATGAATTTAAACAAACCTTAGCGTTTATTAAGGATTGTAAATTTAGTGCTGGTCAATTAATGCCTTTTTCATCCAAATCTGGTTCTGATGCTGCAAGTTTAGAACCAAAAATTCCTATGGATGAAATTAACAAAAGGCTGTTATATGCTAGAGATTTCTTTAGAAAAGAAGGATACAGTGTAAATTATAAATCAAGAGGTAGAACCTTTTTATTTGATAAACTTGATTACCAATTATAATTAAATTTTTATTCTATTATCTATTAAAAGAGAATAAACAAAAATATTTATATATAGCTTTAATATAGCTATAATATAGCTATGGGGTTTTTATGGTAAGTCCATCAAAATTTGAGGTATATGGTCAAGAAATGCTTGAAAAAATTGTAAAAAAATGCGGTAATAGCGGTCGAATTTATCTTCCACCAGATTGGGTCGATAAAAAAGTCAAGATTATCAGGATTGATTGAGGATGATAAAAATGACAGAAATTACTGTAAGACCAATGAATGTAAAAGATATTACTCAGGCAGTAAATATTCATAAGAGAGTTATAAGGGAAGGACTTAGTCAAGATTTAGATTATGAAATTACTGAACTTTTTGTTTCTTTTATCAAAAAAACACCTAAAACTTGCTTGGTTGCGGAAATCAATAACAATGTAGCAGGTTTTATTATTGGTGTTATAAAAGAGTGGGGATTTGGTGTAGAACGCTCTGGATGGATTGAGATGATAGAAGTTGATCCTAAGATTATGGGTAAAGGTGTAGGAAAATCACTAGGTGAAGCTTTGATAAAATATTTTACAGACGAGGGGATTAAAGAAGTTTATACTTCAGTAAAATGGGATAGTGGAGATTTAATAGCTTTTTTTAAATCTATAGGATTTGATAAGAGCAATTTTATCAATTTAGAATATAAATCAGATTAAATTTAAAATTAAAAAGGGAGTGATATAATTGATTGAACAATTCAAGCAAATTGAAAAAAATCGACATGATTATGCTAAAGATTGGAAAAAAAAGAAAGATGGAAAGGTATTAGGTTACTTTTGTACCTATGTACCTGAAGAGATTTTATATGCTGCTGGAGTGCTACCTGTACGTATTTTAGGTAGTCACGAACCTCAAGATGTAACTGAACCCCACATTTTTGGTATGTTCTGTCCTTTTTGTAGAGATTGTCTTGCTCAAGGGCTAAAAAACAGATATAAATATCTTGATGGTTTAATGATAGCTCAATCTTGTCTCCATATTAGACAGGCTTATACAAGTTGGATTAAGCATAGACCTGTAGATTTTAGTAAATTTCTTTGTATGCCTCATAAGGTACAGAGCCCACATGCATATGAATTCTTGACTGAAGAATATAAAGTTTTTAAAAAGGAATTGGAGAATTGGACAGGCAATAAAATTACAGACAACGATTTAGACAAAGCTATTGAAGTTTATAATGAAAATCGCCGTCTTATGAGGAAATTATATGATCTAAGGAAGCGTGATAAACCACCTTTAACAGGTGAACAAGTTATGGAAGTTGTTATGGCAATGCAGATGACTGATAAAGCTGAGCATAATAAGATGTTGAAGGAACTTTTAAAAAAAATAGAGAATTATATCCCAGATAGAGAAACAGGTAGTCGATTGATGATACTTGGTTCTGAGGATGATGACACTGTTTTTATGAATATGGTAGAAGAATCTGGTGCTACCTTTGTGATAGATGATCATTGTACGGGATCAAGATATTTTTGGAATGAGGTAGAAGATGGTAAAGATCCATTATCATCAATAGCAGCAAGATATGTAAATAGGATTCCCTGTCCTTCTAAGGATTGGGAAGAACGAAAAAGAATTCCTCATATTTTGAACCTTTGTAAAGATTGGAAAGTTGATGGAGTTATAATAATGCAGCAGAAGTTCTGTGATCCGCATGAACTTGATTTTGTAGCAATAAAGAAAGCATTAGAGGATGCTGGTATACCAACATTATTCTTAGAGTTTGATGTAACTGTGCCAATTGGACAGTTTAAGATTCGTGTTGAAGCATTTCTTGAAATGATTGGTGAGGAGGATTTATTCTAGGAGGAAAAAATATGGAACAAGAAGCAATATATCCAACTGAGAAATTGAAATGCTGGAAGAAGGTAAAAGATATTCGAATGAAGTTTTATCAGGATTATGCAGAAGCACATGATAAGGGTGGTCTTCGTTGGGCTGGTGGAGCTTGGACTTTTGATGCGATTCCAGCGGGTTTAGGAGAAGATGTTTATCCAATAACTAGTGAACCATATAGTGCAACAATTGCTTTTGATAAGGAGCTCTCACTAGAATGTATGGAGGCAACAGAAGTAAAAGGTTATCCTCGAGATTTATGTTCTTATATGAGAAATTACTGGGGTTCAATTATAACCGATAAATTTGCATTTGGATACAAAGATGGGGAGTTTGTCCCTAGATTCCAAGGTGCAAAACCTATAGGATTTCCAAAACCAGATTTCATCTGGCAGGATCATATTTGTTGTTCACATGCCAAATGGTATCAGGTCGTATCAGATCTTGAAGGTGGAATTCCTATGTTTACGGTTGATAATGCTGTTGGACCTTCTAATGAACTTACAGATAGTAAAATAAAATATGTTGTAGAACAATTGAAAGATGGAATAAAGTTTTTGGAAAAAACAACTGGTAGGGATTATGATGATGAACTGATGTTCAAGGCAATTAAGAATCATTTTGTTTCAACTTCTAAATGGGCAGAGTCGTGTGCATTAAATAAAGCCATACCTGCTCCACTAGATGAAAAAACTATTTATTCACTTTATGTTCTTGGAACTCTTCAAAAAGCTGGTAAGCAGGTTGCAGATTTTTATGAAAAAGACCTTCTTCCAGAAGTAAAAGATCGGGTCAAAAGAGGAATTGCTGCGGTTCCTAATGAACGTGTACGTGTGATGTCTGATACTCAACCTCCATGGAGTTTTTTAAGTATATTTAGATATTTAGAAAAATTTGGATGTGTCAGTGTTGGTTCATTATACACTTTTGGTTTGATTGGCCAATGGGAGGTAAAAAAAGATGGAACCTGGGGTGCCAAAAAAATTCCAGATGTTGAATTTACAAGCAGAGATCAGGCACTCTATGAATATGTTAAATATGAATTACATAAACCTGAATGGCAGCATTTCTATTCATGTCATCTGAAGAGTGATATGATGATTCGAATAGCAAAAGAATGGAAACTTAATGGAGTAATGCTTCATTACAACAGAGGTTGTGAGGGACTTACTGTTGGAATTGCTGAAAATAGACTAGCTTTACTTGATGCTGGATTTCCAGTAATGGCATTTGAAGGAAATAATGCAGATGAAAGAGAGTTTGATGAGGCTAGAACTAAGGCAAAAATTAATGCATTTATGGAGACGCTTGGAGTAAAATGAGGAGGCATTTAATATGATAACCATGGGTATTGATTTAGGTGCAAAAAATATTAAGGTAGTGATTTTGAAAGATAATAAGATAATTGGAAAATCAAATGTTCTCGCAGGATTTGATGTAGAAAAAAGCGCCCAGCAAGCAATTGATAAAGCTCTCAAAGAAGCAGGTATCACGAAGGATAAAATAGAAAAGACAATATCTACAGGAGCTGGAGATAAACTTGCTCCATTTTATGATGAGATCAAGTCGATTGTTGGATGTGATTCATTAGGAGCTGTATTTCTTCACCCTGCTGCAAGAAGTGTTATTGATGTAGGTGCTGAAGAAGGAAGAGGTATGAGATGTGATGAGACCGGAAAAATTATAGATTTTGAGGTAAATGAAAAATGTGCTGCAGGAGCAGGAGCCTTTACTGAGGCTATGTCTCGCGCACTTGAGGTAAAACTTGAAGAAATTGGCCCTCTTTCTTTGAAAGCTACAGAAGATATTCCAATGAATGCACAGTGTACAGTGTTTGCAGAATCAGAGGTTGTAACAATGGTACATAACAAAGTTTCAAAGGCAAATATGGCTAAAGCAGTTCATGATGCAATGGCAAGCAGGATTACATCAATGGTTAGAAAGATAGGCTTTAACAAAGATGTAGTTCTTGTTGGAGGAGTAGCAAATAACATTGGTTTTGTTGATTCTCTTAATAAAGATCTTGACCTTAAAGTTGTGATACCAAAAGATCCAGAGTTTGTTGGAGCTTTAGGTGCTGCACTTGCTGCAGCTGGTTGGAAGGGAGGTAAATAATATGGAAGAAAAAGCTGAACTTTGGAGATGGACAGAATCTCGTTGGACGAATACTGACCTAAATTGGAAAGGAAAATTGATTACTTCTGGAGTTGATGTAGGTTCAGTTAGTTCACAGGCTGTAATACTTGCTGATGGAGAGCTCTATGCTTATTCTAATATGAGAACTGGTTCTGATAGTCCTGATTCTGCTATGAAGGCAATAAACTGGGCTATGGAAGATACAGGTCTTAAATTGGATGATTTAACCTATACTGTTGGTACTGGATATGGTCGAGTTAATGTTCCATTTAGTCAACGAGCCATTACAGAAATTGCTTGTCATGCTCGTGGTGGTAACTTCATGTATGGGCCTTCAGTTAGAACAATTTTGGATATGGGTGGTCAGGATTGTAAAGCTATTCATTGTGATGAAAGAGGAAAGGTTACAAATTTTCTAATGAACGATAAATGTGCGGCGGGAACAGGACGAGGAATGGAAGTATTTGCCGATCTTTTGGGTGTATCTATTAATGACGTTGGAGATCTTTCTCTTGATGTTGATGAGGAACCACAGCCAGTAAGTAGTACTTGCGTAGTATATGCAAAAACCGAGGCTACAGGTTTACTTAGAGAAGGTTGGCCAAAGAATAAAGTTTTAGCAGCATATTGTTCAGCAATGGCTCATAGGATAATGACACTACTAGAAAGAATTGGTGTTGAGGAAGATTTTGCAATAACAGGTGGAATAGCAAAGAATAAAGGGGTAGTTACAAGACTTGAGAAAGAGGTTGGAATAAAAATCATGAAGACCACAGATTATGATACACAAATTGCAGGAGCCCTTGGTGCAGCACTTTTTGCTAAAGCTTTAGTTGAGAAAGGGAAAAAATAAATTTGAGGAATTTTCATGATAGCAAATTATGGATATAAGGATGGTTCTGGGGACTATTTCATTGCAATTGATACTGACAAATGTAATGGATGTAAGGATTGTATTGATGCTTGTCCATATGGAGTATTGGATGTTGGTCCTGATGAAAACGATCCTCTATCTGATGAAGAGGTAGCATTTGTAACAGAAGCCGAAAGAAAAAAGATAAAATACACCTGTGCTCCTTGTAAACCAATGAACAATAGACCACCTTTACCATGTATGGCTGTATGTAAAAAAGAAGCAATTTCACATTCCTGGTGAGATTATTTGGAAATAATTCCTCCAATCTTATTCGAAAATCGAGGTTTATTATGAGTGTAACTATAAATATCAATGGCAACAAGATTAAAGCCGAAGATGGGATGTCGATCTTAGAAGCTGCTCAAATTAATGAGATATATATCCCAAGGCTTTGTTATCATCCTAGTTTAGGTAGTTCACATGGTTTGAAACCTATAGATACAATTTACAGAGAGGATGGTAAATATCAGAATGATGATACAGGGCCAAAAGAAGGATTTAAGGGATGTCAACTCTGTCTTGTTGAGATAAATGGCCATGAAGGTCTATTTACCTCATGTGATACTATTGTTGAAGATGGGATGATTGTAAATTCTGAAACTGATGTGGTTAAGGAAGCACGTAGAAATAATCTTGCAGAGATATTAAAAGATCACCCTCATGCATGTCTTCAATGTGCTCAACAGGATGGCTGTTCAAGAACAGATTGTTCAACAAATGTTCCTGAAAGTGAAAGATGCTGTCCATTATTAGGACATTGTGAGCTTCAAAAGATTGCACAATATATAGGTATCAGACAGGATCTATCGAAATATGTATTTAAAGGCCTTCCTAAGCATAAAAATGAACCCCTCTTTGAGAGTGATTATAATTTATGTGTTTCTTGTTTAAGATGTGTACGAGCTTGTCGTGAATTAAGAGGTGTTGAGGCTATAGGATTCGTATTTAACAAAGAAAAGACCATTGTTGGACCATCAAAAAATTCAAATTTTAAAGAGTCAGACTGCAGGTTCTGTGGTGCTTGTGTCGAAGTTTGTCCTACAGGAGCAATGAGTGATAAAAATCTACCGAAAGGAGAAAAGGAAGAAGTCTTAGTTCCCTGCATTTCTAATTGCCCCGTTTGTTTGGATATTCCTAGATATATCAATCTTATTAATGAAGGAAATTATAATGATGCTGTTGCTGTAATAAGAGAAAGAATTCCATTTCCTAAAATATTAGGACAAGTATGTTTCCATCCTTGTGAGGATAAATGTCGTAGAGGTGAATTAGATCAACCAATGGCAATATGTGCTTTAAAAAGGTTCGCAGCTGAAAATGAGGATGATTCCTTCAAAATTAAAGGAAGAGAACCTACTGGAAAAAAGGTTGCTATTGTTGGGAGTGGCCCATCAGGGCTTACAGCAGCATATTATCTTGCATTATCTGGACATAGTGTTACTATTTTTGAAGCAGAGGAAAAGATTGGTGGTTTGTTAAGATATGCTATCCCTAATTACCGTTTGAATCCTGATTTATTAGATGCGGAAATGGAAATTTTTAATGAGTTGAATGTTGAATTTAGAATTAATACACAAATCGGGAATAAAATAACCTTATCTGATCTTTGTAAAGATTTTCAAGCTGTCTTTATAGGTACTGGTGCTTGGCTAAGTAAAAAAATTTCTGTTGAAGGTTCAAATCTTCAAGGGGTGGAATGGGGTTTAGATTTTTTAATGAATGTTAAAAAGAATAATGTGAAATCATTAAATGGTCAAGTATTTGTTATTGGTGGTGGAAATGTTGCAATGGATGTTGCAAGAACCGCAATTCGACTAGGTGCAAGCATTGTTCAACTTGCTTGTTTAGAATGTAGGGAAGAAATGCCAGCACATGATTGGGAAATAAAAGATGCTATGGATGAAGGAGTTAAAATGCATTCATCCTGGGGCCCTAAGAAAATTCTTGAAAAAAATGGAAAAATATCAGGAATTGAACTAATCAAATGTAATTCTGTATTTGATAAAAGAGGCAATTTTGATCCAAAATTTGATTCTTGCGAAACTAAAAATATTGATACTGATAAAATTATTTTAGCAATTGGACAAGTACCAAATCTCTCTTGGATGAAGGGAATTGATACAAAAAACGGGATGATAAAAATTAACAAAGATATGCAAACGAATATATCAAATGTTTTTGCAGGAGGGGAGGTTACAAGAGGTCCTGCATCTGTTGTAGAGGCTATAGCTGATGGAGCAACAGCTGCTTCATCAATTGATAGACTTCTTGGCGGTGACGGAAACATTTATAAGAAGATTATGTCGCCATATGAATTTAATCCATGTATTGGTAAAATTGATGGTTTTGCAGATATGGTTAGAATGATTGTTAAAAAAGTAAGTCCTATTGATAGAATAGATAATTTTAATATGGTTGAGACTTGCTATAATGAAAAACAAGCAAAACAAGAATCGATACGCTGTCTAAGATGTGATTTACGCTTAAAAATACTTCCAATTACATTTCCCCCAGATAGATGGCTCGAATTAAACAATAATAATATTGCAGAAGTTCCAGCTGTGGAAGGAGTGTACCAGCTTAGGGATGAAAATAAAGTTATAATAGTAATAAAAGGCACTCAAAATATTAAAGCAGACCTACAGCAAAAGCTTAAATCTGATACCAAAGCAAGATATTTCTGGTTTGAGCCTGATCCTATGTATACAAAACGGGAAAGTGAATTGATACAACAGTTCCTACAACAATTTGGGAAGATGCCAGAAGGTGATGGGGAGGGTGATGATATTGATGACCTCTTCTAAACTAAAAGTTGAAATATTGGTAGTTGGACCATTATTTTCAAATTGTTATATTGTGTGGGATGAAAAAACAAAAGAAGGAGCAGTAATTGATCCTGGCGATGATTCAATTTCTATCTTAAAAACTGTTGAAAAACTTGATATTAATATTAAATATATCTTAGCTACACATGGTCATTTTGATCATGTTGGTGCTGTTGCACCGTTAAGAAGAGAACTAAAAGCTGAATTTCTTGCTCATAAAGGTGATTTCTTTTTTATTGAAGATGGAGAAAATGCAGCTAGACGCTGGGGAATTAATATTGAACAGCCTCCAAGTCCTGATAGATTTATAGAAAACGGCGATAAGATAGAAATTGGAAATTTTCATTTAGAGGTAATCCATACTCCAGGTCATTCACCTGGCGGTATAAGTTTTTTATATGATAAAATGTTATTCGGAGGAGATACTCTTTTTCAAGGAAGTATAGGTAGAACAGATTTTCGAAAGGGCTCATTTGAGGAAATATCTGAATCTATTAAAACACGTCTTTACACATTACCTGATGATACTATTGTTTATACAGGCCATGGACCAATAACTACAATTGGTGATGAAAAAAAATATAATGCATTTGTTAGAGCATGATTTATGGATAAGTTAATTTCTAAACTTAAGAAATTTGTTTCAGTATCTGATCAAATTGTAGCATTTACAGGTGCTGGTTTTTCAGCTGAAAGCGGGATTTCCACATTTAGAGGAGCAGGTGGTCTTTGGTCTAAATATGACCCATCAATCTATGCAGATATTAATTATTTTAATCAGGATCCTACTTATTATTGGAACTTTTTTAAGGATGAGCGATATCCAGTAATTAAAAAAGCTAAACCAAATGATGGGCACTATGCTTTAGTAAAGCTTGAAAAACGAGGAAAGATTTTTCGAATAATAACACAAAATATTGATGGTCTGCATCAATTAGCAGGGTCTTCAAATGTAATTGAACTTCATGGTAATACTCGAAATATATTTTGTAGAAAATGTAATAAAAAATATTCCTTGGATGAAGTTTATACTATTTTAAAAAAAGAGTTACCACCTAGGTGTTCATGCGGTGGACTTTTAAAACCAAGTACAGTTCTTTTTGGTGAACCTTTACCCCAAGTCGCTCTTGATATGGCAAATATATCAGCTCGAAATTGTGATTTGTTTTTAGTTCTTGGTAGTTCCTTGGTTGTTTATCCTGCTGCATCTTTTCCAGAAATTGCTAAAAATAATGGTGCAAAATTAGTAATAGTTAATATTGATCCTACTCCTTTAGATGATATTGCTGATATAGTTATAAACGAGAGCACATCAAAGGTTCTTTCTGAATTAATTTAAATTTATAAGCGATAGTTTTATAGAAAAATTTTTATTAAATCAGATTACTATATATTACTAATAATGGGAGAGTAATTATTATGAAAAAAGCAATTGTCGGTATAATAATTTTTATGCTAATGATAGTATGTTCAATTTTTAGCAGTGCTGATATTTTAGGAAATGTTAAAACAACAAAAAATAATCTTATAGTTTTGGAAAAAGATTCTGTACTGCAATTAGATAAATTTTCTAATTATCAGACTGATCTTGATTGGGATTATACTAGTAATCCACCACATATGTATACAATTCCGTTAGGAAAAGTTGGAATTGGTACAACAAATCCATCAGCAAAGCTTGATGTTGAGGTAAATAATGGTGGTGCAGCAACGATAGGCTCTAGTTATAATATTGCAATTGGAGACTATGCTGTAGCATTAGGTTATGCTGCAAAAGCAATAGGAAATTATTCTATTGCAATGGGTAGATATACAAATGCAAGTGGGCTTACTGCAACTGCATTAGGATGGGGAACATCTGCAAAGGGCAGTTGCTCAACTGCAATGGGCGAAGGTACTACTGCAAGTGGAAGCTTTTCAACTGCAATGGGGCGAAGTATAAAAGTAAATGGAGATTATTCATTTGGAATTGGTTTAAGTTCAAAATCATATTCTATAGATTCTGATAATGTGCTTTCAATTATGGGTGGAAAAGTTGGTATTGGTACAGCTGATCCTTCTTACTTATTGGATGTTTTTAGTGACAATGATATAGTAGCTCAGTTTTCTGGTAGGGTAAAGGGAGTTGATGCAATATATGATGATGAATTTGTAACCAAAGGACAAGTCAAAACCAGTCTTCCATCATATTTTACACCATATGGTACAAGTGATCCTACTGGAATTGAGGGGGATATATCTTGGGATAGCAACTATTTCTATCTTAAAACAAGTGAAGGTTGGAAAAGGGCAAAATTGGAAACTTGGGGCTCAACATCTGTTGTTTTAGAAAATAACCCTTAATTTACACTTTTTTTCCTATTTTAATATTAAAATTTAATTAATTTACGCTCAGTTATTAAAAATGTTTATATATTATTAAATGCATTGATAATATTGCCTATCAAGAGCAAAAAGGCGCGGGAGGTATAGTTTGCATAAGAGGAAGAAAAAAATAATAGTTCCAATTCTGATTGTTATACTATTTTTAGGGTTGGCATTAACACCTGGTATTAGTGCAACTGCAGAAAAAGTAAAAGAGCATCAATTGACTATTAAGTTACAAGATCCTTATGGTACTGGAGGAGGTTACGAATTTAGAAAACTTGTAACACAATCTCAATTAGAAGAAATCAACAATTCTGTTTGTGAATTTATAATGTTAGCAAAGGATTCGATGGATGAAAATAGTGCTGATGGTTCAAATATTACAGATTCTGAATGGGGTAACCTAATAAATAAGATAGACTCTGCCGTTGACATATTAGGAACAATTATAGGTAAAGAGTTTCCTGTTGAGGACACAAAATATTATATTTCCCAGGTAAGTAGCACTCTACTAAAATTTGGGTACACTCTTAGACAACCTTTAATAAGTATAGGTTTAGGAATTACTTGGATACCTTTCTATGATTATGAATCAATGATTGGAAGGTTAATCAAACCCGTATTTATACATCATGTGCTTGGATTTTCAGCGACATTTAAATTAAATCCATTTAAACTTGGTTTTCCAAGCTTATCATATGGTCTTCATAGAGTAAGAACATTTTTCTTTCAAGGATTGCTTATTGATTTTTCAGATCTTGGCTATGATAGAATAATCGGACCACAGATACTTATTGGATATGGCTTATTTACAGGATTTGCATAATTAAAAAATTATTCCTAATATTTCAAAAAAAATAGTATAATAAATTAGTGCAAATACTGTAAGCCATTTTTTTACATTTTTAACAATATTTATTTATATTTATTATAAAATTTTTAAACCTATTTTTTAAATATATTATATTCCAATAGGTATTACAAACATTGGATCGAATTTCTCTTTGTCTAATTTAAGTATTGAACATATAGCCTCTTTATTTTTTATTGAAACGATGTTACCTGAAAGTCCCCTAGAAGTTGCTTGTAAAAGTACATTATGGGCTGAAGCACCAGCCTCATAATACCAAATCCAACGAACACTTTCATCAGATAAATCATCCCAATCTATTGTTTTTTCTATTTCTAGAACAGGGATTATAAATAAAGGAGCATTTGAAACAAATGAATCCGTAGCATCTGCAATCTCTGATCGTTTATCACCATTGGCAATTCTTAGTAAAAATGATACAATAGGTAGTCCAATGAAATCAATTTTAAATAAACCATAAATGTATCTAGAAATGCCAGATTTTGTTACTGAATATATTCGAAAAGGATAATAACCATGTGCACTTGGTAATGTGTGATGTCTTTTTACAACATTTGAATTGCTTTTATCGATATAAAATGAATATCCATATGATGCCCAAACCAAGTGACTGAGGTCCTTTCTTGAAATGCTATCACTGTTCCATGATGTTACCTCCTTTCTTTCTTCAAGAGCTGTTGTAAGGGCCATATCTGAAAATTTTATTCGAGGTAGAAGTGATATAAAAAGAGGTCTATTAACAAAATTATAGTCAATCACAGGATGACCAATAGGCATAACACCCATACCCTTCTCATTTACAGGTAATCCAACCGGTTCAATAGCAGGCTCCAATTGTGCAGTAATAACTGTACCTAAACCAATAGAATTAGCAGCAAAATATATATTCTGACCAACTGCTCCACATTCAGCACTCCCAAAATTGATATCTGCTATATCACTATTCCAGCATAGACCTAATTGAACCGGAGCATGATATTGCCATCCTACAATATCTCTATAATCGCCTTCTTTATAAAATACTAATGAATGGTTCTCTGGATTGTATTTGTATACATCTTCTAAAAGAACATAAATTAATACTGAATGACTACCATTTATCTTCGCGACAGTATAATTGCCATCTTCCCTTAAACCATAAGCTGCCCAAAGAACTGTTGATAATTCTTCATCAGTCACTGGTTCATCTGTGAAATTTCTCATTGACATTCTACGCATAATTGTTTCTTCTAAAACCATATCAATATGTTTTGGTTCTGGAAGTAAAAATTCCTGATTATTTGTTACATAATCATTTTTATTTGTATACTCTAAGAAATTATCTATTCCTAATGTTGAGGAAATTGTATTGCCAAAAAAAATGGCAACAAAAATTATAATTATTGCATGTTTTACAAAATATTTTCTTTTCATATTTCTTCCCCCAATAAACATTAATTATATGTAATAATATAAATTTTACTGTTACAAAATTAAAAAAATTGAGATAATATTATCGATATGATTATCTTTTTAAGTTTTTATAATTGATATTAGCTCTTTAAAATGATTATAAAATCGTTCTAATAAATTAACAATTAAAAAATTATTTACTCTATATCTGGGAATTTTAACCTGAATTGTTACCCAACTACTCTCTTCTTGGTATGGATCCCTTACTTTGACGCTAACTGAATAGGTTCCTTCTTCTTCCCAAGAATGATTTAAGATAAATTCCACTCCAGATGAATATGGACCAATCCATTCTTCACAATTATCATCTCCCCATTTTATGTAAAATTCAAGATTATCATTATCTGGATCTGTTGCAGAAAATATATATTCATAATTTATTCCAGGTACACCTTTTGTCGGACCATCAATAGATGGTTTATCTGGAGCTTCATTATATCTATCAAGAGAAATTTCTAAAATTTCTGAACTTGTCTCACTCACAGTTACTTGCTTAATTTGACTGTGGTAATTATCTAATGAAAATTCGATATCATAGGTACCAGGTGGTAAAAATAAATGATATCTACCGTATCTAGGTTCACTGAAAAATTCTTCATCATTTGGAAATGTTATTCCTTGAAGATTAATTTTTGCAACAAGAGGTTCACCTGTAATAGAATCTATAACATGTCCGCTAACAGATATAGGTCTTTCAAGCATCCATATTGTACCTGGCCAAAGCTGTTCTGCCTCAGCAACTGCACTATTATATTCAGGTTGAAAAGTTATATGAGTCTCTATTAAATTTGCATAGGACCCATTTGAAGCTATCTGCCACTCATAGTTTTCACCTTCTGCACTTGGTACTCTTATGTATCCACCATAACCAACGATATTTGACAAATCTGTTGCTTCAGATTGTATAAAACTTGAAAAAGGATGAGAGTGACAGCAATAACCATACAAAACTTCCTGTCCATGGGAATGATAGTCTAATACTTTAGTAAAATGTCGGTCATTAGAAAATTCAATCATGGTTTGAGTCTCAACTTCAGATGCAGAACTAGGGCCCTTGTACGTTTCAGATGTTGGGTCTGTACTTCCTGAACATTCTGAATCCCATCCAAAAGGATAGTTACGATTCAAATCAACACCTATACCGGGTGAATAGGGTTGTCTGTTTTTACGCCACATATTATCAAAGTAATATACATAATCATAACCATCAGGATTCCATACTGGTGAAATCCAAATCTCATATTCATCTACTAGAGCAGTTATATCTGGATCACTACCATAATTTGCAGTAAATTGATCAATTGAATATAAGGCAATTACTGGAGTTACTATCTCACGAGCATGATGACAGCTAACCATTAAAAAATTAGGTTCATCTTCATCTTCTTCAACATTATCCGAAATTTTTATTGCATAGATATGATTATCATCATAAGTAGCAGATAAACCATAGGTATCAGTCAGGTCATAAACTTTACAGATTGATGGAAAAAGACTCTCATACCCATACATTTCTTCAATAATCTGTGTATGATCAAGATAGCCTGGAGGAACCTCACCAATTATGTATTGGTTACGCTCAGATTGAATTTCAATAAAAGGTCTTCCATATGAAATTATTGTAAAATTATAACCTTTTGATTTTAATATATCTAATTCATCTGGTGTAACTATTAACTCAAATGAATTCTCAGTTATTGTATTATAAAAAACATCAAAACCTTCAGAAATTAAATATTTAGCAACCTTAGGTGCATTATCTACCTTAATAATAACTTGACTAGATGTTTGAATTTCTAAATAATTGTTAATTTGATTTAGCTTACCTAATGATAAAACTGAAAAACTTGTTAAAATAAAAATTAAAGTAATTGTTAAACTAAACCATTTTTTACTCATAATTTACCCCTGTATTAAGATTATATACAGTTATACCTATTTAAAATTAACACGCCTTAATTTTTTTTAAAATTAAATTAGTATAAACTACAAATACCAGAACTATATTCTGAATCTATAATCCTGGGGATTTAATGTTAAAAGGAAAACTTGGTATCATTGATTTATCAAAGAATAAAATTACTATAAAACAAACTTCAGAGTCTTTAAAAAAGATACTTTATGGAGGAAGAGGTCTTAACAGCTATTATCTTTATAAAATGATAAAACCTAGTATTGATCCATTTTCACCAGAAAACGTTTTAATTTTTGGTACAGGTTTTCTTACAGGGACTCTTGTCCCAAATTCTAGTCGTTTTAATGTCTCAGCAAAATCACCAGAAACTGGTATTTTAGGAGACTCTAACTGTGGAGGTTACTTTGCAGCAGAAATGAAATATGCAGGTTTTGATAGATTTATTATTATTGGAAAATCTAAGAAACCATGCTATCTTTATATAACAGATAATAAAATAGAAATAAAGGATGCAAGAGATTATTGGGGGATGGATACAACAGATGTTCAACAGACTCTTAGAAGAGATTTAGGACATGTTGAAGTAGCATGTTGTGGTGTTGCTGGTGAAAATCTTGTAAGATTTGCATGTGTGAGAACAGGTGTAAAAAATGCAGCTGGTAGATGTGGCCTTGGTGCAGTTATGGGTTCAAAACAATTGAAGGCTATTGCAGTAAAAGGAACTCAGGGTATACAAATAGAACATCCTGAAGAAATGCTTGAAACTGTCGAACAACTAAAAGAATATATTATGAATTCAAAAATAACATCAATTCTTGGTACTGTCGGAACACCCCTACTTTATGAGGTATCTAATACACTTGGCGCCATTCGTACAAAAAATAGTCAGTTAAACGCTTGGTCAGAATCATTAAATGCAGAGGAAATAGAGAAACATGTTGAAAAAATGATTAGTTGTTCCTCATGTATTGTACATTGTCGTCATAGAAACAAGCTAGGTGGTGAAGGACCAGAATATACTGCAGTTGGTTTACTTGGCGCAAACATTGGTATTGATGATCCCTGTAAAGTAATAGAATTAAATAATATATGTAATGAATTAGGTTTAGATATTTCATCAAGTGGAACTATTCTTGCCTGGGCATTAGAACTTTATGAACGAGGCATCATTGATAAGAAAATAACAGAGGAAGAATTATGTTTTGGGAATTTTGAACTTGCTAAAAAATTATTATATAAAATTTCCCGGCGCAAAGGATTTGGTAATATTCTAGCTGAAAGTACAAAAAATATTGCAAGATTTGGTGAAGAATCTAAAGACTATCTTATTGCTATTAAGAATTTACCTCAAAGCGATCCTCATGATTGTAGATATATCAAGGCATTTGCTCTTGGTATTGCCACTTCTTCCAGAGGAGCAGATCATCTTAGAAGTAGACCAACTTTGGAAATATTTTTAAAACTACCTCAGGAAGTTAAAGAAAAAATATATGGTAAAGGAATTCCAAATGATCCAACATCGTATATTGCTAAAGAAAAAACAATATATTTTTCAGATAATATTTTTGCTATGATTGATTGTCTTGGAATATGTAAATTTATATGTCATGGTTTCAATAGTCCCCATTTCGTTGATTATACATGGATGAAGAAACTCATTCACAGTGCGTCTGGTTGGACAGTTAATGAAAATGATTTAGAAATGGTTGGAAAAAGGGTAATAGATATTGAAAGGATGTTTAATAATCGTGAAGGTATATCAAAAAAAGACGATACCTTACCTAAAAGATATTTTGATGATCCAATGCCTTTAAATTTATCAAAAGGTCATCACATTGATAGAAAGGAGTTTGATAAACTCCTTACAAATTATTATAAAATTAGAGGATGGACTAACGATGGTAAAGTAAAAAAAGAACGTATAAATGAATTGGAGGCTTTAGCTTGAAATATCTTTATGTATATCCTGAGAAATGCACTGGGTGTAGAGAATGCTCTATTGCATGTTCACTTAGCAAATTTGGAGAATGTAACCCTAAGAAAGCAGCTATTACTATTGTAAGAGATGAATTCAATAGATATGAGTTTCCAATAATTTGCTTTCAATGCGAAGATCCAGTATGCTTAAAGTTCTGCCATCAGAATGCATATCAAATAAAAAATGGAATAGTTATTAGAGATAAAGATAAGTGTATCGGATGCAGACTTTGTGCAACATTATGTCCTTATAATTCTATTACTTCTATTGATGATGAGATTATAAAATGTGATCTATGTGAGGGAGACCCTAAATGTGTAAAATATTGTTCTACAGGTGCAATTCAATACCTTGATGAAACAGAAGAGCTTGAAAAAAGACGTAAAAAAATGACAGAGAAATTTTTAGAGATTAATAAAAAATAGATAAGAACTTTTTTTATTTTCAATTTTTTAAAATTGGAGTATGTTTGTACTATAAAGTTTATATACTAAATTTTTAGAAGATTATATATAGAATATAAAAAAAGATTAAAATGAAAAAAAAATTGATATCATCGGGAATTGTTTTATTATTCATAATTACAATATTTACTAGTACAATTAGTGCTGGTTTTATTAAAAATGAAAATCTATTGTCATCTCTTTCAAATCCTAAAATTAGTGGAATAGTACTTAGATCATATGTTATTGGAAATGCTACAAATGGTAAACAAATAGGTCGAATTGCATTAATAGAATTTTCAAAGGTTGAATTTAAAACTATTCGCCTTTTACCTCCTGGATTTGGATATGTAAGTTATGAAAATGTAACTGTATTAATTTTTGGATTAAAATCTCAGATTTCACAAGGTCCATTTGATTTAGATACAAAAGCTGAAAATAATAAAGTGTCATCTATTATTTTTAATTAAATAATTATTTTTTGGTCAATAATTTTAAATATTCATTTTGGAAGAAATTACCTCTGGATTAATAAAAAAATTATCATCTAATAATCTATTAAGAATGTTACTTACATCACTTCCTTTTTTCATTAAACTGTAAAAAGTTCCAGTATTTCTGATGGTGCCAATAAACTGAAGACCAACGATTTTATTGTTTTTTAATAAAATCTTTTTAGAGGTTTGTGGGGTAAATCTAGAAATGGTTTTACATTTTCCAATTTCTTTTGACGTTTGACCCATTGCAACAATTGGTGTGTTGAAAACATCTAAAACATTTACTACCTCTGCACCAGTATATTCAATATTTTCTCCAGTAATATTTAAACCTGCAATTCTTCCTTGCTCAATAGCATTTGGCCATATAGCAAATGATCCTTTTCTTCCTTCAATTTGTTCCCAGACCTCAGTTATGTCTCCAGCAGCAAAAATATCTTTTTTATTTGTTTTCATTTTTGAATTTACTATAATTCCTTTATTTACCTTAATTTCAGAGTCTTTTACTATATCAGTATTTGGAGAAACACCTATTGCAAGTACCACCATATCACATGATATTTTCTTATTATCAATTGAAACACTTTCAACAATTTTTTTTCCATTTACACTTTTTACTGTATTGTTTAAAATTAGTTTTATTCCATTATTTTTTAGAATATCACTAACTTTTTTTGAAATATCTGAGTCGATCATTCTTGATAATATATACGGAAGCATTTCTACAATTGTTACTTTTATTCCTCTTAATTTCAGCATCGTAGCGGTTTCTATACCCATGAAACCTCCACCAATCACTACAGCATGTTTTACACCTTTTTTTATATGATTAATTATTCCTATTGCTGAATCAAGTGTACCCATAATATGCACACCCTCAAGGTTTATTCCTTTCATTTCTTTTAGAGTAATAGGTTTGGCACCTGCTGCAATTAACAACTTGTCAAAATTTATGCTATTTCCTTTTGAATCTATAATTTTTTTATTATCTGGAAGAATCTGAATTATTTCAGTATTTTTTACAAATTTTACATTATAACTTTTATAAAAATTTTTGTCAAATCGAAGAATTGTTGATTTATCAATTTCTCCTCCAATTAAGTTTGGTAAAGAACATGGAGAATAAGCAGGATATTTCTCTTTTGATATGATTGTTATATCTGATTTTTTATCAATTGAGCGAATGGCTTGAATGGCACTGATTCCAGCCCCACCATTTCCAATTATTACAAAGTGCAATAGAATCCCTTCTAAAAATCCTTAGGCACCTATATACTCTGGAAGTTCGGATCCTCTAATTAGAGCAACTATAGTTGAATTAATTGGTGTAGGAATGCCCTTTTTCTTCCCATAATTTACTATCTTACCATTAATAAAACCTATCTCTGTTGGATTCTTCTTTTCGATATCTACATGCATTGAGGTTCTATGATGACCTGCTTTATCAAGATAATTCATACAAAATTCTAAAAAATTATCATTAAAATGGTAACCATTTGCAGCAGCAACTTCTATTGCCTCACGTAATATTGCTTCAGATAGATTCCTAGTTTCTTTATAGTTCATCATCTGTTTCATGGTTCTTCTTGTTAATGCACAAACAGGACTTAGAGCTGCATTTAGTATAATTTTTTCCCATTCATATTTTTTAATTTCTTTTGTAAAATCAGTTTCCAAATCTGATTTAGTAATTATAACTGCGAGTTCCTTTGCTTTCTTTTCAGCTGAAGAATCTATCATTCCGATATAATTTGGGGCATTAAAAAATGACATTCTGATTTTTCCATTATCTATAAGATTTCCAGCATAATTTACTACAATTCTAAGGGTATTTTCTTTTCCAAATTCATCAGCAATCAAATCTTCATTATCAAGTCCATTCTGTAAACTAATATAAGTTATTCCAGATTTTGTTACCTGTTTTAATAAAGAAAGGATTTGAGGAAGTACCGATGCTTTTACTGATATAAATAAAAAATTTATATCTTTATCAACCAACTCATCAATACCATAACAAATATTTTCTTCAGGAAATTTAACGTTTATATCTTTAAAACCTGTTATTGAAAGTCCATTTTTCTTAATTTCGTCCATATGTGCTTTTAGAATATCTATAAGTGTAACATCATGCCCAGCCTTTGCAAGGTGGGCAGCCATTATTGCACCAACAGGACCTGTACCTAAAATTCCAAATCTATATTTATCCATCTTTTCTTCCCCCTGAATTATATCTTTCCCTTAAAATGCGATGTAAAATCTTTCCAGTGGGTGTTCGTGGCATCTCACTATCTTTTATGAAAATTACTTTTTTTGGTCTTTTATATCCACTTATTTTATTACGACAAAAATCCAATATTTTTTCTTCAGAAATCTTGGTATTTTCTTTAGGTACAATTACTGCAGTAACTTGTTCACCCCACTTATCATGAGGTAGACCAATAACAGCAACATCAAATACGTCTGGATGTGTGACTATAATCTCTTGAACTTCAGTTGGATATACATGTTCACCACCAGTGATTATCATGTTATCTTTTCTATCAACTATGTAATAGAATCCATCATTATCACGCATTGCCATATCACCAGCAGAAAACCATTCACCTAAAAAGGAGCTTTTTGTTTTCTCGGGCATTTTATAGTATTCATCAAACATCATAGGGCCACGTGAATATAATTCCCCTATCTCATTAACACCAACTTCATTTCCATTTTCATCAAGTAATTTAACACAATCTGTTCCAACTGCTTCGTATCCAATGGAGCCAAGCTTTCTCATCTGGTCTTCAGGTTTAAGAAGAGTTACTAAACCTGCTTCAGTGGAACCATAAGCTTCATATAACTCGACGCCAGGAAAAAATTTCATAATTTCTTTTTTCATAGATTTTGTTACAGGGGCTGATGAACAGAGCAATTTTCTAATTGAGGCTACATTACGTTTTTTTGCATTTTCTGGTGCATTTAATATTAAATTATAATGCGTTGGAATTAAAGATATATACGTAATTTTTTCCTTTTCAATGATTTCTAATATTTCTTCTGGTCTAAAATGTCGTGCAGGATGAATATATGCAGTTCCACCAATATATAAAAATAAAAATGTATAGAAAGTTGAATTTACATGATAAAGAGGCATAACATTGAGACAGACGTCATGCTCATTAAATCCAAAATCAACTGAATTGATTAAAAAGAAGGCAATATATGATTCATGAGACCGGACAACACCTTTTGGTATGCCCGTTGTGCCAGATGTATACAGTATTATCCAAGTATCCTTACAATTAATATCTGCTTCAGGTTCTTCGTCTATAGAATCTTTTATAAAATCTTCATATTCCAAGTATCCTTTTATCTTATTTCCGACAACTATATATCTATCAGATCTTACATTTATCAAATCATCTTTTATTGAATTGACTAAAGAAACGAACTCTTCATGAACAATAAATGCTTTAGCATCAGAGTTCTCCATTAAATTTACTATTTCTCTACCTACAAAACGAAAATGAACAGGTACAATTATTAGACCAGTTTTTGCTGCTGCAAGATATGCCTCAACAATCTCTATACTATTTTCTAAAAGGACTGCAAATTTATCGCCTTTCTTGAGTCCTAGAGAAAGAAGGCTATGAGATAGTTTATTTACTCTCTTATTTAACTCAGTATAAGTAAGACTTCTATCTTTTTCTTTCAAAGCAATTGTTTTTGGGAATTTCTTTGAATTCATCTTTATCATTTGACCAAGATTTAACCAGCAGGTCATAGTAGCTTTCCTCCATTCTATTTTAATGATTATGATTTATTGCTTTCGAGTTGTTCTATGAAAGCTTCAATATTTGTCTTGAATTGTTCGTCAGATAGACATCTTAGATCATTAAAATCTCCATCTACAACTAAGCTTGGAATACCTGTTTCTTTTTCCAACCTTTGTGGCATACCATAACGACAATTCGAATTATTTGAACATGATTTTGAATCATGATATATAATACCATCAATTTTAAAGAAATCAATCATTTTTTTCAGATATTTCTCTTTTGCTTCGTCTGCTCGAACAATAAATAATTCAGTATATGCCTTTGCCATGCTTCTAAAGGGATCATTTGCATCAAAATCTGTAAATATCCAACTATTACAATATGTTGATGCAACAACACATGTTCTTTGAATAGCAAATAATTCAGAATGTGCTCTTAACCTTCCCCATATAGGCATACCATCCCAATACAATCTATATTTTTCATCTTCTACTGCTCCATCACAATTTTTTATCCTATCCTCAAGTTCTGAAATTAATAATTTATAATAATCAATAGCTTGTTTTGTCCCTCTTAAAACTACTGCAGGTCCCATCTGGATACTTCCATCAAAAAACGTTAATGGTGAAGGTACATTAGAGGCTGTATCTAACACTTTTTTCCAAAGATCAGAACATTGACGTGAAAGAGACAGTACCTTTTTTAATTCCATTTTATCAAAGTTATTACCTGATATTTTTTCAAAAGGACTAATTAAATTTTCCATTTGTTGAGCTATTGCTTTGATATGGTCATTTGTGATATCATTGATATTTCTAAATGTATGAATACCAAGCATTGGAACATTGAACTCTTTAGAATAAAATCTAAACCAATCCTGAACATCTCTACATTGATTAGTATTAAATACTAAAACATCAGGTTTGGGTATACTTTTTATACTTTCATAAGCTTTTGAAAGGGGTGTATATTTCTTTATGTATGCCCCAATATCCGAAGTAAGATATGAACAAACCTCAGGGGAATAACCAATTGCATTTGCATAAGGTATCATATCTGTTGCTACTCTACTTGCTCCAAGCATTGCACTATGATTTTCAGGAAAATAGACATGGAAACCAAAACTTCTTAATATTTCTGCAGGACCAACACTTGAGCACCAGGCAACCTTTTCCTTATCTGTTTTTGTAGCAGAATCAAGATCATTATAATAATTGGCCATTATCTTTTTCATCTCTCTTGTTGCTTCGAATCTTTTACGAGATGACTTTTCATCAGCGATATTATCTCCCCCGATCTGATAATGGCTTTAACAGATAGTAAACCCAAATAAAGATTGAACTTATTATTTTTTTGTGTTTTTTCAGTTTTGAGCATTCAACTAATATTCTTACTTCTTATAATTTCTTTTCCAGCTTCTTTTGCTTCATTAAATGATAAAATATATTTTAAACCATTTCTTAGTAAGTTAAATTCTTTCCGCAAGAGAATCTTAAAGATTTGTTCAAACATATAATAAGGTCTAAAATAAAAAGATGTAAATGCTTTTGTGGTATAATGGATTAATTCATCCTCTGTAAAATTACTGAGATTGTGACTTTTGTCTGCAAGCACCTCATACTGATTTGGTTTTATCTTTTTATTTTTCACAGCTTCTACCCATAGAGCAGATCCCATCCTATAAATCAAAGGAACAAAATTGACCCTGTCAAGTGGAAGAGAACGGGCAAGTTTTATTGTATTTTCAATATGTTTATCAGTCTCCATAGGAGCACCAATAATAAATGACGCCCCAATAAAAAATTTCATTTCTCTTGCTAATTTTACAGTCTTTCTAATTTGTTGAAGAGTTATATTCTTGTTATAAAAATCAAGAACATCTTGATTTCCAGATTCAAGTCCATAAAAAATATATTTAACACCTGCCTTTTTCATTTTTAAGTAGAGGTCCTTCTCAGCTGTATCAACCCTAGCTCCTTGAATAAGTAAATCAACATTTATATCTGATTCTAGAAGCATATCAAATATTTTATGAGCTCTTTTTTTATCTGCTAGAAAGTTGTCGTCAACTATTACAATCGATTTATATATGTCACTTATTTCTTGAATCTCTTTTATTACATTTTCTGCCGACCTCATCCGAAAACTCCAGTTCTTGATAATATTACCATATCTACTACAAAAACGACAATGATATGGACAACCTTTACTTGAGATAAAATTTGTAACTTTCTTTTTAAATAAATATCCAAAAGAAATTGTACTATAATCATATTTATCAACTAGATGTCTTGCTGGGAATGGTATCTCATCTAAATTTTCAATTACTTCTAACTGCTTTCCTGAACGAATCAAATTTTTTTCTTTATAAAAAATACCATTAATATTTGCTAGCTGTTTTTTTCCCTCTAAATATTTTGATATGTCAAGAATAACATTTTCCCCCTCACCTGCTACACTGATATCTGCATGAGGAATATCATTTAATGATCGTTTTTGAAGAAAAGTACAATGTGGTCCACCAATAATCAATGTTATATCTGAATCGATTTCCTTTATCAATTTTGAGATATCTGCTGCAGGTACGCAATCATCTGTATAAACAGACATTCCCACAGCATCACATGAATTCAATGATTTTTTTAATCTATCTTTTGTTATTTTTTCTGCAAAATAATCAAGAATTTCCACCTTATGGCCTTCTTTTTCAAGAGATGCTCCAATATAAAGTAATCCCAAAGGTGGGAGATTGAGAGATTGTTTATTCAGAGACTGATTATTTTCTTCTCGGAATGCTGGTCTCAGAAGAAGAAATTTCATATAATCTACTCCCCGAATTAAATATTATCATGAAAATCTAAGATATATAACTTTTTATTAAAAAAAATATAAAAATTATTGTTTTGCCTGAGGATTTATTTTTTTGAAGGTTCCCATTTCCCGTTTCATTGAAAAAAGAAGTTTAAGTCCAGAATAAAGCAAGGTATAGTCTTTTCTAATTAAATTTCTAAATATTTGACTTATCATATATGTTGGTCTGTAATAAAAACGTTGAAATGCATCAAGGGTAAAGTCCATTAGTTCTTTTTTTGTGAAATTTCCAAGACCATGCTCAGAATCAGCAAAAAAGAATATTTCATCAGTATCTTTTTGTATTCTGTTATCTTCTACAGCCTCATTCCATAATTGAGAACCTTTAATATATCTCAATGGCCCAAAACCTGCAAAATCTAGAGGAAGTGAACAGGCAAATTTTATTGTGTTTTCAATATGCTCTTTTGTTTCCATTGGAGCACCTAAAATGAAACTACCCATTGTAATAAAATTCATTTTTCTACTCAATTTTACTGCATTTCTTATTTGAGGGAGAGTAGTTCTTTTGTTATAAAAATCAAGAACATCCTGATTTCCAGATTCAATTCCAAAAAATATAATTTTTACTCCTGCTTTTTTCATTTTTTTATAGAGTTCTTTACTTGCGGCATCAACTCTAGTACCATAAATCCATAGGTCAATATCCTTTCTCATCTCTATAAGTCCATCAAATATTATATGCGCCCTTCTGTTATCTGCAAGAAAACTGTCATCAACAATGTTTATTGTTTTATATTTTTCATTAAGCTCTTCAAATTCCTTTAAAATGTTCTCAGCTGACCTTTGTCTAAATGTCCATTCATCAAAAAAATTGTTATATCTCGCACAAAATCTACATTTAAATGGGCATCCTCTACTGGTTATTGTTGAAGTTACAGTTTTTCTTAGTTTAAAACCAAATGGAAAATCACCATAATCATATTTATCAACTAGATGTCTTGCTGGAAAGGGTAAATCATCTAAATTTTCAATAATTTGTAGGGGTTTTCCTAGTTTTATATTTCCATTGTTTCTATAATAGATGCCATTAATATCTTCTAATTTCTTTTTTCCTTGAAAATATTTCACTAAATCAAGAATGACATGCTCTCCTTCACCTACTACACTAATGTCTGCCAATGGTATATCCTGTAATGATTGTTTTTGTACAAATGTACAATGAGGTCCACCAATTATTTGTGGAATATCTGAATCAATTTCTTTAATTGTTTTTGAGATATTATTGTATGGAATAAAATCAATATCACTACATACAGTCATTCCAACAGCATCAGTTTTTAATAGTGTGTTTTTTAGTTTTTCTTTTGAAATATTTTCCATACAAAAATCAAGAATCTCAACAGTATGTCCTTCATTTTCGAGTATTGCCCCAATATAAAGCAATCCAAGCGGGGGAAGAGTAGAAGGATCTAGTAACAAATTTTTTGTAATATTTTCGTAAATTCCAGGTTTAAGAAGAAGAATTTTCATTTGAACCAGTTACTCTCTTGAAAATAGGATAAATATTAGTTATTTAAATGTTATATATTATCTATTTTATCCATCTGGATTACTTTTTTTAATAGGTGTTTTTCCCCATTTATTTATTATTGTCAAATATTTTAAACCGTTTAATAGTAGTCGAATATCATTTCTTAATAATGACCTATAAATCTGTTTAAAGATATAAATTGGTCTAAAATAAAAAGCTTTATAAGCATCTATTGTAAAATCTATTAATTCCTTTTTTGTAAATTTTCCGAGAGTATTATCTTTTTCAGCAATAACTGCATATTCATTTGGTGAAATTTTTTTATTTTTTACAGCTTCCATCCATAATGAAGATCCAGTTAAGTATGTTAAAACTCCAAAATTCGCAAGATCTATTGGTAAAGAACAAGCAAATTTAATGGTGTTTTCAATTTGCTTTTTTGTTTCGATAGGTGCTCCAAGTATAAAAGAAGTATAAACAAAAAAATTCATTTTTCTAGCAAGTTTTATTGCTTTTTTTATTTGATTTAAATTGATATTCTTGTTATAAAAATTAAGAATATTCTGATTTCCAGATTCAAGGCCATATAGAATGGTTTTTACTCCTGCTTTTTTCATTTTTTTATATAAATTTTTATCTGCTGTATCAACCCTTGCTCCTTCAATAAAAAATTCCATATCGATATTAGAATCTAGTATCATGTCAAATATTTTATTTGCTCGTTTCTTATCAGCTAAAAAATTATCATCTACAATCACAACAGAATCATATTTTTTATTTATTTCCCTTAATTCATTTATTACATTCTCTGCAGATCTAACTCTAAATCTCCAATCCTCAATAACGTTACTATATTTAGAGCAAAAACTGCATGAAAAAGGGCAACCTCTACTAGAAATTAGAGCTGTAACATTATTCATTATCTTATAATACCAGGGTGAGATACCATATTCATATTTTTCAACAAGATGTCTTGCGGGAAATGGTAAAGAATTTAAATCTTTGATTATCTTTGGAGGTTTTCCTTGTTTTATTAAGCTTTTTTTTCTATAATAAATGCCATTTATATCTGATAACTTTTTTTCACCATTCAAATAATTGGCGATATCTAAGATTACTTGTTCACCTTCTCCTATTACACTGATATCAGCATTTGGTATGTTTATTAAAGACTGTTTTGGAAGAAAAGAACAATATGAACCACCAATAATTATTGGAATTTCGGGAGTTATTTTTCTAATTTTTTTTGAGATATCATTTACTAATTGAAAATTATCGATAAATGTTATTCCAACTGCATCAGATGAGTTTAATGAGTTTTTTAATTTATCAAATGAAATGTCTTTAACTAAATAATCAAGAATTTCAACCTTATAACCCTCTTTTTCTAAAACAGCTCCCAGATATAATAGACTTAATGGAGGATGTGTCATCGGAAAAGAGATGATAGGTTTATCTTTAAGTCTAGCTGCTGGTCTTATTAGAAGAAATTTCATTGTCTACCTTACCTCCCATTTTCAAATCTGATTTAAGATTTAAATAATTACCTAAAGAGAAAAATACCAAATAAAATCATAAAATGCCAAAAATGATATACAGCTAATTATATCCATTTTTTAAAATTACATTATCATATTTAGTGAAAATATGCTAGATAATGAATATTATGCAGGTATTGACGTTGGTACATCTTATATAAAAGTTGTAATAATTGATAACAAAAACAAGATACTAGGATCGTTTGTTGATAGAACAGGATCCGATCTTAAAAAATCAATAAAAGTAGTTTATGAAAATGCTTTGAGCTCTGCAAAAATTTCTGAAAAAAATTTTAAATCTATTGTTGCTACAGGTTTTGGTAGAGAAAATGTCTCTTTTGCAGATGGTATAATAACCGAAATTAGCTCTCATGCAAAAGGTGCTTATCATTATTTTCCAAGAAAGATAATCGTTATTGATATTGGGGGACAAGATACAAAAATTATAAAAATTGATGATAAGGGTAAGATTCAAGGCTTTAAAATGAATAGAAAATGTGCAGCAGGTACCGGTTCTTTTCTAGAGGAAATTGCATATAAACTCAATATTCCAATAAATGAAATGAATACTTTAGCTGCAAAATCTGATAAAGAGACAGCATTAAGTAGCTTTTGTACAGTTTTTGCATCAACTGAGATTATTACGAGAATAAAGGAAGGAGAAAGAATTGAGGATATGGTTAAAAGTGCTTTTGAATCAATTATTAGAAGAGTCATCGAAATGGACACATTAAAAGGTGAAGTTATGGTCTCTGGAGGTGTGGTTGCATATAATGATATCATTTTAAAAATTCTAGCAAAGCAAGTTGGAAAAGATATCTTAAAACCTCCAAAACCCCAGTTATGTGGAGCTATTGGTGCAGCTTTATTTGCAAAGGATTTAAAATCCTAATAGCTTAACATTTTATCATTTTGATATTTTGCCAGGTTAGTTTTAAGTATCATTAAATTTAAAGGATATAATGGGTGATTGGAAGGTGAAAATAAAACTATTTATACCTATAGTTTTAGTAACTATAATATTTGCTTCCACACTAGCGATAGCAGCAAAACCATCTGATCTACCAGATCAAGCATATAATAATGGACCAAGTTTAGATAAACAAATGGCCCGTTATTTCCGTCTCGATGAAATAGCTTATCGGCTTTGGTTGGAAAAAGGTTGGGTACCAGAAGGATTACTAATGGCTATGGGTAGCTCAGGTCGTTAATTTATATATAAATTTCGATGAGAAAAAATTAGTTTAATCTAAATCTTTAAATTCATTCTTTTTTTCTTTTTTTTATTTTATTTAAAAATTTAGGGAAAAATTAAAATCATATTTCTTACTCTAGATATATAAAATGTGGAATTATCATTCATTAGACTATGATTATCCGCCCTATCGACCACCTAATGAGGCAGGGTCTGCTCTAATTAGGGCATCTAGAGGTTGTCCATGGAATAGATGTCTTTTTTGTACAATGTATAAAACACTAAAATTCCAACCAAAATCAAGTGAAGAAGTATTAAAAGATATTGATAAGGCAGCAAAAATATATGCTAGAGCTAAAACCATATTTATTGCAGACTCAGATAGCCTTGTTATGAAGGATATTGACGATATAATAAAACACATAAAACTTCGTTTTCCTTATGCAGAACGAATTACATCTTATGCGAGAGCTAAAACCTTAATGAAGTTAGGTATTGATAAATTAAATAAAATTAAAAAGGCAGGTCTCACGAGGGTTCATGTGGGTCTTGAATCAGGTGATAAAAAAACATTAGAATTTTTAAAAAAAGGTTCAACACCTAAAGAAATGATTGAAGGTGGAAAAGTAGCAAAAGAGGCAGGACTTGATCTTTCATTTTATATTCTTATAGGTGCTGGTGGAAAAAAAAGATTAAAAGAACATGCAATAGAGTCAGCAAGAGTTTGTAATATAGTAAAACCGGATTTCATTCGTTTAAGGACTCTTGTTGTTCAGCGTGGTTCACTTCTAGAAGAAAAAATGAAAGAAGGTAAATACAATCCAACTTCGCCCGTTGAAAAATTAAAGGAAGTAAAGATATTTTTAGAAAATCTTGATGTTAAAAAATGTGAGCTTGCATCTGATCATTTCACTAATTACATCTGGGTAGGAAGTAATATTGTTTATAGGGGAATTTATGGAGTTTTACCCAAAGATAAAAAAGATATGTTAGGTATTTTAAATCAAACTCTTAAGTTCTTAGAAATAACTGATGGTGAGATTCTTGATGCTACAATTTTATATGAAAGAGGAATGATTAATTCTCTTTAATTTTTTATCCACCACTAACAGGTATAAAAAATAATAGATTATCATCTTCCTTAAGTTTTGTATCTAACATGTTTATTGCTGATATAGGTTTATCATTTACAAAAATGCAAATGTAATCAGTTAATTCTTGATTTTTTTTAAAAATTTCTTTTTCTAGTTTTGGATACTTCTTAACTAGAATTTTTAGTAAATCTAAAATGGTTATAACTTCTATATTTAGCTCTAACTCAGACTTTCCAATTATATCTTTAAATGGTCTTAGAAATTTTAATTTAAGTTTCATTTGATATTCACCGATATTTCATAAATGACTTTTATTTATTCCTCAAGTATATCTTCTTCATTTGAAATATTTATCTTTGTGGTTTTTACAAACTTGTCTTTTATTTCTTTTAGTTTAAGATACAGATAATAATCACTTGAGATAATAAATGGATGTTTTAGGTTACCTTTTTCAAATTCTTCTTTTAAACCATCTTTAATTTCTTCAAAAAGAAAATCAGTTGTTTTGCTTATCACTATATCTACAAAATCCTCAATAAAAATTTCGTCTTTTACTTTTTGTTGATTGTACCATTCAACTACTTCTTTTAGGATTTTGTCTTTCATTTATCTCTCCAATCCCACCAGAACCCATATAAACTTTATGTTTATAAAACTATTATATTTTATTTGAATATTTTCAATATCTCTATAAATTTTCTTTAAAAATTATATTCTCCAATAATATTAACTTATTACATATTATATTAGAATTTGTTATGAAAACATATAAAATTAACAAAAATCTTGATATAATTTATCATGGTTACAATTATAACGGTAATATATTGTTTTCGGCATTATAGTAACAAAATGTTATGAATTATAACAATTTTAATTTAATTTGGTTATTTTTTGAATAATAAGATTTATATAATATTCAAATTATATTAAATTGATTTGCATGGTAACTATATCACATATCGTCACGAAATTGATAAACGACAATATTTATTTGCAAGAAGCAATTGGAAAAGGGATAGCATCTTATGGATCAGTTGCAAAAAAATTAAAACCTGATATTGAAGGGGAATTAAACAAAGAAGTCGCCCATTATGCAATAGTTGCTGCAATTCGGAGGTATTCTGAAAAGATGAACTATCGATTTCACGACATTAAATTTGATGCAAATACTTCTGAAGTGAATTTAAAGACAAATGTTATGGATATAAATATACTTAGAAGTAATACTCTTTTTGACAAATTAAAAAGGATATATGATATAATACAATTTGAAAAGGGTGATATATTACATATCATCTATGGTAAGAATTCCTTAAGTATTGTTACAAATGAACGATACAAGGAAAATATTTGTCAATTTTTGAGGGATGAAAATATTACTAATATTGAAGAAAATCTTGTTTCACTATCTTTTACAATTGATAAGGGTTTAGTTGATAGAGCAGGAGTATTGTTTCAAATAGTAAGAAATTTTGCTTGGGAAAATATAAACATAATAGAAGTTATTTCAATTGATTTAGAAATAACATTTATTGTTGATGTAAAAGATGCAGTTAGAGGATATAAAGCACTTCAGCGACTAATTATAAAACCAACTTAATTTTTGCTTTTTAAAAATTTGTCTCTAATTTTTAAATATAACAATCGTCTAATCATCTTCTTTCTGCAGGTCCGCGCATTTAATCTACCTATTATTGCATCTACAGAATATTCGCTTAGTTTGTCATCTTTACAAATAATATCAATAAATTTTTCATTTTCTTTTCCCCAAAGATCAGAAATTTTGTAAAGTAATTTTAAGTCTTTTCCAAAATCTTTATACCAATTTTTTTGATATTTTGATAAAAACTTTTCACTTGTGTTATTTTTTTCTAAAGCTCTTGTGATAACTTCTGCAGCAATTTCACCAGATGCCATTGCATGAAAAATACCCTCACCAGTGACAGGATTTGCAAAACCAGCAGCATCACCACAAATAATTACTCTATCTGAATATGTTTTTTCAAGAGGACGGGTTGGCAATGCTGCTCCTCTGATTCTCCCAATCTCAAAATCTTCAGGTAATACCTTATCTTTTTTGAGAATTTTTAAATATTCAATATATTTTTCCTTGATGGTTTTTTTATTTTTTTGGTTGTGAATTGCCTGCCTAAACTCTGTAACACCAATATTAATATGTTCCTTTTTTGGAAATACCCACCCATAACCTGCAGATTTATTTACCTTGAAATGTATATGACACCTTCTTGTTTCTCCTAAATATCTGTCAAGTGTTTTTTGATTCACATTATATTCTTCAAAAACACACATACAAATATTTTTATAGTTTTTACATAGTCCAATTTTTTTGGCAATTGTACTCCATATTCCATCTGCACCAATAACAATATCTGATTCAAAAGTAGTTTTGTCATCAAGTAGGATTTTTGCTGAGTTATTTGAAATTTTTATATCAATAACAGTTTTTTTATCGATGAATTTAGTTCCAGAATTAATTGCTAATTTTACTAATTGGTTATCAAATTTTTTCCTTAATATCATAGCAATAAGGGGTTCATCTCTTTGAAATTCCAATTTATATTTTAGAGTTGGTGAATATGCAGATGCTGAATATGAATAAGATTCAATAAAATCATCATTAATATAGGGAAATCTATTAAATACCCTTACAGGAAGTCCACCACCACAGGGTTTATCTCTTGGAAATTTATCTTTATCTAAAAGAAGTACTTTAATTCCCTTTTCTGATAGAAATTTAGCAGCAGTTGAACCAGCAGGTCCTGCACCTACAACTACAACATCATATTTCATATTGCATTTTTTTTAATTTTTTTTTTTTTTACATTCTAAACACGCCAGGTTTCCAGTCTGGAATTGGAGCATTTAATGATGCAGAAATCCCAAGTCCTAAAACTAGTCTTGTATCAATAGGATCAATTATCCCATCATCCCATATCCTTGCAGTACTATAATATGGATTTCCCTCTTTTTCATATTTCTTAAGAATTGGTTCTTTTATTGCCTTTTCCTCCTCTTTTGTAAGTTCTTGTCCCTTCCTCCAAAGCTGATCACGTTTTACAGTAAGTAAAACATTTGCTGCTTGTTCACCACCCATTACTGAAATTCTTGCATTTGGCCACATCCAAAGCTGTCTGGGTTGATATGCTCGTCCACACATACCATAATTTCCTGCCCCAAAAGACCCACCAATAATTACAGTAAATTTAGGAACATTTGCAGTGGCAACTGCATTTACCATTTTTGCTCCATCTTTTGCAATTCCACCTGCCTCATATTTTCTTCCAACCATAAAACCTGTAATATTCTGTAAAAAAATAAGTGGAATTTTACGCTGACAACATATTTCAATGAAATGAGAGCCCTTTAAAGCAGACTCAGAAAATAAAACACCATTGTTTGCAAGAATGCCTACAGGATAGCCCATGATTCTTGCAAAACCACATACGATTGTTTCACCATAAAGGGCTTTGAATTCATGAAACTTTGAACCATCAACTATTCTTGCAATTACCTCTTTTACATCAAATGCCTTTCTAAGGTCCTTTGGAATAACTCCATAAATCTCTTTTATGCCATATAATGGTTCTTCAGGTTTTATAACATCAAGATTCGTCTTTTCAGGTCGATTTAGATTTTCAATAATGTTTCTTGTGATATTAATAGCTTCTATATCATTATGAGCATAATGGTCTGATACTCCACTTTCCTTGCAATGCACATCCGCACCACCAAGATCTTCAGCACTAACCTCTTCACCTGTTGCTGCCTTTACAAGAGGTGGACCACCAAGAAAGATTGTACCTGTTCCCTTAACAATTATTGTTTCATCTGACATTGCAGGAACATATGCACCACCAGCCGTACATGATCCCATAACAGCCGATATTTGTGGAATATCCAGTGAAGACATTACTGCTTGGTTATAAAAAATCCTACCGAAATGCTCTCTATCTGGAAATACCTCATCCTGCATAGGTAAGAAAGCACCTCCAGAATCAACAAGATAAATACATGGTAAATTGTTATCTTTAGCAATCTCTTGAGCACGAAGATGTTTTTTAACTGTCATTGGATAATATGTACCACCTGATACTGTTGCATCATTTGCAATAATGACCACTTCACGACCATGAACAATACCAATACCAGTAACAATTCCTGCACATGGCGCCTTATCTTTATACATACCAAATGCTCCAAGAGTATTGAATTCCATAAAAGGAGTATCAGGATCAAGTAGAGCATCAATTCTTTCACGAGCAAGCATCTTATTTCTAGATTTATGAAGTTTTATTTTTTCCTCCCCACCTCCTTTCTGAGCAATGGATATTTTTTCTTTTAAATCATCAACTAACATCTTATAATGCTTATAGTTATCTTTAAAATCCTTACCAGAGGTATCAATAATACTATCAATTACATCCATAAACTTAGACCTCCTTATCAACATCAACCGTACTTTGACCAATTTCAACCTGATCATTTTCTTTAAAATTTACATTTTTAATTTTTCCAGTATATGGTGCCCGAATTAAGTATTCCATCTTCATAGCTTCAATTACCATAAGCACCTCTCCCTTTTTTACTGAATCACCATTCTTTACTTTTACACTTACAACTTTTCCTGAGATAGGTGAACTGAGGTTTCCCTCTTCTCTTTTTCTTACTTTTTTCTTACCTGTTAGTTCAACTGGTTTTACCCTAAATACTTGACCATTTACAAAAACAAATTTTTCTTTTTCACCTTCAGTAATTATTGATTTAATGATTCTATCTGCAATCTTTATCTTAAGCTGTCCAGGTTTAGTTTCTTCTGCTTCAACTTTGTATTCGGTGTTATCATATGTTATAAAAAAATAATTTTCCCTACGTTCAATTGTAACATTGTATACATGATTTTCATGTTCGTAATTTATAAACATAATTATATCCCCCTTCCACCAACTCTCCACCTTCCAAAATGCTTCCAAGGTGAATGGGGGTCTGCTTCTTTGTATCTAACAATTTCTTCTCTTTTTGTATGAATTGAATCATAGACTGCAAGTGAAATTATTGCATCAATTGGCAAACCATCTTTTGTAATGGTCCAATCCTTAAAATAATCGTCAATAAAATGAGTAGAGATATTTCCTTTTCTAAATTCATCATGCTTTAATACTTCACTTAAAAATGAAATATTTGTGGTAACCCCTAATACTACATAATGGGATAGTGCCCATTTCATTTTATTCAAACATTCCTCCCTATTTTCAGCATAAACAACAAGTTTAGATAGAAGTGGATCGTAATAAGGTGTAATTTTAATACCTGAGAATATTCCAGAATCATCCCTAATATTTGGGCCCTTTGGTGGATCTACTTTTGAAATAGTACCAGTACTTGGTAAAAATCCATTTGCGGGATCTTCTGCATATATACGGCATTCAATAGCATGACCTCTTTGTATTATTTCACTCTGTTTTAAAGTTAGTTTTTCACCGCTGGCAATTCTAAGTTGCCATTTTGCAAGGTCAATTCCTGTTGTTGCTTCAGTTATTGGATGCTCTACTTGCAATCGAGTGTTCATTTCCATAAAATAAAAATTCAGATCTTTATCAATCATGAATTCAACAGTTCCTGCATTTGTGTATCCAACAGCCTTTGCTGCAGCAACAGCTGCATGTCCCATTTTTTTGCGAAGTTCAAGTGTCATTACTGGAGATGGGGTTTCCTCAATAATTTTTTGATGTCTTCTCTGAATTGAGCATTCCCTTTCAAAAAGATGAATCACGTTATCATGTTCATCAGCTAGTATTTGAAACTCAATATGCCTTGGTTTATCAATATATTTTTCAAGAAATACACTATCATCTCCAAAAGCTGATTTTGATTCACGCTTTGCACCTTCTATTGATTGTTCTAGTAGATCTTCTGAATAAACAATTCTCATACCCTTACCGCCACCACCAGCAGTAGCTTTTACAAGGAGAGGAAAACCTATCTTTTTTCCCTCTCTTATTAGAGTATCTGTATTCTGTTTTAGACCATGATATCCAGGGATTACAGGCAATCCAGCTTTCTCCATTGTTGTTTTTGCAGCAATCTTATCTCCCATCAAACTGATTACTTTTGAATCAGGACCAATAAATTTTATACCAATATCCTTACAGGATTTAGCAAAATCAGGATTTTCTGCCAAAAAACCATAGCCTGGATGAATAGCTTCAGAACCGGTTCCTTCTGCTATTTTTATAATTTTTGGAATGTTTAAATAGCTCTCAATTGGTGTTGGATCGCCAAGATTTATTGATTCATCTGCTATTTGAACATGTGTTGCGTCTTTATCAACATCAGAATATATAGCAACAGTTTTAATCCCCATCTCTTGACAAGCCTTTATTATTCTAACAGCAATTTCCCCACGGTTTGCTACAAGAACTTTTTTAAACAAATCATTCACTCCACTTTGATTTTCTTTTTTTAAGAAAAGCATTTATACCTTCTTGTCCTTCATCAGAAATTCTAAGTTCTGATATTTTTTCAACTGTAAATTTTTTGTATTTCTCAACTTCCATTTTTTCAATTGAATCAATCAAATTCTTTACTTGTTTTATTGCAATGGGACCCGATGAACGAAGAAGTTTAATATAAAATTCGATTTTATTATCAATTTCATTTTCAGGTACTACATAATCAATAAGACCAATATTTTTTGCATATTCAGAATCAAATCTTTCCCCTGTAATAAAAAGCCTTCTCATATTTGAAATATTTACACGTCTTGCGATATAAGTAGAAATAACAGCAGGAATTATACCAAGTTTTACTTCACTGAAAGCGAATTTACAATCAGGAACAGCTATTGCTATATCACAAACTGCAAAAAGTCCTAATCCTCCTCCAAATGCATGACCATTGACACGACCAATAACCGGTTTTGGACAGTTATATATGCTATCATAAAGTGATACCAGAAGTCTACTATCCTTAATATTTTCCTCTTTTGAATATTTCACCATACTCTTCATCCAATTAAGGTCAGCACCTGCACAAAATGATTTTCCCTTACCTGTTAGAATAATTATTCTTGTTTTTTCATCATAACCAAATTTTTCAAAACAAGTTGTAAGTTGTTTCATAAGTTCTTCGCTCATAGCGTTATGAACTTCAGGTCTATTAAGATATATAGTAACAACATCTTTATCTTGTTGGATTTCGATGCTATCATCCTTCATTGCTGCTCCCCCAAAGTCTGTTCTGGCGATGATAGCTTGAATAGATAAATGTTTCTAAAGTTTTACCATTATTTACTAAAAAAATCTTATTTTCCCTTAAATATCGGTTTTCTTTTTTCAACAAATGCAGTTACTCCTTCATTGAAATCTTCTGTACCTGCTGCAAATGATGCTGTTATACTTTCTAATTCTAAGTGGGAAACCATATCATTTTCCATACTTTTGTTAATAAGCATTTTTGCTTTACCAACAGCAATTGGTGCTAATCTTTTGAATTTAATAACAAATTCTTCAACAATTGTGTCTAAATCATCAGAATCAACTAAATGGTTTATAATCCCAAGATTTAATGCTTCTTCAGCAGTGAAAGTTTTGGATGTCAGAATGTATTCACATGCTTTTTGATAACCAACTAATTTAGTAAAAAATTGTGTACCACATCCTGGAGCAAGTCCTATACCGATAAATGCTGTACCAAACTTTGCTTCTTTTACAGCAATTATAATGTCACATGCTATTGCAAGAGAAAGTCCAGCACCAAAAGCATGACCATTAACTGCAGCAATAACTGGTTTTTCCATATTTCTCATTTCTATAACACATTTATGTATACCTCTAGTTAATTCTCTTAAAAATTTTGATTTATCTTTAGATGCATACATCTCTTTAACATCTCCGCCACCACAGAATCCCTTGCCTGTACCTTTTAATACAACTGCTTTGATTTCCTTTTTATTAGATATTTCATTTAGGGCTTTATAGAGCTCTTCACCAAGTTTCATATCAAATGAATTTAACCTATCTGGTCTATTTAATGTAATATATGCTATATCATCCTTAATTTCTGAAGTTAATGTTTCATAATTCATATAAATCAAATTCTGAGAATAAAGATTCAAATTTAAATCTTAGGGAAAAACATAAATAAACAATTAACAATCCCATCGGACACTAATATATAGCATGGGTTTTCAATATGGAAATTACAATATATATTGATAAATACAAAAATGCTAGATACAATTATTTCCATTGGAGATATGAACTTAATGTGGTATATAAGATATCTTTAGCTTTTTGTTTTGCATGTATAACTGGCCTTTTGGCACAGTTAAGATTTTATTTACCTGGTACACCTGTTCCTTTAACAGGTCAGGTATTTGGTGTTTTGCTTGCTGGAATTTTACTTGGAAAATATGGTGGGATTAGTCAGTGTATGTATGTTGGAATTGGTGCTTTTGGTGTTCCATGGTTTTCAGGTTTTAATGCCGGTTTTGCGTATATAGCAGGACCAACTGGTGGATATTTATTAGGCTTTATTTTTGCAGCTTTTTTTATTGGTTTTATTATTGATAGATATATCAAATCAAGAAACTTTTTTAGTATGCTTATTTTAATGTTTTTTTCAACTGTAATTCTTATTTACATTCCTGGTTTAATTCATCTATATTTATGGATGGGTGCTTCAATTGGTATTTGGGAATTATTGACAATTGCAGTTTTGCCTTTCATATTTGGTGATATATTAAAAACTGTAATTGCTACTTTAATCGCAACTAGTATAATACCTAAGGTAGCTTATGGAAAAGAAGTTGATTCCTGAAAATGAATTATTTGATATTGAGAAAATAACAAAGAATCTTAGATCAAAAATTATAGGAAAAAAGATACATTATTTTAAAAAAATTTCATCAACAAATTCTTATGCTAAAAAGTTAATAAAAGAATTTACAGATGAAGGAACAATTGTTGTTGCTGATGTTCAAACTCAAGGGCGGGGTAGGAAAAATAGACTTTGGCATTCGCCATTTGGAGGATTATGGTTTTCTATCATTTTATATCCAGATTTACCTCCTGAAAGTGGTATGCTTATAACAATGGCTGTATCAATTTCAGTTGCTCAAGCAATTAAAGAAACTACAGGTATGAATGCTAAAATTAAATGGCCAAATGATCTTTTAATTAGAAATAAAAAGGTTAGCGGAATTCTTACTGAATTAGATGCTAGTTCGTATAAAATTAATTATGCAATTATTGGAATTGGTATCAATGTAAATAATAAAATAAATGATGAACTTAAAACGATTGCATGTTCCTTAAAACAAGAAAATAATAAAGATATTTCTAGAATTAAAATTTTTATATCAATCCTTGAAAATTTTGATTTTTATTATGACAAATTAAAAAACAAAGATTTAGATTTCATAAAAAAGACTTGGCTTTCTTTTACAAATATTTTAAATAAAAAAATTCAGGTAACTGAGAATAAAAAAGTAATAGAAGGAGTATTTTTGGGTATCAATGATTTAGGCCATCTTATTTTAGATACTAAATTTGGTGAAATAAAAATTATTACTGGAGATATTAAATATTTATAAAATCAATAAATTTACAAATTATAATATATAAGTTTATAATAATTAATTTAAATGTACACTTTTAAATATTTATTTAATAATCTTTTACAATTTTTTATAAAAATTTAATTTTTAATAATATTTAAATTTCAAAAAGGGATATTTATATATATGTAAGACGATTATCAATTGTTAATTTGGGGTGGTAATTGGAATGAAAGACATAAATGTCAAAAAAATCTTAGTATTTAGCATAGTAATGCTATTAGTTGGAGCTGTTTTTATACCATATACATCTGGAGAAAAATATTTTAGAAATAATGAAATTGTTATAATTAATGTTAGCCAATATGATGACACAACAGATATAAATTATGAAATTAATGGATTTTCAAAATCTCCAATTATTATAAACGATATTGAATATTCAAAAATTCTAATTGGTGAGGAATCAAATTTACTTTTAACTGGAAAACCAGATATTCCAAATATTTGTCGTAGCATTTTAATACCCGATACTGCAAAAATGAGAATTGAGGTTATTGATAGTTCATATATTGAATATAATGATGTTTTAATTGCTCCGTCAAAAGGTGATTTACCTCGGTCTGTTGATCCCGATGAAATTCCTTATGAGTTTGATGAAGTATATAATGTGGATGAATGGTATCCTGGTGATATTGCAAAACTTAGAGAACCATACATTTTGAGAGATTATAGAAGTCAAGTTGTGGAAATCTATCCAATTCAATACAATCCTGTTAAAAAATTAATGCGCTTCTATACAGATATTGAAGTAAAAGTTTTTAAAAATGGTATTGATAATATCAATATTATAAGTAGAGATAATTTACCAGATAGTATCGATGCTGACTTTAAATTGATTTATAAAAATCATTTTATCAACTTTGGTAAATCAGAAAGATATGATCCTGTTTCTGAACAAGGTAATATGTTGATAATTACATATGATAGTTTTTGGAATTCAATGATACCTTATTTCCAATGGAAAAATATGAAAGGTATTCCAACAGAGATGGTCAATGTTTCTTCAATTGGTGATGCAAATGCAATTAAAAATTATATTGCAAATTATTACAACGATTATGGTCTTACATATGTATTGCTGGTAGGAGATGCTGCTCAGGTTCCAACTCTTTATATTTCACAATATTCTAGTTCAGCGACAGATCCTAGTTATTCATATATTGTTGGTAATGACAATTATCAAGATTTGTTTATTGGTCGTTTTTCAGCACAAAATATTGAACAATTAGAAACCCAAATTGAACGATCACTTGAATATGAGAAATATCCTCAACAAGATGCAGAATGGTATCAAAAAGGAATTGGAATTGCTTCAAATCAGGGACCTGGAGACGATGGTGAATATGATGATGAGCATATAGATAATATCAGGGAAGATTTATTAGCCTATACATACACAGAAGTCGATCAAATTTATGATCCACAAGGTACTTCAAGTATGGTTACTGATGCATTAAATGAAGGTCGAAGTACCATTAATTATTGTGGTCATGGTTCTCCAACCTCTTGGGGTTCTACAGGTTTTAATAATAATGATATCAATAACTTAGAAAATGATAATATGCTACCTTTCATAAGTTCTGTTGCTTGTAATAATGGTGAGTTTGATAATTATGATGCTTGCTTTGCAGAAGCTTGGCTTAGAGCAACAAATAATGGTGAACCAACAGGTGCCATTGGAGTTTTTGCCTCAACACAAAGTCAAAGCTGGGACCCACCAATGGATGCCCAAGACGAAATTATAGATATTTTAGTTGAATCATATAATGATAATATTAGAACAAGCTTTGGTGCATTATGCTTTGAAGGAACAATGCATATGATGGATGAATATGGTTCAGGTTGTTATGATGAGACTGATACATGGACTGTATTTGGAGATCCTTCATTACAAGTAAGAACCGATAGTCCAGAGGATTTAACTGTTGAACATGATGAACTTATGCCAATTGGTGCAGAGTTTTTTGAAGTAGAAATTCCTGGAGTTAAAAATGCTCTTTGCGCAATATCACATGGATATGAATTATTAGGATACGGTTATTCAGATGAAAATGGTCATGCAGAAGTTGTTTTCTTTGAGGTTATAGAATTTATGGAAGATGTAAAGCTTGTTGTTACAGCATATAATAAAAACCCATATTATGCAGATTTACAAATTGGTAGCAGTTATCCTCCTGAAATACCAACAATTGATGGTCCAATATCTGGTAGAATAAATAAGACATATCAATTTACTGCTCAAACAACAGATCCAGAAGGAGATCAGATTTTTTATAAATTTGACTGGGGAGATGGAACATATACAGATTGGATAGGACCTGTAACATCCGGAACATCTGTTTCTGGATCTCATGCTTGGTCAGAGATTGGTGAATATGAGGTAAAAGTAAGAGCAAAAGACATTGAAGGAGCAGGGAGTAAGTGGTCAGATGCCTATACTGTAATTATGGATATTCCAGATCTCAATTTACGTATGAAGGGTGGTTTATTCAATATAAAAACTACAATTATAAATGAAGGTATTGCAGAAGCTGATAATCTAAATTGGGAGATTTCTCTTGAAGGAGGCATTATACTCCTTGGCAGAAGCACTACAGGTACAATAACAAATATCTCTGCAGGTGGAGAAGTCTCAATAATATCCAATTTAATTTTAGGTTTAGGTGAAGTAAATATTAGAATTATTATTAGTGGACCGGATTGTTATGTAAATAAAGACCGTGGCGGTAAAGTATTACTTGCATACGTTCATGTTAATCCAGGTGGAGAATAATAATACAACTTTACTGTAATTTGAGGTTCATCCTCAATTCAATAATTTAATACCCTATCTATAGGGGGAGATGACAATATGAACAAAAGATTTCTTAGTATAGTATTAACTATAGTATTTTTTACTGCTGGAACAATAAATGTAAGTTCATTTCAAGTAAATAATGAGATTAATAACAATTCATTAGATGAACAATGGATAAAAAACAATCCTGATAGTTTACCTATATGGCTTACAGCTGAAGAATTAACTAGACTTGATGAAATTGGTAAGGGTTTTTTACCAACAAGTGAACCTCCTACACCAATTAGACAACCGGCCGAGTTCGAACCAATGCAAGGAGTTTTAATACGTTATCCTTTTGGAATTTCTTATAGTGTAATTGCTGAGATGTCTGAGGATGTTGAAGTTGTTACAATTGTAAATGATAATACAGAAAAAAATTTTGTAATCTCTGAATATCAAACATATGGAGTAAATTTGGATAATTGTGATTTTTTAATAGCTGCTAGTGATAGTTATTGGACAAGAGATTATGGTCCATGGTTTATTTTTAATGGTAATAATGAACAAGGTATTGTTGATTTTATTTATAATAGACCAAGACCAAATGATAATCAAATTCCTGTAAAGTTTGGAAATGCCTATAGCATACCTGTTTATGGGATGAATTTAGAAACTGCTGGTGGAAACTATATGACAGATGGTCATGGAATTTCAGTATCAACGGATCTTGTATGGACTGAAAACCCAGGTTATACCCATGAAGAAATTGATCAGATGTTACAAGATTTCTGTGGAATTGAAACATATCATGTTGTACCAGACGCACTTGGTGAATATATTGAACATATTGATTGTTGGGCAAAATTTCTGGCACCAGATGTAATAATGATTATTAAAACCTCAACTAGTCATAGTAATTATGATGAAATTGAGGATGCAGTTGAATATTTTGAAAATCAAACTAGCTGCTATGGAACACCATATAAAATTGAAAGAGTTTATACTCACCTGAGTGAACCATATATTAATTGTTTAATTTTAAATTCAAAAGTCCTTGTACCTATCACAGGCAGTCAATGGGATGATGAAGCAATTGAATCATATGAAGATGCAATGCCAGGTTATGAAGTTCTTGGATTTACAGGTTCATGGCAATCAACTGATGCTTTGCATTGTAGGGCAAAGGGTATTGTAGATCGTTATATGCTATATATTAATCATATTCCTCTCTATGGTGATCATTATGAAACTGATGGATATAACATTACAGCTAGCATTTTTCCATATAGTGGAGTGGATTTAATATTAGAATCAACTGGTGTTTATTGGAAGATAGAGGGGGGTTCTTGGAATTTTATAGAAATGGAATCATTAGGAAATAATGAATATTTTGCATTAATTCCATCACAAGAAGATGGAACTGCTATCTCTTATTATATTCATGCAGAGGATGATTCTGGAAAAACTGAGAATCATCCATATATCGGTGAAGCTTGGGCTCATACATTCACTGCACGAATTGTTAATGAACCTCCTGAAATAATAGATTTATATGGTCCAACTGAGGGAAGAAAAGGAGAAGAATACACATTTTGTGTAACTGCAGTCGATCCAGATTATGATATTATGTTTGCACGTTGGAACTGGAAGGACGGTAATTCAACAGATTGGCTTGGACCTTACAGTTCTGGAGAGGAAATATGCGCGTCTCATATATGGCAGAAAGAAGGAACTTTTTCTATAGAGGTAACAATAAAAGATGCTCATGGGGCTGAAGATACTGCTAATCTACAAATCAAAATACCGCGTTATAGATTTTTAGATTTAAAATTTTTATTTAATATTCTAGAAAAAATATTATTTAAGTATCCAATTTTAAAGGTTGTAATATATAATACTTTAAAATAGTATATTTTTTTAAAGAATATTTTAAATATAATAACCAAAATGCTTATAAATTAACAAGTGTTAAATATTACTGCCTATTGATATAAGGTGGAGGTAAAAAAATGAATTCTAATAGAGGTAAAATTGGAGCAGTTGTTTTAGCAGCTTTTCTTTTCGGAACAGCATTATTTGTTCCAGTGAGCTCAGTTGAAATTGAACAATATAGATTTGATTATGATGAATATGAACAGGAGTGGTATGAAAATCAAGAGAAATTAGATTCTCTTATGTTGGATCGTTCCTATATTCTGTATCCACCCATAGGACCTATGGGTCGAGATAATAACGATGATGCAGGATATAGAAAGGATGCAGGTGACCAATGGCTTCGTGCTAATGCAATATATCCTGGAGAAATCATAGACTATTGGCCAGGTAGAGGAGATACTGGTAAATTAGAAATAACATATGATGAGGAAGATTGGTATTACTTTGGAGTCTGTAATGGAATGTCAATTGATGTTACCTTAACAGTTCCAACAGATTACGATTTTGATCTTTATCTATGGGATATTAATGAATTAGAGAGAGCAAGTTCAACAAATCCAGGGTCTGCAACTGAAACTATATCTTATACTGCAGATTATACTGGTTTTTGGTATATTAGCTTTCATTTCATTGATGGACCTGCAGAAGCTCAATATACATTTTCCGTAGATCTTGGTAGTCAGGATGATGCTAATAGCGGTGGAGATGCAGGTGATGACTTTGGTACTGCTACAAGCATTATAGATGGAACTTACCATGCATATCTTGATAAAGATGATGATGAAGATTGGTATCAATTCTCGGTAAATGAAGGACAAGGAATCAGATTTAATTTACATGTAGAGGATGAAGCTCCTTTATCTGATTTTGATGTATATCTATATAATCCATCAGGTGAGGAGGTTCATAGAGAAGCATATTATGGTGATGATCAACTTTATATACGTGCAGATACAAGTGGCAATTGGAGAGCAAAAGTAAAAATCTTTCCAGGATATACTGATATACCTGAGCCAACTGAATGGGATTATTGGACTTATGGGTCAGGTGCTTACAAATTTGATTTTGCAATTTTATCATCCGGTCCTGAACCACCAGAACCAATACCACAACCTGATATCACGACCATTGCCCAGACATTCAAAGTTATAAATGGTCCTGGTACAAATGCAGATGAGTATGGATATCTTGCTTCTATTCCTGCATGTAATTATATGGATGGTGGAATGAGGTATTTGGCACCTATTGTATATACAGGTGACACCACTCCAACAGAATGGTATGGTACTGTTGATGATACTACTGACTATTTACTTGATGATTGGAACACATATCTATCTTCAAAAGGTAGATCAGCTATTGAATATATCGTTCCATCAGATCCTATAGAAGCAGCTGCACAAATAGCAACTGATGCATGGACTTCTTCAGATCTGGCTGTTGTTGCTGTAGATGGTACGCCTTATGAAGATTCTACAGATATAGCATTACAAAAATCAACAACTCTAAAACGTGTTGCAGAAACTGAAACAATTTACTGTAGAGATGATGAGAAAATTACAGATCTAGCCGGTTATAAAGCCTATGTTATGAATATAATGCCTAAGTGGGGAGCAATAAATATTTCAATTGATGGAGGTAATAGAGAACCTTACTTGTTTAATTTCTTCCCAAGGTTTATGTTAATGGGTGATGATTGGTGGCCAGTTCATGTTGAAGAAAAATATGATATTTATTACCCAGTTACAACATTGGGTGTTTGGGGTGCCGGGGTTCAAACTATTGGAAGTCAAGATGATTGGGATTTTGTAATCACAAAGATAGCAGGAGATCGTTATAAAATTAAGATTGATGACTTCAGATCAACATTGAAAGTAACTGTTACAACTCCAGTGCCTGATGATCTACTTGTGATTTTGGTTGATCCTGCCGGTCATGTTAGGGCGCCAGACGTTCCAAATTGGAATGGTGGACCAATTAATCCAATCCATGAATGGAATGGTATAGACCATGATAATTATCCACCAGATTGTGATGCTTGGAGAACTTGGGACCCAGAACCGCATACTGAATTTTCTGCAGAAGTTTTACATCCAGAAAAAGGGAATTGGGTAGCAATCGTTGTTCCAAGATACGCAGAAGGCTCAAGTAGCATTGATTATACTATTACTGCTGAAGTAAAAGAACTTAACACTAAAAGGATGAGTGCTGCAATTTCTGCAGCAAACGCAGCAGTTATTGCTTCTCAGGAACATGTTCCATTGTTATATGTAACAGAAGATGGAGTTCCTGCTGAAACTCAAGCTGCATTTGATGCCCTAGGTGTAAATGATGTAATTTTTGTTCACAGTGATAATTTAGGAAATAAAGTTACTGGAGATTTACCAAACGTTGTTCATGATTTGGATTCACTGCAGGCAATTGTTGATCACATAAAGGATTATTCGCATACTGAAAACTATATAACAATTACTTCCTTAAAAACTGGTGATGGATATTTCGCCCCATCTGCTTATATTGCCGCATATCATTGTGCTCCAGTTCTTCAAATTGATGGTGCAGCAGGAGCTACTACGACTAGTGCAAGTACATTATTTATAGGTGAGATAGAAGGAAATACTTATTGCTATGATTCTGAAAAACAAGAATTCTTATGGACTAACCCTGAAGATTGGGTACCAGTTGATTCAAATCCAAATCCTCCAGAAAATTCTGTGTATCTAGGTTCGACTAGTGATATTATTTATGGTATAAATTCTGAGTATGGTGATCCTGTTTGGACTTACCCATCTAATTTAGACGACCAACAGTTGACTTCTTCTGGTTATATCTATCTAAACCTTGATGATAAAGTAGTTATCTGTAAATCAGACTCTGGTGATGATGTATGGAGTACTCCTGTTAGTGGAAAGGAGGCTGTTCCTCCCGCATCAATGGCAGAACGTATTGATAGCTGGAGAAACTGGGGTGGAGATTACTATCATGGAAATCGTGCACCAGGTCATCTTCCAGATCATAATGCGCCAATTGAAAATACAAGCTGGGATCTTCTAAAACAAATTTTAAACTACCTATTAAAAGGAGAAGGTGAGCTACCACCATTTGGACTTGATGCTAAGAGATATTGGTTTGAGTATATGCATGATGGTATGTATAATTACATAAATAGCTTAGGTCTAGATTTGTTTGGAAGGGAAGCATATTTATTTGTTGCTCCTCGTGAAGATATTAATTTGGAACTGCATTTTGCTATGATGGGTAATAAGTCAATGGCAGGACACATTCCAGGTAAAACTCCTGCTTACATAAATGATGTTATTGTAAGAAACGTTTTGTATCCAGCATTAATTTTTGCAAATCCAAATAGAGATGTTACAACTACACAAGCAATGAACTTCCCAGATGGTGAGAGTTGGACAATGAACAATGGAAAAAGTGGTACAACATACGCAACTAGAACTATCAAAAGAGATTTTATGTCTCATTTCAGAACCTTTGATGGGCATTGTCTCTGGGATGCTCATATAGAGAGAATGAACGAAGGAGCAAGTGTTATGTATTACTCAGGTCATGGAACAGGTGGAAGTGGAATTTCTGCAGTTTATATTCAAAATGAATTTTCTAACTACCCTGAAGTGATCTGGTATGATGCATGGCGAAGCTACATGTATGACAGCTGGAGAACACCAAGAGATGAAGGTAGACGATGGTTTAATCCTGAACCTCCAAATCTATATGATATCGTTCACTACAAATGGGTCGATCAATTAACCGAAAATCTCAGAAGTAATGCAATATTCTATATGTCATGCTCTACTGCACAACAATTTGCACCATTAGTTTATCTTGACCACGGAGCAGTTTTGTTCTATGGAAATGCAGGATCTGGACTATGTCCACAAGAAGATCTTATGGATGATTATTATTTCGAAAAGATAATGGTTGAAGGAGAGTCTATCGGTGAAGCATATGCAGATCTTGTCTGGCTTTTCCAAAGAGATTTTACTACAGGGGATCCAGTACCGATGTATGGTCCTTCTTCTCTACAATTAACAACAGTTCACTGTATATATGGTGATCCAACACTTGTTATATACAGTCCAGAATGGACAAGTCCTGCATCAATTGATGCAGTTGTTGATGGATCAGGTAACTCCCAGCCATATGCACCAGATATATCCGGTCCAACATTTGGAAAACCCGGAACAGAGTATGAATTCACATTTACTGTTTCTGACCCAGAAAGCGATGATGTTTATCTATACGTTGACTGGGGCGATGGTGATAATGAAGATTACTCCGGACCATATACCTCTGGTGACGATGTAGTTCTAAGTCATACATTCTCTGGACAAGGTGCTTACATTATAAAAGCAAAATCAAAAGACATAAGTGATTCAGAAGGTCCATGGGGCGCTCTTCAAATCAATATTCCAAGACCAAAGGTATTTGCATTTATTCAAATACTTGAAAGAATAATACAGAGATTCCCAATGCTAGAGCGCATCGTTTCAATATTTCCGCTGTACAACAAAATAACAAGTCTCTAGAAATATAAAAACATCTTCTATGATAATTCTGTCATGGAAGAACCTCTTTTTTTCTTTTCCATAACACAATTAATCTCGTGTTGAGTTTTACATTACCTTTATCAATC
>LSSG01000020.1 GCA_001595915.1 Thermoplasmatales archaeon SG8-52-3
TTATATACTGTTAATGAGAGATTATATCATGTCAATATATGACAATATGAAGGATGGTGGGAAATAATATGAAAAAAATGATTGTGGCTGGAGCTGTTACATGTGCACTAATTGCAGCTTCAACTTGGGTTATGCCTTCACTATAGATTCTTAATTTTTTTTTATATTTTATACTTTTTAACTTATTAAAAGATATCAGGCATACATTGAATCTTATGGAATTCTTCAATAATCAAGAAAGATTGCTTTTTTATTGCTTGCGAAAATCTTGAATTTATTTCTGATAATATTTTCATTAACTCATCAAAATTTTTTACAACTAATTCTGGTTCTAAATCAGCCCAACCAATGGTTATATTCATAAATTCTAAATAAGATTTACTTTTTAAATAATCAAAAATTGGTTTTTTTAATTTATGATCTTTTAAATGGATATCTACTTTAAATTTTTGAAGGTTCAATTTTGAAAGATCAATATTTACACGAAATGCTTCAATTACATTGTTTTTAATAAGGTTTTTAATACGATAATTTACACTTTGTGAAGATAATCTAAGATTTTCAGCAAGTTTTATCAGAGGTAAACGAGCATTAACTGATAGTTCATTAAGAAGTTTATAATCAATTTTATCTATTTCAACTGATTTTCCACCACAATTCATTTTACAAATTAACCTATTGTTTTGATTAGAATCTCCAATTAATAAATATGATTTCTTATAAACCTCAGATAGTATGTAAATAGATAGAGTAAATTTTTCAAAATAATCCTGATATTTTTCTAAAGTAATATCCCAGAACTGATAAAATTCAAATATGTCTTTAACCCATATTATCACAGACAAATCTACCTCACTTTTTATAGAGGCTACAACCCATGAGTTTTTATAATTTACAAAATATTGAACAATTTTATTTTTAATTTCTTGATTAACATATTGAAGGTTTATATAAAGTCTAAATACATTATATCCAAGTTTAAAAGTATTAATAACAGCATAATAATTTTTAATAATACCTTCTTCTTCAAGTTTTTTTATCCTATAAGTCACTACGTCTCTTTTCAAACCAACTTTTTTTCCAATCTGGGCATTAGATTGTCTACAATTCAGATCTAATTCATATAAAATTTTTCTATCTTTTAAATCCAATTTATACATTTTTTCTAATTGCTAAACAATTAATACGTATTTTAGGATTTTTATATGTTAAATTAATATAGTTAATTATTTAAGCTAATTCTCGATTGAATAAATTCATAGGATGGGTATGCAAAACAGTAAAAAATTATTACTTGTTTCAACACCATTTGCTGAATCAAGTATTCCTTCAATACAACTAGCACTTCTGGAATCATACTTAAAAGAAAGAGATGTAAATGTAACAACTAAGAATTTATATTTAAATGCTGCAGAAATCTATGGACTAAACAACTACAATTTTTTAATAAATAGCCCAAATGATTCATACCTTGCACAACTTGCATTCTCAAAATACCTTTTTCCATATCATTGGGATAGAAACATTCAAAAAATTCGATATTTTTATGATAATATCATCACAACTGATCAAAAATACAAGGATACCTTGCCATTTGAAAAATATTTAGAAAAAACCGATAATTTTTATTCATATGCAATTCATCCTTATAACTGGCAGAAAGCCGATATAATTGGATTTACTCTTAATTATGGTCAATTTCTACCTTCACTTGCTATTTCAAAAAAAATAAAGGAAAAATTTCCAGAAAAAAAGATTGTTTTTGGTGGAAGCTCGATAATTAACGAACTTGGAAAGAAAACATTGAAAACTTTTGATTGGATAGATTATATTATATCAGGAGAAGGTGAAGAACCCTTATTTTTACTTGCCACAGAAGAAAAAGATATCAGCTCAATTCCGGGTTTAATTTTTAGAAAAAACAAGGAGATAATCTGTAATAAAAATGATACATTTTATGATATAAACGACCTTTCATATCCAGATTTTCATTCATATCTTCAGGAATTAAGTATAATATCTGATGAAGTCCAACAATATTATGCATTATTTGGAAGACTTCCGATAGAGCTTTCAAGAGGATGTTGGTGGAATAATTGTACATTTTGCAATATTTCTTCATATCATAAAAAATATCGTGAGAAAAAAATCAAGCGGTTTGTTGAAGAACTAGACTATCTATCTGAAACCTATAAAAATCTAACATTTCAGGTAATTGGTAATACCCTTCCACAACAAGATTATAAAAAACTATGCGAACAAATAATTGAGCTGGGAAAAGATTTTAATTTATATATAGAAGCAAGAGCCGGTCAATTGAAAAGTGATGATTACAATCTTTTAAAGAAAGCAGGTTTTTGTAACATTCAAACCGGAATAGAGGCTTTTTCACCAAATTATCTTAAAAAAATGAACAAAGGAGTAAAAGTAATCGATAATATCGCTGCATTAAAATTTTCAAAGGAAAATGGAATTTTTAACAGCTATAACATTATAATTAATTATCCAAATGAAGAACACATTGATTTTCTAGAAACAATCCATAATATTGATTTTATCAAAAATTATCTAGATCCACCTCAGATAAGTCAATTTGTAGTAGGATACGATAGTCCAATATATAAAAATCTTGAAAAGTTCAATATTGAAAAATTAGAGTCAAAACTTATTGATACACTTATGTATCCTCCTGAGATTTTAAGGCAAGAAATCTTTTTTTTCAATCAGTTTAAAAGAAAAAATGAAATAAAAGAAAACAAGTGGAACAAACTTGTATTAGATTGGAAAGAAGGAATTGAAAGTAAAGAAATAAATGCTGTAAAAAGAAAAACAATAATTGAAAGACTTATTTTTTATTATATCGATGGTAAGTCATATCTTAAAATATATGACAATAGAAACAACAAAAATGTAATGATATATGTTTTAAATGAAAAAGAGCGAGAAATCATTCTTTCTTGTGAAGATGTCATAACCTTTGAAAAACTAAAAGAAAAAATATCAAATATCTCTGAAGATGAACTTAAAAATATATTAAAGATTTTTGTTGAAGCAGGAATTGTATTTAATGAAGATGACCTCTATCTATCTCTTCCGTTAAACTACAATAAGATTATCAATAGTTCAATTAGAGAACAATCAGATAAGAAAATTAAAAAGACAATAAGTCAATTAGTGTAAATTTACCAAATTTACATTTTTACACAATAAATATATAAAATATAGAAAACAAAATTTTATATGGTGGTGAGGATGAAGTGGATGGGTATTTCTCATAAATGTATAATAGTACTAGTGATAATTTGTCTTCTAGGAACTATTGCTCAAGCATGTGAGGAATATGAAGAAGAGAAATGCTACGAAGAAGAAAAAGAGGAAACAATAATTGAAGAAAAAGTGGAAAGTCCTACTGAACCTGAATTTAGTTTCTCAGAATCCAAATGGTTCATAATCCTTGCAAATCTAATCGAGCGATATCCAATAATAGAAAGAATAATAGAAAGAATATTCCAATGGATTTTTAATAATCTACTTGGTATAGATTATTAAAATCCTTTATTTTTTATTGAAACTTCTCTATCGTGAATAATTCTTTTTAAAAATTGTATAAATAAAGACTGAAATAATTATGTACAATATAAAAAAAATGATACTTAATGTTTGATAGTTATTGTAAAATGATAAGTTTTTCCATAAATCAAAACTATTTCCACGTATAAAAAATAATAATATAAGTAACAATCCAAAAAAGGTTGTAAAAAATGTATACCTATTTTTAAACTGATTAAAATTAGCTGCTTTCAAAGGATATTTGATTTTTATCATATATCTTTTCATCTCCAATTGATTTTAATAAAAAAAAAATAAAAAAGATTAAGGTTCATTATTGCAACCACAATCCTTAGTTTCAGGTATTTCAATATTGGTATAACCTTGTTCTTTTAGCCATTCCAGCACTTTTTGTAATCGTTGAAATAGACACATTAATCCAATTATTAATGCTGGACCTGAAGAATTATTGTTTTGTATAAGTTTAATCATTCTAATTATATTTTTAGGAAAACATGGTGTTTCATCATAAAGGTCTCCAAATTGATCTATACAATTTGTAATACAGGAAAATAAAAGTCCTATGTCAACTCCACAAAAAATAGGTACTGCCCAACAACAGAAATTATGTGGACCCGGTGAAAGTGCACAGCCAATTATAAAATATAAACAGTTACCTGCCAATGGAATACCCATACAAGCAGCAATGCACTGTTCAAAACCACTATTTAAAATTGAAATATTGTCTATTTCAATTGTCTCTTCTTTAGATTCTTCATTATTGATATCTATTTTTTCATAGTTTGTAATATTTTGTGTTTCAATTGATTTCACTGTAATTACTGTAGAAGTTGCTATCAAAAGCGTACAAATTAAAATACCAATTATTTTATTTTTCATTTTTCTTCTCCTCATCCAAAATATTTTTAGTCGATGCCAAAAAGCAAAATATAAGTTATGTGAAAATTTACAACAGATCAAAATTTGAAAAGGTTCAATTTATAAAAGTTTGTTATTAATAATGCATTTAGAAGATTTTTAATTTTAAATATCTCATTTTTTATAATTTTCAGTACTAATCAACACAATTTCAATAAAATTCAAAATAAGCTCTATTTGAAGAAATATCCGAAATTTCCTACAAAAGTAAACAAAAATGCCCGATTTTGGAATTTTGTAGGAATTTCTAGGAGTAGGGCTTTATGTTAGCTTCTTACATTGATTTATTTGGGGGTAAACGAAATGAAAGTACCAAACGAAACGAATGGAGTTGACATAAAAGAGATCAATCCAGACACTTGCATATACAGCTGTATTCCCAGATGCGAAAAAGGTATAAGTCCTAATAACAGGATGGAATCCAAAATGCAATTTAATGGTTTTGTAAAAAGTTTAGATGATTCTATATCAATTGAAAATGCATGTAAAACTAGAGAAATTAATCTTGAAAGTATATTACTTAAAGAAAAACATCTAATAGAAAGAGATAGAATATCTAGGAATTTACCAATCCAAAGTATTTTTGCAAGTAATTATCTTAATTCATCTGAACCATATATTACCAAATTGGTATTAAAAGAAAATTTTAGGGAAATACTAAATGTTGCACGCCTATTTCCTGGTAACTTGACAAGTTTTTTAGGGTTTGAATGCAGATTAGGAGAACCTGACTCACGTACAGATTGGGCATTTGCAATCTCTGGTTTAAATGGTGATCGTTTTGTTTTTGAAAATCTATTAAAAAATGGATATTTACCAGACCAATTATTAATTCAAAAAGAATGGCGTCAGATTAAAAATTTTGCAAAATCATGGGCTGATTCTGAATCAATTCTTAACGATAAGGTACAATGTTTCTGGTTAGAATTTGATATGCCAAAAGATGGTATAGACATCCCAATTCCATGTATATTTTTTGGTCCAACAAAATTGCCAATAGGTTTAAATGTTAACGATTATAAAAATTATGAATGGCTAAGTAAAGTTGCTTTACCTATGTTAAGAGGACAACCATTATCAAAAGTTCTTGAAATAAATTTTAGAAATACTATTGAGCAAATGCCAACAAATGCAACATTATTTCAAATAGGAACACTTCTATCCCGGTCAACAGACAGTATTAGGATCTATGTTAATAAATTAAGACCTAAACAAGTAATACCATATCTTAATTCAATCGGATGGTTTGATGATACTGGAGAATTTACAAAACTTATCAATGATATAAAAAATATGGCTGATAGATTTGTTTTAAGTTTTGATATAAATGAAGATGGAATTGGTCAAAAAATCGGAATAGAACTATCATTTACTACAAAAACCTTTCAAAATGAAACTAGATGGTCTAAATTACTTGATTATCTTGTAGATAAAGATCTTTGTCTATCTGAAAAAAGAGAAGCCTTACAAAAGTATCAGGGTTCAGAAGAAGATTTTACAGAAATAAATATGGAACCACTGAAAGCTGCTTCTGGAAATCTAAATAAAATCTTCACTAGTACGATAGTAAGATACATAAGTCATGTTAAAATTGTTTATGAACCGGGAGATATATTAGAAGCAAAGGCATATCCTGCTGTAAGACTCTTTGAAAAATCTGATTTAAATTAGATTTTAGAAGAGAGGATTTAGTTAGATATGAAATTTGCCACTTTATCACATCTTTTAAATGAAAACAATATAAAACAAATACCTCCATCTTGGATTAAAAATGATTATATTATCTCTCCAGAGTTAGATATTGATGGAGCAAAAGGTTATGTTATTGCATTGAATCTTTTACCAAAGCAAGTTATTGAATTTCCAAGAGAATATATCAGAAATAAGATAATTGAAACCGCTTTAATTGCACAAAACAAATATGGAGTCGAAATAATACAATTAGGTGCATTAACTACTTCAGTTACAAATGGTGCAAAATGGTTAGCTGACCAAAAAGAATATACAGGTTTTGTTACACATGGTGATTCCTATACTGCTTCTGTAACAATTCATGCTGTTTTAAAAGCCTTAGAAAAATTTAATAAAAATTCAGAAGAATTAATTTTAGCAATAATTGGAGCATATGGAATAATTGGGGAAGCTATATCAAAAATCTTAGTACCACATTTCAAATTTTCAAAATTAATCGGTAGAAGAAAAGAAAAATTAGATGAATTAACAACTAAAATAAAAGGCAATTATGAAACAACTACTGAATTATACATAAAAGATTCAGATGTAATTGTTACTGCAACAAGTCATCCAACTGCTTTATTAAAAGAAAAACATTTGAAAAAAAATGCTATTGTTGTAGACGTTTCCCAACCTCCAAATCTTACTCAAGATATCCTAGCTTTGAGAAAGGATGTTATAAGAATAGACGGTGGTCTTGTAGATTTTCCTAGAGCATATCCAATGCCCATACCTGGAATACCAAAAGGTAAGAATTTTGCTTGTATTGCTGAAGTTATAATGCAGGCTATGGAAAATGAAGAAAAAAACCATGTTGGCTCAATTGATTTAAATCATATGAAAAAAACAGAGAAATGGGGAGAAAAATATGATTATATCCTAAAGGAATTGACAAATTTTGGTAAAAAAATTTAAAATTGGAGAAAAAGATGAGCAATAATGAAATTAACAAAGATTTTGAAATAATGATTGTTGGAGGAGGCCCTGCAGGGATTTCAACTTGGCTTCATCTAAATAAATTTGATCCGGATTTAGCTTCTAAAGCATTTTTAATTGAAAAAAAATCTTATCCACGTGATAAATTATGCGGAGGTGGATTGGGCGGTTGGTGCAAACATATTTTAAAATTATTGAATGTCAATCTTGATATTCCTTTTTTAAACATTTCAGATGTGGAATTTATCTATGGAAATGATAGTTATATTCTTCATCAGAAGAATTCATTTCAAATGGTTCAACGCACTGAATTTGATTATTTATTTGCTAATAATGCTGTTGATAGGGGTCTTATTATTCATCAAAATGAGTCATTTCTTAATGTTTCTAAAAAAGATAATGAACTAATTGTTAAAACAAATCTTAGTAATTATAAAATAAAAACACTTGTTGGTGCTGATGGTTCATTAAGTATGGTTCGTAAAAAAATGAATCTTAATAATAGAAATAATTTAGCACCAACCCTCGAAATATTTGTTCCAGTTAGTACTAAATTTGACAAAGAATACAATGAAAAAAAAATATTAATTGATTTGAATCCAATTAAGGAAGGAATGCAAGGTTATATTTGGCATGTTCCATTAATTAAAAATGAAAAGCCAATAATGGGACATGGACTAGTAGACCTTAGATTTTATAAAAATCGTCCTAAAGTTGATTTAAAAAAAATATTAAAACAAGATTTACAAAGACGTAATATCGATATTAAAAAAGAAAGAATAAAGAGTCATCCTATTAGATGGCCTTCATCAGATGATAAGTTTTCAAAAGAAAATATTATACTTGTTGGAGATGCAATAGGTGCTGAACCCGCTTTTGGTGGTGGTTTACATTTTGCTTTCTCATATGGGGAAATTGCTGCGAAATCAATAATTAGTGCTTATAATGATAATGATTTTAGCTATCCGGATTTTAAAGATAGAATAAACTCACATTATGCTGGAAAATTCATGGCAAAATGCTGGAGTATAGCATCTAAATTATACAATAATGAAATAGATCCGATAAAAGCTGCAAGGGAAGTATTTACAATAAAAAGTTAATTATCCTCCCAAAATAAAGCTGAATTAAAAGACATATTAATGTAAGAAAACCCTTTTTCAGGTGAATATGTTGATTCACCACCAACATAAATAACAATAAATGGTTTATCATTAAAATATTTTAAAATTCTATCTCTTGCATAATACAATTTATCACCCATTGTTTCAAGACGTGTGGTACAAGAAGCAATAATACCAAAACTGGGTGATTTTGAATAAGATCCAAGATTCTTATCAATTGTTTCTAATAAACCTCTTCCATCAATTGTTAATATTGATGCATTTTTATCTTGTGATCCAAAACCTGTAACAAGCGATTCACCTAACACAAATCCGATAACTCTTGGTCCAAAACAAGTTTTGCTATTATTATAATAAGATCCTATTGGAAAATAAAATGAGGTTTGCAACCATGTATCCTCATTTAACAAATCTCTTGACCAATTTAATAGCTTCAATAATTCAGAAAATGCGGGTTTTCCATTTATTTCATGTATTATTCTTCCATCCTTACTGGTTTTTGATATTTCAAATTCAATACCTGTTTTTTTCATATTATGAGTTGTAAGAACATCAAGCTTTTTATTTGTATTAATCGCCAAAGAAACAACAGCATTATTTAGGATATCTTTATTAAAAAACTGATAACTTATTATTCCTGCTCCACTATCAATAGTTCCTCCACCAATCATATTATAATCTGGAAAATTATTAATCATTTCTTCAACTATCTCATCATCCCTACCTGCTCCTTTTTGAAGGACTTTTTGGGAAAAAGTGTATAATTTCATTAAAGCTTTTGGTGTTAATCCAGGCTCAATTATTTTTTTACGTCCAATTGATTGCATCTCTGGTAATTCTGAGGCTGAAATTAAATTTAACAAAAATTTGTTATTATATTTGTTTTTTTCTAAATTTTCCTTAATCATATTCGAACAATTCTTTGCTGCGTTTTTTGGATTTCTCTTTGTATTTTTACCATATCCAATAGCAACATTCATATCCGAGCTTGAAACTGCAATAGCAGTTGCTCCACGTGTATAGCACCCAAAATTATTCATAAATCCCCTAACAGTTCCTCCAATTAGAGGTGTATCTTTTGGTAGAACATCCCAGACACCATTTAGGAATTCTTCGAAACCACCATGATCTTTATAGTGAATTGTTGAAAATAATAAGAAGAATTTTGGTAAAGATTTTAATTGTTTTATTGTGTTTCTTGCTACCTCTCTACCCGCTTCTCTTGCATCCCATTTACGGGTCATTCCAACCGCTGCTTCTAAATCACTTTTATCCATATCAATTCCAAAATCATTGAGCAAGTACTTTTTTTTGCGATTCTTCAGTTTTATTCATTATGTCTAGTATATCACGGCGTGCATTTTCCATTTCAACTGCTATTAGACCTTTGTTTGCCAATGCTGGGATAATTGCCACCAATGCATTTTCTGTATCAGGAAAAACAAAGAATAATACCTCATAATTCTGAAGTCGAAACTCCATTTCTGCTAGACCCGCTTGAGAATATTCGCGGATTACACCGAAAACATCATCCATAGCACGTTTAATAATATCCCATAATTCCATTACTTGAGGATCAAATTTATCTTGATCAGGCATAACACTTATCATATTAAGACGTGCAACCATACAAGCCAAAATATCATCTATTGTTAGTAAATCATTTAATATATCTGCAATAGGGTCATCCTGCATCCTATCCACAACTCCTAATATACTTTATCAAATTGATTGCCGATTTAAAAAGATTCCGATGCCAAATATTAATTATTTTATAAAAACTGTATTCCACCTGAAGTAATAGATATATCATGAGGTTTCAAAGAGTGTTTTGTTGCTCTCATTTTTCGAATTGTAAGTTTACGTCTATCCATTGTTGTATCAAGATCCATCAATATAATTCCATCTACCAAAAACTCAGAAATAGTATCACGAGAAAGACTTCTAGAACCCTCAGGAACCTCAGAAGTGACCATCGCAGTACAGTTCTTCTTGCTCAAAATATTTAGTATATGACGTATATGTGTACGAGTGGCAGGAGTAGATTCTAATGGCATATCTTTAGTAATCTTTGAGTGTTCAGTTGGAGCTATTTCATGCACTCCTCTGACCCATACAGGAACCTCGGCAACAGGAGTTAGTGAATCTAATACAATTCGTGAATAATCATTATTATCGATTTCATCTTCGATGTCTTTATGTATGCTTCGCTTATCCAAATCTACATATAAAAATTTCAATTGACCTTTTTCAACAGCTGGCCAAAAATCAAATCCAAGCTCATTTGCTTGTTTGATTACACTTTCTATCCTTTCATCAGAGGTTAGATATAAACAATTTTCACCATTTTGTAAACCTTCCAAAATATAATGGAAGCACATAATAGATTTACCTGAACCAGGGGTACCAGAAATTAATGTTACACTATTTAGGGGATAACCACCTCCCAGTAATACATCCAATTCTTCAAGCCCTGTATGAATTCTAGTTACTTCTCTTTCAAAACTAATATTTTTATTAAACCTGTCCATAGACTGAAACCCTCCATTACCACCTAGCGATATTCTGATTGTTCTTAATTGGCTAGCAATTTAAATAGATTTCCTATATATTAAAATAATTAAAACATTTAATCACAAATTTGAAAAAATTGATATATTAAATTTAAGTTTTTAGCTATTAATAAATGTTTAAAATTACAATACTTGATGGTTATGTTGATGAACCTACATGTCTTGGTGTACCTCCTTACATTAGTCCATATCCAAGATATATAGCTGGAGCAATTTGGAGTTTTTTCAAATCAGCAAATATATCCTATTTAACAATTGATCAAATAAGAAAAGATAAAAATTTTATACAGGTTTTATCAAAATCTGATTTAATTATTGTAATTGCGGGAATGTCAGTTCCAGGAAGATATCTTTCAGGGTTTCCTGCCAGTCCAAATGAAATTATTTATCTTATGAATCAATTATCAGGACCTAAAAAAATTCTAACAGGTCCTGCAGCCAAATTTGGTTTTGGAATATCAGGGGGTAGAAAAACAAGAGATATAGACTTTGTAAAAGATGCTTTTGATTTAATAATAAAAGGTGATGGGGAAACAGTGCTTTCAAATATTTTTAAAAGTGAATTTGATTTTGAAAATATTGATGCATCAAAATCAAGGAAAAATGCATCCTTTATAAGAGATTTTGCAGTACTTGGTTCAAAAATCGTAAAAGCTCATCCTAATTATCCAGATTATCTAATTACTGAAATTGAAACCTATCGTGGATGCCCTAGAAGTATTATTGGAGGATGTTCTTTTTGTAGTGAGCCAACAAAAGGACCTCCTGATTTTCGACCAATAAAAGACATTATCGATGAGGTTAAAGCACTATATGATAACGGAATAAGACATTTTAGGATTGGTAGCCAACCTTGTATTTTTTCATACATGGCAAAAGATTCAGAAAAAAATGAATATCCTCAACCCAATCCAGATGCCTTGGAAAAGCTTTTTAGTGGTATTAGAAAATCTGCTCCAAATCTAAAAACCCTTCATATTGATAATGCTAATCCAGGAACAATAGCTCGTTATCCATCTGAAAGCAAACAGATTTGTAAAACAATTATTAAATATCACACACCTGGTGATGTTGCTGCTTTTGGTGTGGAAAGTGTTGATCCAGGGGTAATTTCTAAAAATAATCTAAAGGCTAGTTCTGAGGAGGTAATGGCTGCAATAAAACTTTTAAATAACGTTGGTTCAAAAAAAGGATTTAATGGTATGCCCGAACTTCTTCCAGGGTTAAACTTTGTTTTTGGGCTTATTGGTGAAACTAAAAAAACATATAATTTAGATTATGAGTTTTTAAAAGATATATTTGATAGAAATTTTCTTCTTAGACGTATAAATATTCGACAAGTAATTCCTATTCCTGGAACAAAAATGTATGATATTGGAAATAAAATTATTTCAAAAAATAAACAACATTTTCTGAGGTTCAAAAAAAAGGTAAGAGAAACAATTGAAAGACAGATGCTAGAAAAAATGTTACCCCAAGGTTCAGTTTTAAATAATATTTATACGGAGAAGCATCAAGGGAAACTAACATTTGGTAGACAAATCGGTAGTTATCCTCTATTGATAGGTATTCCTGGGATATTGAATTTAGATAATTTTTTTGATGTAAAAGTAATTGATTATGGTTTTAGATCAATTACCGCAGTTCCATATCCAATCGATATCAATAAAGCATCCAGAGAAACAATTGAAGCAATACCTGGTATAGGTAAAAAAAGAGCAATTCGAATCCTTGCAAAAAGACCATTTAGAGATAAGAATCAATTTTCTAGCGCATTGGATGATTCTGCAAATATTAATGATATTCTAAAGTACATTTCAATAAAAAATTAAAGATATAATTTGATAATATCAATATAAAATTTTTACTTGCAAAACACTAAATCCTCAAGGTAATTAATAAAAAAGAATAAATATTACAGGTTTGACATAATGAAAAAAGAAAATTTCACCAAGTTAGAAATTAAAATTAATTATCAATTTAAAAACAAAGAATTGCTTAAATGTGCATTAACTCATAAAACATATGCTTTTGAATCTCGTCTACCAATAGAGTTTAATGAACGTCTTGAGCTACTTGGTGATAGTATTTTAGATTTTGTTATAGCTGAACAACTTTATAAAAGCAATAAATATTTTTCTGAAGGAGAACTAACAAGAAGAAAATCATCCCTTGTTAATAATACTTTTTTAGCTGAAAAAGCAAAAAAACTTAGTATAGGACAACATCTTCTTTTAGGAAAAGGTGAGAAGAAACAAAATGGAGATAAAAATCCAACAAATCTTGCAAATGCTCTAGAAGCACTTATTGGTTCAATATATCTAGATTCAGGAATCAAAAAGGTAAAGAAATTTATTTTAAACAATATTTTTAGTAAGGATTACCAATTTTAATTTTTTATTTTATAATCCTATTTTAAATATTAATTAAAGAAACTTTTAAATATGTTTGTCTAATATATAAAATTAACAAATGTTAATAGGGGGTAGATATATGAAAAGAATTTGGCCGCTTATAGTGGTAATAACTCTTGTCCTAAGTGGACTTGGCGCTGTTAATGCACAAGAAAAAGAAGGAAATTTTCAAAAATTTGAAAATATTTCATTTTCTCAACCAACAATAAACACTGATAACAATTATGCAGAAATAAACCTTGAGGAAGGTAATTCATTTTTAATGGAACAGGGCAAACCTATGCTTCCAATGTATACTGAAAAATTTACATTTCCTTTTGGAACGAAAATTTTAAGTGTTTCTTGTACACCTAAAAATATACAATCAATAACTCTTACAAAAGAAATAAAACCTTCACCGCTTGAGGGAACAGCAGGTGAAATTTTAAATAATAAAATAAATACTGTTGATTATGGAACAGAACCATATCCAAATAATTGGTTTAAGTATAACGTGGGTTGTGGTCTAGAAGGCAGTGAAAGAGCGATTTTTGTAAAATTAGAGCTTTTCCCAATTCAATATTATCCAGCTAATAAAAAAATTGAATGGGCAAATGAATTTGATATAGTAGTCAATTATGAACAAGTTTTTGAACCACCTGTAATAGATCAACCTTATACTTTTGTGATTTTAACTCCAAATGATTATATTAGTCAGATTTCTGCTCTTGTCACGCATAAAAACAGTATAGGTGTGCCAACAAAACTTGTGACTCTTAATGAAATATATGCAGGAACACACTTCCCAGTACAGGGTAGAGATGATCAGGAGAAAATCAAATACTTTATAAAAAATGCAATAGAGAGCTGGGCAACTAGCTATGTTATGCTTGTTGGAGGAAGTTCTAAGTTTCCAGTCAGGGAGACACATATTTATATTTCAAGTCATGAAGATGGTGAAATCTTTGTTAGTGACCTTTATTATGCAGACATTTATGATGGAGAGATGAACTTTTGTAGTTGGGACTCTAATGAAAACGATATTTTTGGTGAATATAACTGGCAGGGAAAATATGATACTGTAGATTTATATCCAGATGTTAGTATCGGAAGACTTGCAGCAACATCAACAAGTCAAGTAACAACAGTTGTAAACAAAATAAAGACCTATGAGGTTAACGAAGCCTATACACAAGGATGGTTTACAAACTTTGTTCTTATTGGAGGTGATACATGGGTTCCTGATCATGGTGAAGAAAGTGGTATTCTTGAAGGAGAATATAACAATCAGAAAGCAATCGATGAGATGACCGGATTTTATACTGATAAGATATGGGCATCAAATGGTAGATTAGGAAAATTAACTTATCCTTTTGGAAAAGGAGAAATTTCTGGCTCTATTAATTCTGGTTGTGGATTTGTCTATTGGTCAGGTCATGGAAATACAAACCTTTGGGGTACTCATCCTTTTGAAGGTGGTCACAACGTTTGGATACCTACACCAATTGGTTATTATCTATCAGGAGATGTTGGAGGCTTAAGCAATGGTAATGAACTTCCAATTGTAGTTATAGGAGGATGTTCCTGTGGTAAGTTTAATGTTGACTTCAACTGTTTTGGATGGAGTTGGCTTCAGAATTCAAATGGTGGAGGAATTGCATCAGTTGCTTCTTCTGGACTTTTATATGAATATCTAGGAAGTAGTTGTTCTCAAGGACTTGCTGGTAAAATCAGTATTTACATGTTTAAAGCCTATAAGGACTGGGGAGCATTAACATTTGGTGAGATGTGGAACAAGGCTATTACAAAATATATAGATACAACCTCTATGAAAGACACTGATTTCAAAACAATGGAAGAATGGACCTCATTTGGTGATCCAACACTTGCAATTGGAGATCCCTCACAAGCACCTAATAAACCAAGTAGACCAAGTGGTCCATCATCAGGAAAGGTAGGGGAACAATTAGCTTATACGACATCTGCTATCGATCCAGATGGAGACGATATTTACTATCAATTTGACTGGGATGATGGAACAACAAGCGAATGGATTGGACCTAGAAACAGTGGTGAACAAGTTACTGGATATAAAACATGGACAAAAACCGGTAATTATCAGGTCAGAGTTCATGCAAAAGACGATCATGGTGTAGTTGGCGAATGGTCTGATGCTCTTGCAGTAAGAATCCCAAGATCAAGGTCTATTGAAACCACATCAGGCGGAACATTTACTGCTGAACTTGGTATAAGAGGCAGTGAAGAATCCAATATCCTACTTGACGGAAATTACAAAACAAGAAGTCGATTTATAGTTATATGGGGAACAGCAACTGGTCGTGAAAAACAAGGTAGATTCTTTGGAATTTTTAATGAAAATCGTTTTATAATAAAAGTACCAACCCCAAGACTTTCAATAAAAATATTAGGAAGATGTACAATTGAAAATCAGGAAATTTCAGGTAACTGGATCTGCAGACTTCCAGAGTCAAGAGGATGGATTGAGGGAGAATTTAATCCCTCATAATCTTTTTTTTTATTTTTTAGTTAGACAATATACAAAAATAGTTTCTTCCTCAAATCTACTTTTCATAATAACTTTATAGTTAAAATTATTATTTTTTATAATAGTTTCAAGAGTTTTATGATTTGATTGCGAACTAAAAATAAAATATGCCCTACCATTTTTATTTAGGTGTTTTGATAGTTGCTTAATAAATCTAGAGGTAATTTTAATTCCATTAACTCCTCCATTTGTTGCAATATCAAACCATCCCAATCCACCTACCATCTCATTTTTATTTGTAGGAAGATATGGTGGATTAAAAATTATTACATCAAAAACTTCATTTTTTCTTATAGGTTTAAATAAATCACCCTTTCTTACTTCAAAGTTACCTTTTATCAAGTTTTTGTTTCTCATATAATTTCTTTTAGTCAATTCAACAGAATAAGGGTTGATATCAGTACAAACAACATTTGAACCAATTCGTGCACATTCTAGAGCAATAAGTCCACAACCTGCTCCAATTTCAAGAACAGCATCAGATTTTTTTATGCTAATTGCATTTATTAATAAAAATGAATCTTCAGCAGGGTCGTAGACCTCAGGATGAATTTCAAGAGTTAGCTCATTAAATTGAAAAAATTTTACTGGAATATTTTCTTTCAAGTGATAACTTCATATTTTCATATCTTTTAAAAAGTTTTATATAGAAAAAACTGCTCTCAAAAGACATGCAGGAGAGATCTAAAGCACAAATAACAATTGGACTTTTAGCATTTTTTGCAAGTGTATGGGTGTTATATGAATATGCAAAAGGGTATCCAACATTAATTGAGTCCATCGGAATAATAATTATTCTTCTTGTTGTCATGCTTGTACTTGCATATATATTAATAGCAATTCTTGAATGGATAAATATATTTGACCTGAAAACTAATGCAATTCTTACTTTAATTGTACTTACAGCATTTATGATAAATTTAACAATTTATTTATTGACAATCCAAAATTAAAAAATTATCTTTTATTCATTTTTTTAAGGAGGTTCATGAATTTTTCCTTGCTTTCATTAAGAGCATTTTCTGCAATCTTTCTATCAGTTATATTTTTTAAAATAATTGTTGCTCCATTTCTTCCGTCCTCAAAAGTTGTGGGCATTATTTTTATTTTAAAATAGTAAAAACCACTTTTACCCTTAAAATCAATATTAAGAGAGATGTCTCTACCTTGAAGAGCTTCTTTAATTCCTACCATTATCTCTCCTTCATCCTTGAATATATCTCTTATTGTTTGAATTACAGATTGCCCAATAATACTACCCTTTTTTTGTCTAATAAAATTTAATAATGATTCATTAATCATTGTAATCTTAAAATTTTCATCATATATCAATATATAATCAGAGGTGTAATTCAATAAATCCATAACAGGGATTCTGCGAGCTGGAAAAAATACTTTTGCAGGACCAAAGGTTATCATTTCTACATGACCTGAAATTCGCATAATATCAAGATATTTTGCAACAGAATTTCTATTTACTCTGATTTTTCTTGCTATATCTGTTACTGTCATTCCTTTTGGGTTTTCTTTTAAGGTCTTTTTTATCAATGAAATTTCCTGCTGGTAATCATCCATTGATTGAGTATATTTTATAAACTATTTATGCATTTCTCTTTCGTATTGCTCTTTTGCAATGCAAAGAGCGATATATTTAAATATTAGTAATTGTTTACAGGTTTTGCAAGGCGTTATTGCATTGCAAAGGTGAAAAAAGTGTGGGGTAAAAATTTCATATCTAGAAAAATCAATCCATTAGATAGAATAATTTTGTTAAATATAAATAATCCCCAATTTAAAAAACAACATAAAAGAGTGTCAATGTGCCGGTTAAGCTATATCCGCATCCCATTCCATAGAATTTTGAAAGCTTATCGGCACTTAAGTTTAAAAAAAATCATACAAAAACTTCCTATCTATTAAATTTCCTCCCCCTATAAAAGAGGTACCTCAAGGAGGTGCATCCCGTCTCTCAAAAAAAAGAGGAGGTACCTCTTCTTTTTTTGAATTTAATATTTTTAATATAGATAATCTTATAAAATTAGAATATATTAAAAGTTTATAGAGGATCGTATTATGAAAAAAACTACATATGTATATTTTATAAGTATTGTATTAGTTTTATTACTTAGCCCAATAGTCTCAGCTACACAAATATCAAAAACAATCAAAGCATCAACAGATGATTACAATACCATTGGTGATTTAAATTTAAAAATAGCAGAAGCAGTTAATATGGTAAATGAACCAATGCTTAAATCATTTTTAGAAGAATTAGTATCAATTGGTCCACGAATGACTGGAACATATGGCTGTGAAAAAGCAGCAGAATACCTGTATGAACAATTTCAAGATTTTGGACTTGAAACTAGATATCATAATTGGGCTACAATAAATAATAAACTTCCACTTAGGCACTATAAAGGACAAAATATTGAAGCTACTCTTAATGGAACAAATAAAGATTGTGAGGAAATATTAATATTTAATGCTCATTATGATACAGTAAAAAACTCCCCTGGGGCAAATGATGATGGTTCTGGAGTTGCTGCTGTACTAGCTGCTGCTTATATTTTAAACAAATTTGAATTTAATAGAACAATAAAATTTGTTGCTTTTTCAGGTGAAGAAGTAGGTCTTATCGGAAGTAGAGCTTATGTAAAAGAGATTTATGAAAATAATGTAGAAATTCTTGTAGAGTTTAATGCAGATATGATAGGATATGCAGAAACTGTTTATGGTGGAAAAAATATTACTTTGGTACCAACAGAAGATGCAAAGATTCTAGTCGAAGATATCAAATCTGTAAATAATAACTATGGTATCAATTTCAATATAAATGCAGGTAATATTATTACACCAGGAGGATCTAGAGGGGGAAGTGACTATTATGATTTTGTTTTATATGGTTATGAAGCTATTGCTTTTTGGGAGTCAGAATGGAATCGAGATTACTTTCATAATCCAGAAGATACTATTGAACATATCAACTTTAGTTATTTTGTAAATGTCACAAAACTTATTGTTGGATCACTAGCATATCTTGCTGACAAAGTAGAAATTAATCATCCTACCTTAAGAATTAGATCACCGAAACGTGGAAGATTATATTTTGAAGATAGAACTTTAAGAATATTTAAACATCATAGAACAATAGTTATTGACGATGTGTTAATCTGTACAGAGGTTAAACCAGGAGATTCTCCTATTGAGAAAGTCGAATTCTATATGGATAATAAACTAAAATATACAGATTACGAAAAACCATATCAATGGAGGATAAATCAATTATCTTTTAGAAAGCATTCAATAAAAGCAGTAGCATATGATGAAGAAGGAAGAACTTCTAGTGACGAAATTAAATTTCGTTTCATCAATTTAATGTTGAAACGATAAAAATCATTTGAAATAATTATCAACAAAATTATAAGATTAATCTTTATAACCATTTTTGGTTTTTAAATGAAAGTAGCATTAGTAACAATGAGGCCAAAGATCGCAAATAAAAAGGCAAATCTTGAAAAAATGGAAAAATACATTGAAAAAACAAAAGCAGACATCTATGTTTTTGGAGAACTAACCATATGTGGATATCATGTAAAAGATGAACTAAGAGATATAGCAGAAACTGTAGATGGACCATTAATCAACCATATTAAAAAAATTGCAAAGAAAAAAAATTGTTATATTGTTTTTGGAATGCCTTTAAAACACAACAAAATTAGAGGTATTATTCATAATGCATCGGTTCTTGTTCATCCAAATGGAAAAGTTGATACCTATAATAAATGGTTCTTACCAACAATTGGTCCTTTTGAAGAAAAAATATTTTTTGATGAAGGTGAAGAACTAAAACTTTGCGATACAAAATTTGGGAAAATTGGGCTTATTGTATGTTATGATTTATATTTTCCAGAACTTTGTAGAGCATATACTCTGATGGGTGCAGATATAATTATTTGTATATCAGCAACTCCTTCTGTTACAAAAAAATATTTTGAAACTCTTATTCCTGCTCGTGCCGTGGAAAACACAGTTTTTATGATTTATGCAAATCTTGTTGGAACACAGGAAAATCTAGTTTTTTGGGGTGGTTCACAAATTTATGATCCCCTTGCAAAATTAATTGTTAAAGCACCATACTACAAAGAAAGTATAACAACTTGTGATATTGATTTAAAACAACTTGAATTTGCAAGAGCAAATCGTCCTATTATAAGAGATATCAAATCTGAAATTTATCATGACCTTTATAATTTGTCAAGAAACATCAATACTAAATAAAATATGAAATTTAAGAAAAGTTTTTACACGCTTAAAGTATTTGGGGCAATCTAATTTGTTGTTTCTCACTTGTGGGGAGTAATCCGATGACAGGCTATAATGCCAAGGATATTACTAAGCTTAATTTAATTGCAGTTAAAATAAGAAAGCATATAATCGAAATGCTATACAAAGCAAAATCTGGTCATCCAGGTGGCTCTTTATCTGCAGTTGATGCACTTGTAGCATTGTATTTTGTTCATATGAAACTTAATCCAAAAAAACCATGCGATCCAAATAGAGATCGTTTTATACTTAGCAAAGGTCATGCTGCTCCAGCTCTTTATGCAGTTCTGGCAGAAAGAGGGTATTTTCCAGTTGAGGAATTAACAAAATTAAGAACTATTAATTGCATGTTACAAGGCCATCCAGTTTGTACATATATACCAGGAGTTGAGGCTTCTACTGGTTCTCTTGGTCACGGACTTTCATTTGCAAATGGTGTGGCTCTTGCAGGTAAACTTGACAAAAAAAGCTATAATGTTTATGCAATGCTTGGGGATGGAGAAACAGGGGAAGGTCAAGTTTGGGAGGCAGCAGCAGTTGCAGCTCATTATAGACTTGATAATCTAACAGCAATGATTGATAGGAATTTTTTACAGATTGATGGCCATACTGAAAATGTCTTAAAACTTGAATCAGTAAGAGACAGATGGAGTTCATTTGGATGGAATACAATTGAAATCGATGGACATGATATTGAAAAAATAATAAATGCACTAACAGAGGCAAATGAATACAAACGAAAACCTTCCATGATAATACTCAATACAACAAAAGGGAAAGGCGTTTCTTTTATGGAAAATAATGTTGATTTTCATGGTGTACCTCCAAATGAAATTGAAAGAAACATCGCAATTGAAGAATTAACCCTTGCAGAAAAAAGATTGGAGGCAGCACTTTGAGTAATAAAGTTATGGTTAATCCAAGAAATGCCTACGGTGAAGCACTCATCGATCTTGGCAATAAATATAAAAATTTAGTAGTTCTTGATGCAGATCTCTCAAAATCAACAAAAACAATAATGTTTGCTAAAAAGTATCCTGATAGGTTTTTTGAAATGGGAATTGCAGAAGCAAACATGATAACAACAGCAGCAGGACTTGCATCATGTGGAAAACTTCCTTTTGTTAGTACCTTTGCAGTATTTGCAACAGGTAGAGTCTATGATCAAATAAGAATGGATATAGCATATTCAAATGCAAATGTAAAGATTTTTGCAACTCATGGTGGAATAAGTGTCGGGAAAGATGGAGTAAGCCATCAGATGATTGAAGATATTGCTCTCATGAGAGTTCTTCCAAACATGACAGTAATAGCACCAAGTGATGCTATACAAACAGGTAAAATAGTTCATCTAATGGCAGAAAAACATGGACCAATGTATGCAAGAGTAGGAAGAGCAGATGCACCTTTAATTTATGAAAAACAAGATATTCAAGAAATAAAGATTGGAAAGGGCATAGTTGTCTCTGATGGAGCAGATATTTCCTTTATTTCCTGTGGAACAATGGTTGAACCCGCATTAGAAGCTCAAAAAACATTAGCAAAACAAGGAATAAATGCTCGTGTAATAGATATGCATACAATAAAACCAATTGATGAAAACCTAATTTTAAATTGTATAAGAGAAACAAAAGCAATAATTACTGCAGAAGAGCATTCAATTATTGGAGGTCTTGGTGCTGCAGTTGCAGAACTAATTGCTGAAAAAAACCTATCAACAAAATTTTTGAGAATGGGTATAAAAGACACATTTTGTGAAAGTGGAAGTCCAAGTGATCTACTTGAAAAATACCAGCTAAATGAAAAGCACATGGTAAAAAATGCAGTAAAACTTTTAAAATAATTATCTTGTTGTAACAATTGTAAGAATATCTTTATCTTTTAATTTATGATCAAGACCAACCTTTTGAGAGTCATGCTTTGCGGAAGTTCCAGTTACTGTAGCATACCTAAATTTATTTTTAAAATCTCTATGAAGATTTTCACAGGCATCATTTACAGTATTTCCTTCCCTCAAAATTAAGGGTTCATTATAATCAATTTGTTTTCCAACAGGTTTCATATATATACGCATTAATTTTAATTCAGAAAAAATTATATCTCTTAGTCTATCAAGTCCTTTCCTTTTTAGTGCAGATATTTCAATGAGCTTCCAAGACTTTTG
>LSSG01000021.1 GCA_001595915.1 Thermoplasmatales archaeon SG8-52-3
AAACTGATTATTGATATATTCTCAGATGAAAAGTAAGATTGAAACTGACGAAAATTAGTATTAACAATTATAGGATTCTTATTAGAAAACAAGATTGAAACTGACTTTAAGCTGGACAAAGGACTACGTTCTTGACCATGGGGCAGCTTGAGCGGTGGCAAAAAATGGTTTGTTTTTCAATCCAAAAATCGAGATCCAAAAACCACCATTTGATTATATTCAGTTTTTGAGTTTTTGGAGGTGACGGAGAAGCAACATGAATGCAACAGATCAAGAAAAAAAGCATTAAATTTTAAACGGAAATCGTGTAATATGATATATGACTAAAAATTGTGTCATATACCATATAACAAAAATCGTGTTATATATTCATTCAAAGAATTGATAACAAAAAATAGCTTCCTTATACATACTCAAGTACTCTCCTGTGCTGAATCATTCACTTTCTTGTTCCTATCAGCACATACATCTTGTTGTAGATTTAGACTTTACCTTTGCTGAGTATTCTATCTTGTAATGTTATATGGAAAGTGCACAGTTGTAAATATACAAATATACAAATAGTTCATAACTTAAATTGCAATGTACTTAAATAGATGAATGTAATGTAATTGTTTTTAAGTAAAAATTACATTATGTTTAGTACTTTTCGTATCCCATTAAGGGATAGAATAATCAGGAAGAGTAAAGTTTGGATCTTCGACAGAATGCATGTGTTGATAGGAAGGAAAAAGTGATGATTCGGTACCGGAGGGTACTCGAATATGTGTCGGATTCTTTTTGTTCTTTGAATCCATGACTAAAATCTAGTTCAATAAATGTTTTAATTCTTCATTTGTAGAAGCTATTTTGTTATCAATTTGTTGAATGAATTGGTTTAATGTATAATTGATTTTGTTTAATTTTTTAATCGTTTTTTCGTCCCAAGTTAAAAAAGAATAAATATTTTCTATTTCTGAAGCTCTTGTATATGTTGTATATAACCATTCTTTTGGACCATCACTTCCAATTACATAAGCATCTTTTACAGTTATGCCTTCATATTTATGTCCAGTAATTGCTATTGCAGGTAATAGAGGAAATTGTTTCATATTGAAATTTATTTTTTGTCCTTGCTTAGTTATAAAATTAATTGTTTTTATTTGCATTGTAATTGGAAATTCATTTTCTTCTAAGTTATCTAAATCTAATTGTTTGAGTTTATTTTGTTGTTCTTCGCTAATTAATTTGATTATAATTGCTTTTGGAAATATATTAGGTACAAGAACTGGAAATTTACTTCCGTAAATAACGACATTTTTATGTTTATATTTTGGTTGTTTATCAAATATAAATCTATCTACAATTGCTCTTGTTCCATTTGATATTCCAAATTGTGTAGTATGTATATATTTATCTTTACCATATAATTTCATTGTATTTTCTGTACACAATACTGGCATGCCTTTAAATATTACTAATCTAGTACAGTTAAATCCTGTTATTTTTTCATGTAATCTGTATAAAAGTTCTTTATATTCATTATCTAATCCAATGTCTTGAGAAGAAGTTAATTTTGCTTCAATGCAATATAATGGAATGTTGTTATTTACCATATTTTTTAAAATTATTTGTTGAATTTTATATCTTTGATAATGATTATAAACTATTATAGGAGCATATGGTTGTGTTAATAAATTTGGACAAGAACGTTTTTCATTTATTAATGTATTTTCATTTATATATTTTGCATCATTTGAGGTTACTTTGTTATATCTCATATTTCTGAATATATCTAATAAGGGTCCTTTTTCTTGTCTTTTCACTTCGTGTATGAAAAATGCATGAGTTAAATTTTCCGTAAATTTTGCAGCACCTTCAATTGCATTTTCTTTCATACTACTTTTAACATTGTAAGCATTTATTAAAGAAACTCCTGATATAGGAAAGTTTTGACAAAAATCTCCGCATAGGAGAATGATAACATATTTAAAAATATCTTCACAAATATTTTTTAGTCTTTCTAATTGATATACTACTGTTTTGAAGCCGCTACAAGATAATAAGCTGCATTCATCTATAGCTAAAATTAGAAGTTCTTCATATTTGGTTTCTACTGTAAAATTTTGATTCTTTTTTTTAGTAAATTTCTTATTTTTGTACCATTTTAAAAAATGTTGCCATGTTGTTCCATTTAAAGTTATTGCTGCTATTCCTAATGTTGACGTTAAAGCAACTGCATTTGGCATATTCCAACTTATGGCAAATTCATATAAAGTTTTCAACACATGTGTTTTACCTGATCCTGATTCTCCTCTTAATAAGCATATTTTCGGTAAATTCATTTTCTTGTCTTTGTAAATATCTTCAATGTCCTTCATTGCATAATGATCATTATTTAATTCATGAATTGTTTTTTTAAAGTTCAATAATAAGTAATAAGCAAAAAAAAGGAAAATCGGTTTTTGTTCTTCAGATAATGTTTTTATCGCTGCTAATTTATTCGGATGAACAAATTCTGGTATTTGTTGTGTTTCAATTTCTTGAATGGCTTCATTATATTGATTATTTATACTAGTTATTGCCTCTTTCAATGTTATCAAATTTGGCATTTTTTCATTTATCATTTTATTATTTTCGAAATTCTCATTTGACATTAAAAATTTTTCATTCCAATTTTTAAAAGTAGATTTCATGTTGTTATTGATATTGCTATGTATAATATTATCATTCAATCTTTTATAATAAGGATTTTGAAGATTACTATTTAAACCTTGAATAAGATTTGAATTCAATGCTTTTTCAATTTTTTTGTTTGTAAACAAATCATAATTTTGGGATAATTCTTGTATAATATTTTCATTTTCTAGATCTATATTATATGTACATTCTTCATCCTCATTGATTTCATCTTCTTCTTCATTTTCGCTAGTACCTGATGTGTAATTTTCATCATCATATTCTTCAAAGAAAAAAGATTCACTATTATTTTTTGATTGCATTAAAGATTTTTGTTTCAAAGCACATTCTCTTTGAGCTATATGCGTTTCTTGTATATTTGTTAATATTTGTATTCCTACATTGTGATTAAAGTGATATAATTGTATTAAGTCTTTACTGTATTCTAATTCATCTTCTTTATTATAGCATTCTACATATTCAATCAATTCAGTATATTTCAATGTTATCATTTTAATCAAATCATTTTTATTTTTCCAAGGATAGAAAAAAAAACAAGCATAAGTATTATATTTTTGTAAACTCGTTCTATTATTTGTAAAATTAGATGGAAATGCATTACACGAAAATCCTATAACTTTTGCTTTTACAACTGGTATTAATAAATGTGAGTTGTGAAGTTGATGTTTTTTATTCAATATTAATGGTTTCGATAATTTTGGAAACTCTTGACTAGAATATTGCAAAGAAGCTATAAACCAAGAAATAAATTCGTTTTTGAATCTTTCATTTAAATTATAATGATTTTCACTTTTTTTCAAATTATCTTTGTGATTCTTTTTTGAATCTAATATAAATAGCATTTTGAATGTAAAAAAACAAATATTTGAAAGACATTTAGGTCTATATAGATAATTGATAATATCATTTACAAAATTATAAGAATTTTCTGATATTGTACATGTTCCGGATAAATCTTCATTTTCTAAAAATTTATCTATTTGTTCTAAATAAAAACTTTGTGATTCATGTGATTCTACAGCTGCAGGACTGCCATAAAGAATGTAATGATTTGCTAAATATGCACCAGTTTTGATTTCCGATGACAAATTTGAAATTAAAGACATAATTCTTCCTCTACCTTTTGTTACTTTACTTTTATCTATGTTTTGTGGTTGTTGCTCATATAAAACTCTCCTTCTATATCCTGACATAATTAAAGCATGTTTAACTAATTGATCTTTATCTGGTTTAGTATTATAAGTTGTTGCGTAAAATGTAAGTTCTATTCCTCCTCCTAAACAACTTAATATTTTAACATCATTATTAGAATGGGTAATATCTAACAATACTTTGGAATATTTCGTTAACCAAGAACTTGAAAGAGGTCTTTTTATTTCGATTGTTGGATATACAAATTTATTTTCATAATTTAATGAAGTTTTATCTGCATTTTGAAAAGGAAAATGGAAGCAACATCCAATGTATTTTTCATTTTGAAAACATCTATTTCTATGTTTAGAATCATGAGCAACGTTAAGATGTTGAAAAAGAGAATATAAAGCTTGCTCATTTAAATTTTTCGGCGAAATAATGGAAAAGTGAGTTACAAATTCATGTTGTGCATTTATATCATCCATAATATTATTATATTTATTTTCTCCTATGATTGTCTTTATACTATGTAACATACATTCTTCAGAGTTGACCTTTTTATTACAATTTGAACATAAAATATTTTTTATATTTTCTTTTTGAACATTTTTGAAATTATGACATTCTTTTTCATTTGATAAATCTTGAGCGTCAATTAGAGAATGATTACAATTTACACATTTTACAAATTCAGTTGGTAATTCATAACTAGAAGTTACAACCGATTCAACATATTCTATTATCTTTTTATTTAATGTTTCTTCACCATATTTTTCTTTTAATTTTAAAAATTGCATAAAATTATGACACATTCTAAGTAGCCAAAGTAAAAGATGAAAATGAAGCCATAATCTCATTTGTTCTTCAATAACTCCAGAATAGGCAAAAACATATCCAAATAATCCACCTCTTCTATATGTTCTTTTTGTTATTGGATCTATTCCACAAATTATTTTTAAGAATGTATTTGTAAAATCATGAAACCATATAGATACTTTTGCTGGATTTTTTGTAAACAATTTTTGTCTTTCTTCTTTTACAGGAATAAAACAATTATTGTATTGAATACCATGTTTATTATCTATCATACGATATTGTAAATCTATAATATGATTTTCATATGGATTACATGTTATCATGTTATTACAGCTCCCAAATAAATACCATAAACCAAAATTATGTCTTCGTCTTGCAAATTTTTCTTCATTACTGTTAAACATTTTTCCCATAGATCCATATGCTTTATCAACCATTTTCATTGCATATGTTTTTGGTTTTGAATCAGTCTCTTTGATACCTTTTTTAATTTTATTTATATAGTTTAATTTATATTGTATTGCTTCTTCTAATTCTTTTTCTTTTATATCAGCAAAAGCTGAAAAATCGGATTCTTTACATTTAGAAACAAAGAATGCATTTGTAGTAGCTTTTCTTATTGATAATAAATCAAATAAAACAAACGATAAAGCTTTATGTTGTTGAAAATTTTTTAAGGATAATTTTTTATAATGTCTATAAATGTTTTCTTCTGAAACTTTCACTTTTCTTGGTGTTGATGGAATACCATATCCATATGGAAATAATTCTGGAAAAGCTAATCCTAAAACACTTTTATCGAAAGATTTAAAATATACATTTCCTTTTTTGAATACAAATGTTCGAGCCAATTTTTTATATAAATTACCTAACAAATCATCAGGAATAGAATCTTTAAAGTCATTGATAAAAATATCGTTTTCAAAATAACTATTTTGTTTTATATCATTTGAAATATTGCCTTCTTGTTGTAAATTAAATGCATTTTTCTCACTTATATCTGTATTTTTCAAATCTTTAGTTAAAGTTTCTATTTCGTTTATAGTTGAACCAATAACATATAACTTATTTTTTTTATTTGGACATTCATTGTTTAAATCCTTCAAATATTGTTCCATATTATTCAATTCATCTTCATCAATTTCAATGTTCTCATCAAAAAATATATTATTTTCAAAATACCAATTCAAAAGATCTCTTATTTTTTGTGGTCTAATTTTATGTTTTTCTAAATTTAACAACTTATCTAATGTAGTATGATTATTAGTAAACATAATCGTTACATATTCACAAATTGATTTTATTGATCTTGGAAGTTTATTTACAATTGATGCAGAATCATTTTTGAAAAATATACTGTGTTTTGTGAATGTATTTACTTTATATTTTTTTACATTTAACCATAAAACGTTACTAAGTATTACAGGTGCAACTATCATGAATTCTTCTATAGACATATCTTGAAAATAGAATGGCAATTGTCCTATATAAAATCCATTTGCTATTGCTAAAGGTGGTAATTTATCATTATTCAAAATGTTCAAACAAAAGTTACAGAAAGAGAATTCAATATTACTTTTGTGTTTATGTTGTAATGTACAATATCTATTTTGACAATAATTGTAATTTTCTTCTATCTCATGAATTCCCTCCTTCGATAATAATAAATTATATTTTTCTAATATATCTATTGAATAAAATTGTTTCAATTCATCGGGTAATTCATCCGGAGAAGTTAAATGATTTCTCATTTCATCTAATGGAAGATCATCAAAAGGTAAAAAAGACATATTAATTCTTGATTCTTCTTCATCACATATTAAACAAACAGCTTCGTCTGATAATTGCTTCATTTCTTTCTTAAAAGCATCTCTTAAAAAGTTTTTATTTTCATCAGAAATTCTATTTATATCTAAATTGAAATAAAGATCATACATTTCATTTGCATTTAAAAATTCATTATCTTTATGTTCTACATAATATTG
>LSSG01000022.1 GCA_001595915.1 Thermoplasmatales archaeon SG8-52-3
AAAATTTTCCAAACAACAAAAGTAAAAATCAGGATATTTTTTCATTTTTTACTGAAAATTCAATTATATTTTTTATCATTTTTTTCATTTGTATAGTAGTTATTTTATTACTATTTTTTTTAAAATATAGAAATAGAAAATCCTAGTATCTATTTTACTACAGTCTATTTAACAAGTCCATAATCTCTTTTTTAAATTCCTTAATACCTTCATCGTTAGGTATAATAATATCAGCTGATGCAATAACAGTATCAAGTCCCCAATTCAACTCTCTTCTATCTCTATCCTTTAAATCTTGAATATCTTTACTGTCGTCTTCCCGACCACGTTTTAAAAATCTCTTCTGCCTTGTTATATCAGAGGCTGTTATTGCAATAAGTATGAAATCCTTTCCTAGCTTTTTTTTAAAAGCATCAATTTCTTCAATGTTTCTAATGCCATCAATAATAATGCAATCATTTTCTTCAATTTTTAAAACTTTTTCAATTGTTCTTTTTGCCCAAATATCCATTCCATAATCCTTACGCATCTGATTAGCAATTGTTCCAACATTATTTTCATCCAAGGTGAGTTTTCGATTTTTTACTTCCTCCCATACCATATCACCCATCCTTATTACAGGAATATTCTTCCTTTGCAAATAAATATGATGCAGGGGGAGCGATTTGAACGCTCGAAGACCTACGTCACAGGGTTTCTTAGTGTTAATACAGATATATTTGTAAATCCGTTAACACACCTAAGCCCTGCCCCTTTGACCGCTCGGGTACCCCTGCAATTTTAAGGGAAAAGATAAATGTAGATATTATAAAAAATCTTTCCTAAAAAAAACGAATATTTTATGGTTTTTAAATATTTAATATAATCATTCATTCCCAGATAGAAGTTTTTGCTCTCCATATCTCGCATAGCAATCAGAGCAAAATCTACGTGCAATTAATGAGTGAATATGCTCTTCAACACCTTCTTCTTGATGATATAAAGCATCTATTGTAATTTCGTTATTACAATTTGTACAAATCTTTGGAAATCTCGCAACCTTTTTTATAAGCCTGGTTTCAATTTCCATATTTATCCTAACCTCCCATTTTGTTAATTTGTTAATATATTTATAATTTTGTCTTGTCAATTTAATAATCAAATGTGTAGGGACAGGAGATATGTCCCTTCTATAATTTCATGACAAGGATTTCATCTAATTTAAGACTTGTGACAAGATGATTATACCACTCGATATCCCGTTGTCCAGAGTATCGTTCCTCTGGATAACTTGCTATTGCAGAGTGATATTTTCCATTGTTATACCAATGGACATATGCAGAGATATAATGGTCAATATCATGGATATCTCTGGAAGAATGTAATGTATGATAGAGGAATCTTTTCAGTCCTTTTTGAAAGGCGCTGAGTTTCCCCATGGTTTGTGGATGATGAATACTGGTCCAGATGTGTTTTTCGTTGATATGATCCTGGCAGTATTCACGGATGATTTTGTTCTTTCTGCTGAACTGAGATCCATTATCTGTCAGTAGGTTATCATATCTGATTTTCAGGAGTTTTTCCATTCCTTTTACAACGGTTGTATCTTTTTGATTTAAAAGTCTGATGGCCCATCCCTTACGAGAGTAATCATCCTCCATGGTTAGAATAGGGATGCCATTATACTTGGTTAGATCAGTCTGAACAAGGCGGTTAGGACGTCCCCATTCAAAACGTTTCCATTCTCTCTTTGCACGTTTTTCTGTTTCAATAATACCTCGCCTTACCAGTATCCTGGAGACAGTACGAGGATTAACTCGTTCTTGTTTACCCTGGTTCTTCTGACTGATATTAATAAGCTGAGCTAAGTGAAAAGATCCAAAACCAGTTTTTTCTCTTACTTGTACAACAAGATCTTCAAGCTGCTGAGGTGTTTTATTTGGGCTGTTAAGTGGTCTTGTTGATTTATTTCTCAATCCAGGTATTCCTTCATCTTGGTATCTTTTAATCAGACGTCTGAAGTGACGCATACTGATACCTAATTCTTGTGCTGCTTTCTCTCGGATTGTGTTATTCTTTGAGTAAACAGCTCTTACTATAACATGGTACCTTTGTTTTACGTATGCTGGTTCATCGTGTAATAGTTGAATGTGTTTCTTTTTTAGATAGGGTTCTCCATGATAGATATACATATGTCCAACCTTTTGTAGTTATCATGAACATTATATGATAACAACAGAAAGGACATATGTCCTGTCCTAACACAAATTTAATAATCAAAAAACAAGTACTATCTTTAAGTAGGAGAAACATGATTCACAAAAAATATTTATTACATATAGCGGGGAAAATTACTACCCATCATAGCGAGTATTTATCCTATTTTGGATAATACCTATAAGGGTGGGGTAGCCAGGAAATCCCGACGGGCCCATAACCCGTAGACCAGTGGTTCAAATCCACTCCCCGCTATTATTATATTTGATTTTGTTGTTTGGAAAAATATAAATTCTATTAATTATTCTATATATTTGGAGAATGAGGATGGGAATAAAAGACTACGATTCCTTTACAGAGATTGGTTTAAGATATGTGTATCGCTATTTTCTTCTTGGTTTTAGCATTACTCTTTCTATGTTGATATTGTCATTAATGCTTTTTTTTAATAATGAACAAATTTGGGAAGTTACTCCTTTAAAGATTTATTTTGTGTTAACAATTTTCTTTTTATTTTTAATTGTTTTTATATATTTTATCAGGGGTATTGGAATTATTTTCAATGCTAGAAAAGAATTTGAGTCAAATCATGAAATCAATGTAATATTGGCATCTCTATTGTTCATTGGATTTTTCATTATATTTTTTATAAACTTATCACTAGCAAGAGGTTTTACAGGTGGAGCTGCATTAATTGCTTTTGCTACAATGGAATTTGATTCTTCCTTACTAATTTTATTTATTACAGTTGTTGTTTTTTCAGTACTTGTTTATATATTACTTGGATTTGCTTCATTATATTTGATTAGAGGATTAATAACAGAGGAAAAAATAAAGATGCTGAATAAAGCAATAATCCTTTTTGCATTAAGTTCTTTTACTCTAAATATAACTGGACTAATTGCTTATGCTATATTTTACACAGTATATAGAGATACATATTCATCGCTTAATTTAGGCAGTTTAAAAGCGGTAAGAACAGCTCCATGTCCTTACTGTAATAGAGAAATACCAATAGACTCTACAGTGTGTCCTAAATGTGAAACAATTCTTAAAAGTAAACAAGAAGATGAAACAGAAAGTAAACAGAATACAGATCAAACAGAAGTAGAGTTTAACGCTTAAAAATAATATAGATTTAATTTTAAAAAATTAAATCAAATTTTTCTAGATATACTCCACTTCCTTTTTCAATTACACCTACTACTTTTACTGTGGATTCTGACATTGATTTCAATATTTTCATTGATTTTTCTACATCTTCTTTTGGAACTACAATAATAAGACCCATTCCCATGTTAAAAGTTTGGTACATTTCTTTATTTTCAATATTACCATACTTTTGAAGGAATTTGAAAATTGGTTGAGGTTCAAATGAATTATTTATTCTAAACCTAACAGTGCTATTTATCCTTGGTAAATTACGAAGTCCTCCACCTGTAATATGCGCTAATCCATGAACATTTACTTTCTTAAAAAGCTCTATTGTTTCTTTAACATATATCTGAGTAGGAACTAGTAGAACTTCTCCAATTTTTTTATTAGGATATAAACCGTCAGGAAATTTATCATGATACGTAAGACCATTTTCCTGAATTACTTTTCTTGCAAGTGTATAACCATTTGAATGAAGACCAGTACTTGAAAGACCAAGAATTACATCACCTGGAACAATTTTTTCACCTGTGATAATTTCATCTTTTTTAACATATGCAAGACATGTTCCTGCTAAATCAAAACCTTTAACAATTTCAGGCAAAGAAGCTGTTTCTCCACCAATAATTGAGATATTTGATAGTTCTGCGCCCTTTGCCAGTCCTTTTCCTATTTCCTTTGTTATTTCTTCTTTTGGATCATCAATTGCTAAATAATCTACAAAAGCCACAGGTTCTGCTCCAACGCATATTGCATCATTAACATTCATTGCAATACAATCAATTCCAACAGTATCCCACTTTCCAATTTCAGATGCAATTTTTACTTTGCTACCAACACCATCAGTACATAAAACAAGAGCATACTCTCCAAACTCAATCATCCCTGCATAATGGCCTCCAAGAGGTCTTCCAATTCCTTTTCTTTGGAATTTTATATTTGATAGTATTCCTTTTATTGCTTTTTCCTCTTTAAATATATCAACACCGCTCTTTGCATATGTCAATTTTTTCAATAAATCGCCTCGTTTATTATTTAGCGAAAACATAATTTCTGTGATAAACTTTTTGAATACTAAAAATTAAATTTTTATATTTAAGGAAATATTTGTTAAATAAAGGTTTTAAATAATAAATTATAAATTATATAATAGAAATACAATGAATAAGACAAAAATAATTGCTATCTTCATAGTACTTGCAGTGTTATTGCCATTGTTATTTATTTATTTTCAAAAAGATGAAACTAGTAAAAACAACATACCTATTGTTGAAATAACATACCCATTAGATGGAACAGTTGTATCAAAAATTGTTACGATTAGTGGAACGGCAACAGATCCGGATGGAAATGATGATATAGAAAGAGTAGAAATAACAATCGATAGTAGATGGGATATAGTCGAAGGTACAAATATATGGAGTTATGAATGGAAGGTATTTGATTTTGAAGAAGGTTTTTATACAGTTAAGGTTCGTTCATGGGATGGAACAGATTATTCTAAAACAAAAGAGATTAATATAGAAATTGATAATCCTGAGGTTGTAGAAACAGATGCTCACAAATGGGCGATTTTTATTGCTGCTTCAAATTTTCCAGAAGAAAATGAAAGCAAACTTGGTAATGGTGGTCTAAATTTAGCAGAGAAGATATCTGCACATTTCATTGAAAATTTAGGCTACTCAACATCAAATATAATTGTTCTTTTTGATGATGGATGGATAAGAGAGGACAATGGTTATGGTGACCCAATTATGACATTAGATGAACGAAAACATGACTATAACATAACATATGGTGCCGCAACAAAGGAAACTTTGGTCTCAACAATAAACTATGTTGTGGATGAGTCAAACAAGTTTAGTGATAGCGAGATTTTTTTATGGATATCTAGTCATGGGTGTGGTGATAGCGACAGGATATTATTTGGTGGAAGAGTTTTAAAAAGAAGTGAACTATTTCTTTGGGATGATACTTTATCAGATAAAGAATTAAGTGATATTTTATCTGGTTTAAAATCAAAGAAGACATGTATTATTGTTGATGCATGTTATAGTGGCGGATTTGCTGATAAAACTATTATAAACATTCCAGAATTTTTCTTATTCAGATCCTCTCTTTCAAAATCTGGTAGGGTTGTTATGACTGGTGCAAGTAAATATAGAGTTGGATATGCAAGCACAACTGAAGGTCCTTTATTTTCTCAGTTATGGTTCTATGGACTTATATCTGGAAACGCAGATGGATTTCGACCAGGTTTATTAAATACTGGTAGACCAACAATTCTTAAAATCTTTAAAGATGGAAAAGTATCAGCAGAAGAAGCATTCTACTATGCAAGATATATTTTAAGGACAAGTAAAACCCTTGAGGATTATAGTAAGATGGAACCACAAATAAATGATCAATATCCAAGAAGAGGATATTTTGGTAGTATTAAAGGTCTTATTTTTGGTGAATAAGATTTAATAGCTTATTTTTTATTTTTGAAATATTGTAATGAATAAAAAAGCAAAATTTTGGAAAAAAATTAAAGATAAAAAAGTTCAATGTAATCTTTGTTATCATAACTGTAAGATAAATGAAGGTAAGAAAGGTATATGTGGAGTTCGAAAAAATGAAAACGGCATACTTTACACTTTGATATATGGTTCTGCTTCATCTCTTGCAGCAGACCCTATCGAAAAAAAACCATTATATCATTTTTATCCAGGAACTTATGCTTTTTCAATGGGAACCATTGGTTGTAATTTCAAATGTAGCCATTGTCAAAACTATAGCATTTCAAACGCTGATACAAGTTTTCCATATATGAAAGAAATCACGCCAGATGATGTTGTAAATCTAGCCAAGCAAAATAATTGCCAAGGGGTCTCTTATACCTATAATGAACCCACTATATGGCATGAATTCTCCTTTGATTCTGCTAAGATTGCAAAAAAATTAGGACTTTATACATGTTATGTAACAAATGGATATATTAATGAAGAACCTCTGAGAGAGCTTTCTTCATATTTAGATGCAATGAATATTGATATTAAGGCATTTAATGATGATTTTTATAGAAAAATATGTAAGTCACAACTGCAACCTGTTCTAAATACTTGTGAACTTTCAAAAGAGCTTGGGATTCATATAGAACTTACATATCTAGTGATTCCTGATTATAATGATTCATTAGATGAAATTGGAAAATTTTGTAGGTGGATTATTGAGAAGCTTGATAATAAAACTCCAATTCATTTTTCTCGTTTTCATCCCGATCATAATATGTTAAATGTACCAATCACTCCAATGGAAACATTATTAAAGATTTTTGAAGTTGCAAAAAAGGAGGGTATATTATTCCCATATTTAGGAAATGTTTTTCATGGAGATTATGAAAATACTTATTGTCCAAAATGTGGAAATATTTCTATCGAAAGAAATGGTTATAATATAAATTCAGGTGGATTAGATAAAAGTAAATGTAAGAAATGTGGAAATATTCTACCGATTATAATAAACTAATATATAAAATAAAAAATTTAATAAACAACTTTATTATATCTTAATACAATTAAAAAATTATAATACAATAAAATGGGGGAAAAATTTAATATATAAGTAAATATACTTATAATTATACAAATATAGAATAATTATAATATAATATAAAGGTGAACTAATGACTCTAAAAAAAAGTGATAAGATAATAGCGATATTTGGAGTAATTATTTTAATTGTTGCAGCTGTTGGAATATATTTATATGCTGGAGTAGAAGAAAAAGAAGAGATGCCGATAATGGAGGAAAAACCGGTTTTTGAAATCATGTATGATGAAGTATACTCAGTTGTTTTACCTGATAATCAAGATTATACCATCAAACCAAAAATATTAGGTTCTAGCTCAAATTTATACATGGTTGAAATAAACCAACAAAATCTAAAATCAGTCGATGTTTTTGTAGAATATTCCGATAATAAAGTTGGATTTTTACCAAATCTTGGAATTATTGGAAGAATTGGAGCAGACACAATAACAGTAATAGTATATGACAGTCAAGAAAACGAGCTTGGAAGAGCAGGAGTTAAAGGAAGCGGTAATATATCAATTGCTGTCAAATCAGATGCTTCAATGATTTCAATGGAACCAATAGAAGCAGAAGATCTACAGGAAGCAATAACAAAACTTGAAGAAAGATACATTGATTATAATGAAGAATATACGATAAAAATTAGCTTAAAAACAGGTTTATGGGGAAAAATTAGAGAAAGACTACTTGGTAAAGATAGCTTTCAATTAGATATTACATATAGCTTTTATGATTATTATATAATTGAAACAATCCCTGGTGATGATTCAGATGGAGATGGTGACCTACCACCTACCGGTGAAAACCAAGGTTCACAAACTTGGTCACCAATGGCATACCCTGGCAAAAATTAGATTTTAAAACGAAGTAAAGCGCCAACACCGCCTATTCCATCCATTTTTTTACCTGCTTCATGCATTGTATTAATTATTGTAAACTCACTTCGATTTTCCTTTGCAAGATTTAATAGTTCCTCACCAACTTTCTTTCTAATTAAAACATCAATTATTAGAAGTCTTTCAACTGCACCATTAATCAAGGCATTTTTTACTTCTTGTTCCCCATAGGTTGCAAGACCATCCTTTTTTATTTCCTCAAATAATTTTTCAACAAAACCTGTTTCCAAAACAACTCTGTTTTCTTTTGTTATTTGTTCAATTATACCTGTTTTAATTGCCTCATGAATACCATTCATACCAGAATAACCTGTACCATGAACATAACATTTTTCAAAAATTCCTGGTTCTTTTTCTCTACCATATTTTATGAAATGGTCCTTTGTAAAACCTGGACCTACTATTACTAAAACCTTATTTTTATCAATTTTTGTTCTAAGTATAGATATTATTTCTCCAAAATACTCATGTTCATTATCCTTACTTTCATACATTTTTCCCGATCTTTTTGAGTCAATTTCTGCAATCCATTGTATACCACTTTGCCTTAGAATTGCTATAGTTGCCATATCTTCATCTAAAGAGGTAAATGTTAATATTAATTGATCTCTTTGTTTAACTGCTTCATCTATTCTTATTAATTGATAATCCTTCCATTTTTCTTTTACAATTGAAATTTTATCCATGTTTTCTGCTTCGATATTTAGGGTATGATAAGAACCTAGTTCTTGAGGACCTTCTTCAATTGTCCCATGTATTCTTAGTCTATCGGTAAATTCATGAAATTTTACTTCCTCAACTCTAATTCCAAGCTTCATTCTTTTTTTTTCAGTCTTTTTTGACCTTATCTTATCATCCTTTTGTTCATCTGTTCTAAAGGTGACAGCGCGAACAAGATCTCCCTTATCAATTAAATTATGAAGATGCCATATGTCATCAAGATTTTCTGGAGTTAGTTTTATTTCACCGTGCTTGAGGTCTTTAAATACCACTTTCATACATTTTACCTCAGATCAATTCCAACTGTCTCAATAATTGTTGCTCCTCCTGGGGGAAGGACTCTATCAAACTTATCAGCTGGCTCGTCAAAAGCCTTTGCTAATCTATGCACAATATCAATTTTTTTAACATCACCTGGTAGAATAATTACATATTTTTCCGCTAAAGCTTTAACTGCATCAATTGGTCCGCACATAATTTTGTTATCATCCTTAATTTTAATTATTCCAATAGCAAGCTCTAGTTTACAATTATAATAATTTCTTTTACCACGAATTATAAAAGCGCCCTTTGGAACAAACTCACCACTTTGTGGTGTCTTACTTACCTGCTCTGGTAGAACCCAATAAGCTTGAGCTTCTGCAAATTGTTTCCATGCTTTTGAAAAGGAAGCTGCAAAAATACAGGCTTCATTAAGTGTTTTTTCTGATATTTCAATATTTTCGTCATTAAATCCCTTACTTTTAATAATAATACTTGGAGCACCTTGAATATCAGCATGGGCATATCTATCATTTTCTTTCAGATATTTTTTTACAACAATTTCATTTGTTTTAATATCCTTTCCTCCGATTATGATATTTCCCTCACTTGAAATGAACCATCTAAATCTTTCGAACCAAAAATGTTTTTCTTTTTTTGGTTTTATTAAAATTATTTCTTTTTCCTCTTGCTCCTTTTTCTTTGCTTGATTAATTTGTTCCATTGTTTTCTTTAAAGATTTCTCAGCACCTATTAGTTTATTTCTTAGTTTTTTACTATCATCATATGCTTTTTCAGCATTTTCTGAAACAGTTTTTCTAAAATTAAGTTTTATTTCATAAGTTCTAGCTTGTGTATCTTTTAGATTTAATAGAAGAAGGTTTTCAGTAGGATTAAACCTTTTAACAATTACTTTTTCATTAATTTTATTAATATCTTCATTTTTTTCTTTTAATTCTAAAATATCTTTTATCTCATTTAATACTTCTTCAATTTCTTGATAATTAAGATAAATAATATTTCCTTCAAATTTTTTTAGTTCGATTTGTTTTGTAAGTTCTTCGATTGCTTGTTTTTGTTGAAAAAGTTGTCTATTTAATTTTTCAACTTGTTTTGAAGTTTTACTTTCTTTTTTCTTTTCTTCTTTTTTTATTTCAGTAAATATTTCTAAGCTTCTGGTAAAACTTTCTTTTTTTTCAAAGGTAACATCTGTATAACTCTTAAATTCAAATGGTAGAACATTAACAGTTTTACTATCTTTATTTACAAGAACTGGACTGAATTTATTTGTTTTAAAAATCTCTAAGAAATTAATCAATGCATCATATAATTTTTTAATTGTTTGATTATCTATATCTTCAATCTTAATCGTCTTATCAATATTTGCTCTTGAACAAATCTCTTCAGCAATAGGCCCACTAAGATTAACCTTTACAGCAAGCGTTCTTACAATATCTGTTTCACTTTCTTTAATCAAATTTGAAAATTTCTCTATTGATAGTTCAAATGGGTTAATCTGCAGGGGTGGAGGTTCATAGTTTTCTTTTCCTCTTATTGATCGATGAGCCCAACTTTGTTTTATAAGAGGCAAAATTATTTTTCCATCGGGACTAACAAGTATAATATTTCCCTCAGAAAAAAATTCAATTACTAATGTATAATCTCCTTCCTTTTTGCTAATTTTTATTTTTATAATCCTGTCGAATTCATATTGAGATATTTCATTAATTCTACCATTAAAAAGATATTTACGTAAGGTCATAGCAAATATACTTGGTTTTTCTGGTATTTGGAATTCTTTATTTGTTATACAAAGAAATTCTCCATTTCTAATAAATAAAGATTCTTTCTGCTTTGTTTTAATATTTTTTATTTTAATCAAAAACTCGTTACGAGTAATTTGATATATCTTATCTATGCTGTTTCCAATTATATTTTGAAGTTCTGAAACAATAACATAGATTTCAAATGATGAAAGCTTTCTTTGCATTTCTATTGGTTATATTGAATTTATTATTAAAATACTCTTCATTTAGTTAGAATGTTTGATAGTTATTAAATGATTATTTAATTATAGAAAATTTAATTTCTACTTTTTGTAACAATGACAATGTCTCCTCATCTCATCTAGGTCACAAAAAGTATCAAAAAATTGATTTAGATTCATTTCAAGTTCCTTTTCTCCCTTTTTTGTTAGAGAATATCTTTTATTATCATCTACTTTTAGTAAATCTCTATTTGTCAGATATTTTAACACAGGATATATTGTTCCAGGACTTGGACGATGTCCTCTTCTTTGTTCAAGCTCCTCTGTAATTTCTGCTCCTGACATCTCTTTTTTACTAATTAACCATAATATTAAAAACGAAAGGAAACCTTTCATTCTACAATGTCTGTTTTGGTGACTGTGATTTGAACACATTGTAATTTTGTATCGGTTTATCGATATTAATATTTTAGGACATTTAATTTTTATCGGATTTACGATAGTTTTAAATATTAATATCGTATATACGATATCGGAAACCCAATATATAGGTGATAAAAATGTGTAATAGAGATCATAGGATGTATAGACATCATGGAATGAATTGTTCTAGACAATTTTATACAAAAGAAGAAAAAATTGAACATCTAGAAGAATATAAAAAATGGTTAGAAAAAGAAAAAATTGGTGTCGAAGAAGCAATTGAAGAACTAAAAAAAGCCAGTTAAACCTGGCTTTTTTTTTAATAGTTTATCTCAAATAATAAAACATTATTTCCAGTTAGGAGGTTTCTGAAGTTTAAGTGAAATTTTTTCTTTATCAGCATTACTTTTAATAATATCTTTAAGAATTTTTGCTTTTCCTTTAATATCATCTTTTTTGATTTTTTGCTTATCAATAATATTACTTGCACTCTCAAGTGATTTCTCAAGAATATCAATAGACAATAAAGCAGAAGCAAGACAGAAAAAACTCTTTGATCTACCATCGTTAAAATCTTTTAGCATGATTTTAAGTATTTTAATTCTTTTTTTCTGTAATCTTATAAATTCATCAAAGCCCTTTTTTTTAATTAAATTCAGATTAGGAATTGCTTTTTTATGAGTAACAAATGAATCATAAGAATTTTCACCAAACCATTGACTATCAAATTTTTCACAAGGGTAATTACTACACTCACCACAAGTTACAAGATTTTTGTTTTTTACACAACAAGAAATAAATGAACAAGTCTGCCCCATCACATCCAAAAAATTAGGACCAAAACAACCAGGACATTTTGATTTTCCTTCTGTAAAATGTCTAGGGCATAAACCACAATCAATTCCACAACAACCAATTGATGGATATTTTTTTTCAAGTTTATTCATGAGATATTTCCCCAGTTTTTACTATAAGTTTTAGGTTTTTAAAATACGCAAATAAATTTAAATTTATTGAAATTTAAGGTAAAGGACCAATAATACCACCAATATATAGAATTATTGTTGCAATGACTGTAACTAGAATATTATCATCTATTTTTCCAAATTCATATCTTTCAAATAGTGATGCAAAAACCGCTGCAATAACACCCCAAAGAGGGATTGAAGGTGAACCAGAATTCGCAAAAAAATATCCAATAGGAATACAAACTCCCATCATGTAGATATTTCCTATCATATGTTTCTTGCGTTCTTTAAATGCAAAATTCCTAACAATACCTGTGATTCCATCACCAAATGCAATAAATGCTGGAGGAATTATTGCAACCCACGGGTTTCCAAGTATCCACCATAATATAAAAATAGTCAAACCCCACATAAAACAAAAAGTTACATCATTAATATTATCCTTTGTTTGAAACCAATAAAGAATGTTTCCTCTTTTATGAGCAAAATAGGTAAAAATTGTTAAAACAAGACCTGCAAGTAACGGAAACCATGGACTGGAAAAGACAAAAGGAACAGCAATTAAAATCACTCCACCTGCAAGAATATGAATTGTTTTTCTATTGTAATAAACAGCAACTTCTTTTTTTATTTCTTTTTTAATCATCCATTCATAAAAATATTTTGTTAAAAGAAATACTGCTCCAACGTAAATTGTTAAGATGAAAATCCACAAAACTTCATAGTAAATATTCTGTTCAAGCATTTGCCCCCCATTATCTCTTCCTCTTATTTAAATCTAGTAGAATTTAACTTAAATACCAATTTATAGAAACATATTTAAAACATAGGTTAATCCAGGTAATTACTAAAAAAGACTCCGTAGTCAAAGGAGGAAATAAATGAACGGAAAAATAAAATGGTATAATCCAAGAAAAGGTTATGGATTTGTTGAAGGTGAAGATGGAAAAGATATCTTTGTCCATAAATCAGCCATACCTCAAGGTGTCTTCTTAAAAGAAGGAGACAACATTGAATACGAAATTGAAGAAACAGATAAAGGTCCAAAAGCTGTTAATATTAAGAAAAGTTAGATATTATAAGATTTTAAAGTTTAAAGTAAAGAAAAGAATGGGATTATTCTATTTTTTACTTATTTCTTTTTCTTTTTCAAAGCATTCATTACAGATAGTATTTCCTGCAGGGATTCTTTTACCACAATTACTACAAATATTATGTTCTACACGTTTAAAACCAATAACTATCTCATAATTTTTTGAACTCCACTTAAACATGAGTCCTTCTCTATGTATACCAGGCATCCAATTTTCCCATCCTATTATTTCTGTATTAATGAATCTTATGTTCATTTATAATCTTTTGTTTAGTATGGGAAAAAATACTTAAACAAGGGTAATATAAGCCGAAAATGGTTGTGAATATACTATGAAAGCCTTTGTTACAGGTGGTGCAGGTTTTATTGGAAGTCATCTTGTTGATAAACTTCTTAAAAGAGGAGACTTTGTAACCTCATATGACAATCTAAGCTCTGGAAATAAGGAATTCTTTAAGCACCATAAAAAAAATGACAAATTTAGATTTGTAGAAGCAGATCTACTAAATTTAAAACAGGTTGAAAAGGAAATGAAAGACCATGATGTTGTCTTTCATATAGCAGCAAATCCATTTGTAAGACTTGGTGAAACTCAAACAAAACTTGATTTAGAACAAGGACCAATTGTCTCATATAATATTTTAGAATCGATGAGAATAAATGATATTAAAAAAATTGTTTTTTCTTCAAGTAGTGTTGTATATGGAGAAACACCTGGAATTGAAATTCCTGAAAATTATGGTCCAACACTTCCAATTTCACTTTATGGTGCTGGAAAACTTGGTGCTGAGGGGCTAATTAGTGCATTTTGTGGAACTTTTGATTTTCAAGCCTGGATATACAGATTTGCAAATGTAGTTGGAATTAGAGGGACACATGGAGTAATTATAGACTTTATTGCAAAACTTAAAAAAAATCCAAAGGAACTTGAAATTCTTGGTGATGGGCGACAACAAAAACCTTACTTGCATGTTAGCGATATTGTTGATGGAATAATTTTTGGCTTTGAAAATTCAAATGATCAATTAAACTTGTTTAATCTAGGATGTGAAAGTAATACAACTGTTACAAGAATAGCTGAACTAGTGGTAGATGAAATGAATCTTAGAGATGTGGAATTCAAATATACAGGAGGAATAAGAGGTTGGGCTGGTGATGTACCACGTTTTCAATTAGATATCAATAAAATTAAAAAGCTTGGATGGAAAGAAAGTAATACCTCAGATGAGGCTGTAAGAAAAGCTATTAGAGAAGTACTTAATAACCAATAAGAATACAGGAGAAAAAATATGATTATTTCACGCTCACCTGTAAGAATCACACTTGGTGGTGGTGGAACCGATTTATATTCATATTATTCTAAATATGGCGGTGCATTAATTGCTGCTGCTATTGATAAATATACCCTTGTTACTGCTCACAGAAGATTTGATGAAGATATTAAATTAAATTATTCAAGAGCAGAACAAGTTAAAAATATTGATGAAATAAATCACAACATTTTTAGAGAGGGATTAAGACTTCTCAAAATAAAAAAAGGAATTGAACTAACTTCGCTATCTGATATTCCGAGCAGCTCAGGTCTGGGTACTTCTGGAAGTTTTACTGTTGCAGTATTAAATGCACTTCATACTTACAAAAAAGAGTTTGTATCTCAAAAACAACTCGCAGAAGAAGCTTGCAAAATCGAAATTGAAATTTTAAATGAACCAATCGGTAAACAAGATCAATACATTGCTGCATTTGGCGGAATTACTTCATTTCAATTTTCAAAGAAAGGAGATGTAACTGTTGAACCAGTAAAAATTAGTGAAGAAGCGCAAGACGAGCTACATAACAACATTATGTTGTTTTATACAGGTATTTTAAGATCTGCCTCAGAAATTCTTAAGGAGCAGAATGAAAAAAGTAAAGAAGATGAAGGAACAACAATTGAGACACTTCATGAAATCAAGAAAATAGGACTTGAAACAAAAAAGGCTTTTGAAAAAGGAGATGTAAATAAGCTGGGAGAATATCTTGATGTACATTGGAATATAAAGAAACGACTCTCAAAAGATATTTCAAATAAGTTTATTGATGATTGTTATAATTTAGCAAAGAAAAATGGTGCATCAGGAGGAAAAATAATGGGTGCAGGTGGTGGTGGATTTTTTATGTTTTATCATGATGGCAATAATACTGAGAAAACAGCTTTTATTAAGGCACTAGATAAAAAAGGATTAAAAAGGATGCGTTATAATTTTGATTTTGAGGGTTCAAAAATTATACTAAATATGAAAAATATTTAGAGGTAAGTATTATGGAAAACAAAGAACAAATTGAGCAATATTTCAAAGAAATAAAACAAATCTGTGACAATATTTCAAGAGAGGATATCAACAAAACAATCGAACTTTTATTTGATGCTTGGAAAAATGATAATCAGGTATTTTTCTGTGGAAATGGTGGGTCTGCTGGAACTGCGACTCATTTTATGTGTGATTTGTTTAAAGTAACAACTGTAGAAAATAAAAAACGCTTCAAAGCATATTGTTTAAATGATAACATTCCCCTGATGACAGCACTAATTAATGACGAAGGATTTGATAATCTTTTTATTGAACAATTGAAAAATCTCTATAGAAAAGGTGACGTTATAATTTGTTTAAGTGTTCATGGTGGTTCAGGTAAAGATAAAGCAGGTCTCTGGTCACAGAACTTACTGAAAGCAATTGATTATGTGAAAAAAAATGGAGGTAAAACAATTGGTTTTTCTGGATTTGACGGTGGAGCAATGAAGGATTTTTGTGATGTTTGTATAGTTGTTCCTTTTAATGCAACACCTCATGTTGAGGCTTTTCATGTTGTCTTACAGCATTTAATTGCATTTAGGTTAAAAGAAAAAATAACAAATTACAACGGTTAAAATGAAAAACAAAGCAATTTTTTTAGATAGAGATGGTGTAATAAACGAAATTATTTATCATAAGGAAATGGGAATTGTTGACTCGCCATTTACTGTTGAACAATTTAAATTGTTACCAGAAGTGGGAGATGCAATTAATAAATTTAAAAATCAAGGTTTTAAGGTAATACTAGTTTCTAATCAACCAGGCATTGCAAAGAATCATTTTGATATGGCTGTTTTTGAAAAAATAAAAGAAAAAATGAAAAATGAGCTAGTAAAATCTGGAACAAATCTTGATGCTGAATATTATTGCTTTCATCATCCAGATGCAAAAATTGAAAAATATAGAGAAATCTGTGATTGCAGAAAACCAAAACCAGGAATGATTCTGAAAGCAGCAAAAGACCATGATATCGATATTTCAAAATCATGGATGATAGGTGATGGGATAAATGATATTCAAGCAGGAAAAACTGCTGGTTGTAAGACAATTCTAATTGGAAGAATGAAATGTGATCTATGTAAAATCTTGGAAGAAGAAAATGTAAAACCTGATTTTATTGCAGCAAATCTATTTAAGGCTTCTTTAATTACCGAGAAAGAAGAGAGGGTGTGATATGGAAATATTTCTAGACACTGCAAATATAGACGAAATATCAGAAATAATTGAGTGGGGTATTATAAAAGGAGTTACTACTAATCAGAAAATTTTTCTTAAAGAAAAGGGTTGCAATTTTGAAGAACAATCAAGAAAAATATTAAAAATGGTTGAACCTCATCCAGTTAGTCTTGAAGGACCAAATAATCTTGAAGAACTTTTAAAAGAAGCAAGAAAATATAGTAAATGGGGTAGAAATGTTGTTATAAAAGTTCCAATGCTTGCTGATGGCAGTGGACTTAAGGCAGTAAAAATACTTGAATCAAAAGGTATTAAAACAAATGTAACTGCTATGATGAGTGTTAATCAGGCAATGCTTGCAATTACTGCAGGTGCATCATTTGCAAGTCTATTTTTCAATAGGATTAGAGACAGTGGCAGTGATCCAGTTGATGTTGTAAAAAAATCACGAGCAATTATTGACTCTGGAGGTTTTAAAACAAAACTTATTGTAGGAAGTATTAGAAATCCTTCAGATGTTGTGGAAATTGCTTCTGCAAATCCTCACATAATCACAATTCCATATAACATTTTAAAACAGATGCCATATCATGAGAGAACTGTTTCAACATTGGATGAATTTGAAAAAGCTTGGGATGAATTCAAAAAAGCAGAAAAGCAATGCTAATTTAAAATGTTAAGTTTAATAAAAATATTGAAATCTACAATTTTAAAAACAAACTATCATTAAGGAAATATTTAAATCAATATATTTTATTATCATAAATGTAAATAATAGTTTTGAGGGAGAAAATCTTATGAAAAGTAGTATTGTAAAAAAAGGAATTGTCTTTGTGATAATAATTTTATTTTTTGGAGCAGGTATTTTACCATCAACTCTTGGAAATATTAAGCAAAAGACAGAGTTTACTATTTGTTATTCACGGGGTTATATCCAGGAATTAATTAATAATGCCGAAGTAGGTGATACAATAAATATTCCCAGTGGTACATATTATGAAAATATTATCATAAATAAAACAATAAATCTTGTTGGTGCAGGAAAAGAAACAACTATTCTAATGCCAACTAGCATCTATAGAGATCTTGTCGATATTACTGCTGACTGGGTAAACTTAAGTGGCTTTACAATAAGAAAAGCAGCCGAAGATAGATATGGAATTGAAATAAGTTCAAACTACAATACAATTAAAAATAACAACATATCTGAAAATTATAATAGTGGAATAAAAATTCTTGAGCCATATAACAAAATAATTGATAATGAAATATTTTCAAATAACAATTTAGGAATTGAAATAATAGATACAAACCTAAATACAATAGAAGGAAATATTATATCAAGTAATGAAATAGGAATAGAATTAATTGAAAGTACAAATAATATAATTACTGATAATGAAATTTCTAAAAATGAATATGGAATAAATATGGATTACGATTCCATTGCCAACACGATTACAGATAACATAGTAAACTCAAATGGATTTGGAATTGACATATTTAGTAAAAACAACAACATAAATGGAAACACAATATCAAATAATGATTGTGGAATAAATCTAGAAGGTTACAACAATAACATTGAAAGTAATTCATTTTTAAATGATGGACTTTATGTTTGTACTTCTATATATAACAATATAGTCGATAACACGGTAAATGGTAAATCACTTGTCTATCTAGAAAATGAATCAAACATGATAATAGATTCTAACGCAGGTCAAATAATTCTTATAAATTGTAACGAAATAACAATAAAAAATCTAAATATAATTGATACTCATATTGGAATAATTTTAATAAAATCAAATAATTGTTTAATAACAAGTAATCAAATAAATTCAAACATAAAAAATGGAATAGACCTGTATCGATCAAGCTATAATGAAATCAAGGACAACTACCTATCAAATAATGAGATTGGTATATTTATTTTAAATAGCGATGATGACAATACAATAGCAGGTAATACAATTACTACAAACGAATTTTATGGAATAGTGCTTTCCAGCTCGAATAATAATGTTATCAGAAATAACGAAATAGAATCGCACAATGGATATGGTATAAATTTAATAACCTCCAAAGATAACTCTATTACAAGTAACAATATATCTGATAATAATCTTGGAATAGCAATATTGAGTACAGGAAGTTACGGAAACGAGATTTACCACAATAACTTCTTAAATAATGATCAGAATGCACATGACAACAGTGATATAGGTAATACTTGGGATGACGGAACATATGGTAATTACTGGTCTGACTATAGAGAAAAATATCCAGATGCAAAAAAGAAAACAAAGGAAGGGATTTGGGACACTCCGTATGAGATTACTGGAAGAGATAACATAGACTATCGTCCATTAATAAAGCAATGGCCAAAAACCTCAACAACAAATCCACAATCTGTAACAACAATATTTTCATCAATAAAATTACTACTTGAAAGATTCCCAATGCTTGAAAGACTAATTTATTTACTAGTTATAAGTTGAAATAATTTATTATATTTCAATTTATAAAATACTCTTACTTTTCCAATAAAATGTAAGTAGTTATTATAAAAAATCTCTTTGTTTTGATGCATTGGGGTTTTTAATTCCTTGTTTTCTAATAGGTATTATTGTCTGATGTATAGAATAATCAGAAATAAAATCACCAAATATTTTTATAAGTCTATCACAGAATTGTTTCATTGTTAGAGTATTAGGAGTACTAAAAGATACTATCCAGTCATACTCACCATGAACATATAATACATTTTCAATAGTTATTTTTCCCTCAGGAAATCTATTTTCTAAAAATCCTTTTGTAACATCATCAACTATTTCTTTATTTAAAGGATTTGTTGTTCTCTTAAAAAGAACTGTATAATGTTTAAGGTCTAAGTTATTATAGTCAGTTATTGCACTATATCCCCAAATTATATTATTTTTTTCCAGTCTTTTTTTAATTCTTAATAATTTTTGAGTAGAAAAGTTACAATTTTTTGCTAACTCATCAATACTTTGATTAGAGTTTTGCATAAGAATTTCAAGTACTTTTTTTTCATCTTCAATAATTTGTTTTTTACTATTTTTAGGCATATGATTTCCTTTGAATTTGTATTCTTTAACAATTCCAAATATTTAAAAATTTCAATTTTAATTTATAGCAAAAAATTTTTAATAAAAAATTAGATGTTTAGGATTTGTTTATGCAAATGGTAATTCTATGCGGTGGACTTGCAACAAGGCTTGGAAAAATTGCAAAAAAAACTCCAAAATCAATGATAAAAATTAAAAATAAACCATTTTTAGAATACCAGATTGAAAATATAAAAAGATACTCTATAAAGGATATAATTTTATGCGTGGGTCATCTATCAGAACAAATTGAAAAATATTTTGGAAACGGAGATAAGTTTGGTGTAAATATTAAATATAGTTATGATACAAACAAACCACTAGGTCCTATTGGTGCACTTAAAAATGCTGAATCTTTAGTTGATGATATATTTTTTATTATGTATGGAGACTCATATTTAAATGTAGATTTTAAAAAAATTGCTAATTATTTTTCAAATCATAATAAACTTGGATTAATGGTTGTTTATAAAAATTATAACAAGTTTGATAAAAGCAATTTAATCGTTAATGATAAAATGATTATTGCTTATGGTGAAAAAGAAAGAACAAATGACATGATCTATATTGATTATGGAACAAGCCTCCTAAATAAAAAAGTACTTAATCTTATTCCAAAAAACACTTTTTATAAAACTGGACAACTTTTTTCTAACCTTATTTCAAAAAATGAACTTCTCGCATATGAAGTGAAAGAAAGATTTTATCATATCGGAAATCTTGATGCCTTAAACGAGTTTAAAGCTTTTATTGAGTCTCAATGAAAATATTGATAAACGAATTCATTATTGCCGAACCCATGAAGCTTTTAGCTAAATATTACATAATTGAAGATGCAGATATTGGAGAAAATACAATTATTAGGGATTTTGTAAATATTTTTGGATGTAAAATTGGAAAAGATTGTAAAATTGCTACATTTGTTGATATTCAGAAGGGAGTTGTAATAGGTGATAGATGCAAGGTTGAATCTTTTGCGTTTATTCCAACAGGTGTTACTATTGAAGATGATGTGTTCATAGGTCAACATGTTAGCTTTATGAATGATAAAACACCAAAAGCATATGATCCAGAATGGACTCCGATGCCGACACTTGTAAAAAAGGGAGCATCTATTGGAGCTGGTGCAAAAATTATCTGTGGAAATACTATTGGTAAAGGAGCACTTGTAGGCGCAGGTGCAGTTGTAACAAAAGACGTTCCACCAAATACAGTTGTTGTTGGAAATCCTGCAAGGGTTCTTAGAAAGGTGAAATAAAATGGATGTAATTCCACCAGCTAGTCCAGTGTTTAATAAAGAAATGGAAGATGCAGCAATTAATGCCCTCAGAAAAGAAAGATTTATTCTAGGAGAATCAGTTGATAAATTTGAGGAGGAATTTGCTTGTTATGTTGGAACAGACTTTGCAGTCTCAGTAAGCTCTGGAACAAATGCACTTCATCTTGCTCAAATCGCAGCAGATCTTCCAATCGCCGGAGAAGTAATTACTGTTGCCAGCTCATATATTGCTACTGCAAACTCAATTCTTCATGCAAATGGAACCCCAATTTTTTGTGATATAAATGATGAATACACAATCGATGTAAAACAAATTAAGAGTAAGATTAGTAAACGAACAAAGGGAATAATGCCGGTTCATTTATATGGACATCCAGCAGATATTGATGAAATAATTAATATTGCAAATAAAAACAATCTATTTGTAATTGAAGATTGTGCACAATCCCATGGAGCACTCTATAAAGGAAAAATGACAGGAACTTTTTCAGATATGGGTTGCTTTTCTTTTTATTCAACAAAAAACATGACTGTTTGTGGGGACGGGGGAATGGTTACAACAAACAATGAAAAACTTGCAGAAAAAATAAAACTATTAAGAAACCATGGACAACATCCAAAAGATGTACATACAATTGTTGGTTATACTGCTAGATTAAATACAGTAAATGCCTCTGCCGCCAGGTGACTCCAAAATAAAAAAACCTTCATATCATCTTTTTGAAATTAAAACCAAAAAAAGAGATGAACTGTTAAAATATCTTAGGGACAATGGAATAATTTGTTTAATTCATTATCCAACACCAATACCATACCAACCAATCTATAAAAAGTTATTCGGATATAAAGAGGGGACTTTTGCAAGAAGTGAAGAACTCTCAAAACAAGCAATGGACTTACCAATGTATCCAGAGTTAAATGACAAACAAATAAAATATATTTCAGAGAAAATCCATGAATTTTTCAATAGGTGATAAACTGAAAGTAGGTGTAATTGGAGCAGGCCGTTGGGGTAAAAAACACATTGATGAATATTCTAAGATGAAGGATGTGGAAATTCTTTTTGTATCTGACATTTCAAAAAAAGATCTAGATTTTTGTAAAACAAAATACAATATTGAAAATGTTACAACTGATTACAATGATGTTTTATCTTCTGATGTTGATGCAGTAAGTATATGTACTAGTAATGAGACACATTTTGATGTTTGCAAAGATGCACTTATTGCAGGTAAAAATGTACTTGTTGAAAAACCATTAACACTTCAATCAAAAAAGGCATATAAACTTATAGAAATAGCAAAACAAACAAACAAAATTCTTGCTGTTGGCCATCTTTTTAGATATAACAATGCGATAAATGAAGTAAAAAAATTAATTGATAAAAAGACTCTTGGAGATTTATTTTACCTAAGATTTCAATGGACCATTCAATGGATGCCAGAAATATACCCTGATAAACAATTAGATATCATTGTTGATATGATGCCGCATCTATATGATATAATGAATTATTTGACAGGTCTTTGGCCTGATAAAATTACATGTTTTGGAAAGGATTTTATAAAAAAGAATCTTGAAGATACAGCATTTATTATTTGTGAATTTCCAAAAAATATTATGACTCATTCTGAGATAAGTTGGACACTGCCGGAAAAGGTAAGAGAGGTTGATGTTATTGGTAGTAAAGCTTGTGTGAAAATTCAAGCGGTAAATCAAAAAGCAATTATATTTCAAGGTTCAAATGAAGGAAGAGCATTAAAAATAATAGAAAATAACACACTTGGCGATGAACTAAGAGGCTTTATTGATGCAATAAAAAATAATTCAAATTTATCAAATAATGCAGAAATTGGTGCAAAAACTGTTGAACTAGTGGAAGCAACTAGAAAATCACTTGAAGTTAAAAAAACAATCACTCTATAAATTTTAATAGGTATCATAATATCTGGGATTGCTTAATTATGAGGAAAATAAGTATCGTTTTAACAACAAAAAACGAAGAAAAAAACATTGGAAAACTACTTGATAGTCTTACAAATCAGGAAGAGCCATACGAAGTTTTAGTAGTTGATTCT
>LSSG01000023.1 GCA_001595915.1 Thermoplasmatales archaeon SG8-52-3
ATCTGGGATAAAATCATCAATTATTTTTTTTGTAATCTGAGGCATTAAAACAATTCTTATGGCTGATAATCTTTCCATTTTATTTACTTTCCAGCCAAAATCAGATAACTTCTTTACAACTTTTGATGGATTTTTTAGTTTAATTCCTAGGACGTTCATTGTCGGTTCAATAATTAAATTTAATCCAATATTTTGAACTCTTCTCTCTGTATATTTTGTAATACTCATACATTTTCTAATCAAATTTTTATAGCCTTCTTTACCTAGATATTTTGATACAGCATAAGCTGCTGCTACAGGTCCACCAGATCTTGTTGCTAAGAGACCTGCTTGTTTATTAATAGAAATATACGGCGTAGAAACACTTATTTTATCCAACCACTCTTTTTTTCTAAGAATAATTGCTCCCAAAGGAATTGCAGAATATCCCATTTTATGTGCATCTATTGAAATACTACTGACTCCTTTTAGTTTAAAGTCAAAATCAGGTATATCATTTACCATAGCTTTTAAAAATGGTATAACAAAACCTCCAAATGCTGCATCTATGTGTAAAAATATTTTTTTTTCAATGCAAAGTTCACTTAGTTTTTCAACTGGATCAATTGTCCCTAACTCTGTTGAACCTGCTATTCCAATAATTGCAGCAGTATTTTTTGAAATTATTTTTCTAAGCTCTGAGATTTCTAAAACATAATTCTTATTTAAAGGTGCATAAACAAGTTTAATATCCATAAGTGATCCAATTTTTTCAAATGAAAAATGAGCACTTTCAGGTACTATTATTTCGTTTTTTCCAGTTAATTTTTTCGCAATCCATATTGCAGTTATATTACTTTCAGTTCCGCCACTGGTAATTAAGCCATTAGATGATTTTGGAGCATTTAACAATTCTATAAAAAATGATAATAGTTTTTTTTCCATTTCTCTAGTTCCTGGAAAAAGTTCTGGATCACCAAGATTTGTTTCTAAAAATTTTAAATATGCTTTTTTTGCAATAAAATGAGATTGAGTACACATTGAACCAAGTATTTTTCCACTAGAAAAAGTAAAGTCTTTATTATAATAATTTTCAAGTTCTTCTAGTATTTTAGTTTGTTTAGACCTGCTCAATTTTTCTTTCATTTTGTAAATATGATACTAGCAGATAGAAAAAAGATTTCGCTTTATTTACCATCACATTTTAATATAGGTAATTGTATTTTGATTACATGATGGAAAAAGATGCAAAATCAGATGAGGTTACATCCTTTTTGAAATTACCAGTTTATACTCGTAATGGAACATTTATTGGACATGTAAGAAACGTTTTTTTAGATATGGACGAAAAACGTGTTAGTAGCTTACTTGTCACAAATACAAACCCTTCTATTGTTGAAGGTACCGTTGATGTTGCTGTTCCTTATAGGTGGGTAAATGCTGTCGGTGACATAATAATTCTGTCACATTTTCCTGAACGAGTTGTAACTACAAAAAAGAAAGAGGAAAAAACTGAGGAAGAGGAAGATAAATCAGACATTGATGTTATTGAATAATAACAAAACACTTTGTCTTCTTTTTATTCATAATATTCAAATAGTGAATTTATAAGTTGCATTTTTGTAAAAATATTTCACACTTCTTAAATAGTGACATCATTTGCAGCACAATATATTTATATAAAGAAGGTTATATATATAAATATTATAAGGGTTGTTTAACATATCTATTAGAAATGTACAACAATCTTTAAATACGGGTAAATGTAAATATATATTGAAAAAATTAAAAAACTGGTGATTAAAAAATGAGGAAAAACTTAAGAACAGTTAAAACTGGAATTATTTTTGGAACATTACTTTTAAGTTTATTTGTTGCTTTTATTCCTAGTGCCTCAGCTGGTTTATTAACTGTGGATCCTTTAATAAATCTTAGATATCCAATTCAAGAAGAAAATATTATACCAAATAGTGGAGTACTTGACATTCCTCTAGAAACAACGTTCAAACTTACAGGTCCCTTGGCAGGAATAGTAGAAGGTCGTAGCTTATTAAGTAATACTGATGTACAGATAGAATTGAAAGTTGTTCAAACTCCGGATTGGTGTACAGCAAGTATAGCAAATCCTCTTGCTCAGTTAGTATTAAATTCAGAAACACCCTATCAATCAACTCTAACAGTTACTGTTACAGAGAATGCTCCAGCATTTACACAAGGCGTTGTAAGAATAAGTGCAACTTCAAAATTGCAACGTGGATTATTATTTAATATAGGGCAAGTCTCTGTTGAATTTGATATATCATTCATTATTGGTTATTGGTCAGTTGTTTCCTATGAACTTCCAGATGGTAATTATCTTGAAGTTGGACCACTTGGTATCGCTGATTTTCAAATTGATATTGAAAATATTGGTAATGGACCAACTTATGTTGGAATAGAGGTAGTAGATATTCCTGAGGATCAATGGAGTGTAAGTATTGCTTCTAGTGTTCAATTATCTTCTACAGTTTATGGTGGAGAGGGAATAAAAGAAACCGTTCATTTAAAAATAAAACCACCGATTGGATTTGGTTTTCATAATGAAATTAAAAATTTCAAAGTAATGTTTACACCTTATTATCTTGGAAGACCTGATCTAGTAGGCCAACCAGAACCAATTACCTTTACTGTTCAAAATATTGGTATGTCTCCTGGTGCAGGTTTTGAGATTCCATTGATTGTTACTGTTGTGGTAATAGTTGTGCTGCTATATTACTTCTTTATCATGAAGAGGAAAAAATAAATTTTTCTCTCTTTTTTTATTATAATATTTTTTAAAGTAACTTTTTTATATCAATATTCTAATATATTTTTTCAATTTATTATCAAAATGAACATGAATATACCATAAAATTTATATATATATAATAAAAATAAATATTAATATTACAAATTAAAAATGGCGATAAAAAAATGATTAAAAAATTCCAAAAAATAAAAATAGTTATAATTTTTCTAATATTTTTTGGTTCTACCTTTTTTTCTATCTCCTCTGTTGTAAAATCAGGTCCACTTGATCAAATTTATGAATGTACTCCATATATTGTTATCGATTATGATAGATCATTATTACAAGAACCAATCATTCCTTTTGAAAAAGCCAAAACTATACCTTTAAATGTAAAACTACAGCTGCTTGGTCCTTCTGTTGATATTGTACTTGCTAAAATTTCAGGAACTGAATTTATTGTCGATATGTCTATAACCGAGGTTCCTGATGGATGTCAAGCATCTGTAACTCCTCCGATATTATTGATACCATTACCAAAGGAAAATACAATTGTATCAGTAAATGCAACTATTTCAATTACTATAAATCAATATTTACCTGTTAGATCTCAAGAAAATGTAGCTGTAAGAATGAACTCTAGAAGACTTGGCCAAATTGCTACACTAATAAAACCTGGAAATTTTACACAGGATATTCCATTTGTTGTTGGTTATTATTCTCAATTAAGCTTTAACTATATCGATGGAAATGTAAGAAATATCAGCCCTGATGAAACAGCTGATTTTAATTTTAAAATTCAAAATTGGGGGAATGGTGCCACTAAAGTAATTTCCGAAGTTGTTGATATTCCTGATGGATGGACCTCAGAGATAGTCTATAGTACAATTTTAGGATCTGAACTTATTGGTAACTTCTCAGATAAATCAATATCTTTAAGAGTTAAACCTCCAGTTGATTTTGGATATCATGAAGATAGAGCAATAATTAAAGTTTCAATGACTCCAATAAGTATTGAAAATCCTGATTATCGAGGGGAACCACATTATCTTTATTTTATTGTACAAAGTAAGGGATTTTTTACACCTGGTTTTGAATTTAGTATAATGTTATTTGCATTTATTTTTATATTATTTCCAATCTTAAAAAAGAAGAGTAAAATAAAAGAAGGAGGTGAAAAATGATGTTTACAAAAAAGCTTTTTGTTTTTATTATAATCTTCATTTTATTGCTTCCCTCTATTACATTAAATGTTTTATCCCAAACCAGAACAACTGATAATGGTGACTCTAATAATAGAACAGGTTTGATATGGAGACTTTTAAAATTACGTTTTAATTTAGGATTTATAGAACCTCTCATGCTAGGAAGATATTTTTATAAACAACTTAGACCACCGGTGGCAATTCAAGCTTATCCGGATGCTGTCGATCTTAGATATCTAAACATAACTAAATTTAGTATTGGGGGAAGAAACTCTGATACACTTGAATGGGAACCATTGGTAAAAGTAGCTGGAAGTTGGAGCTTTGCTTGGTTTAATCCAAGAACTGTTTATAGCTTTGAATTTGTACCACCTGAGGATGCACCTGGAGATGTTTGGAATGTTCAATTTGATCCAGAAGTGTTAATAATGGATACAAATAAGGAAAATTTAGATTGGCCAGGTGCTGAGGATCCCTTCAGAACAAATGTAACAATAATGCTTAAACCATCTTTAGATCCTACATATCCTTCCCAGGATATAGTTTTAAAGGTTAATATAATTAGAGAAGAGGTTTTAGATTATTTTCGAATATTGAGCGGATCTCCCAAATGGGTTAGAAAAAATTTATCAGGATATCAAGAAAAAATGAATGCTATGGATCCAGATTCATATCAATTTTGGTCTAATCCACTTAACACCTTTATGTGGAATAGAGTAAGTAGACGTATGTTTTTCTTGACAAATTTACAATTTCCTCCTTATGATAAATGGGTTGATAGTACTGTAGAAATTCTTATTAGAGTAAATAAATATCATCAAGCAAAGATAACACCACCTTCACCACAAGAAATTCAACCATACGAGGTAAAATCTATTCCAATTACTATAGAAAACAAAGGAAGTCATATAGATACTTTTAACTTTAGAGTTACAACCTCTGATAAAAATTTTGTTGTTACCCCTCCACCAGTAATAACACTGAAGCCTGGAGAGATATCTCAAGCATTAGTTGGTGTTGCTGCTCCAAAAAGGTTTTTATCAATTGGTGCTACCACTTCTATATTTGTTGAAGCATATTCTGTAAATGATCCAAATAGTGTATTTAATAATACAATAACATTGTCAACAGTAGGAATATATGCTGCTGGCAGTGATACCTACAATTTTGTTTCAATAATAATAACAATATTAGTAATTGCTGGAATTTTTCTATTTTTCATAAGAAAACGTAGAGAAAAAATATCTATTAAGCCAGATAAACCTTGGAATATACCTGAAGAAAAAGAATATCTTGAAAAATTAAAGATTAAGGATAAAGATAAATACAATGATACTTTAAAAATGATGAGGGATGAATATAGTTCGGCAATGTTGTGGTATAGATATTATTGTGATTCTTTATTAAAAAAGAAAAAGGTTCCAAAGAAAAAAATAAAAATTCCAAGAAAAAAAATTAAAATAAAAATTAATTTTAAGAAATTAACAGATGGAATTAATAAAATAAATTTAGCAAGAAAAGAATCAAAAAAACAAAGATTAAAGGTAAAAGAAGAAAAAATTAAAGCTAAAAAAGAAAAAATTCCAGAGAAAAAACCTATTGATGAACCTAAAAAGGTTGAAGAGATAAAACCTAAAGAAATTATTAAAAAAGAAAAAATTGTTGATAAAAAAATTGAATTTGATAGAATTAAAAGACAAAGAACAATAGAAAGAATTAAACGAGCACAAGAAAAACAAATAAGGAAAATTGGTGATTAGAAACCACAAAACAATTTTTTTTTTTCTTATCGAATTTGTACAGGTATTATAAACATAGTTGTAAACAAAAATATCGCTGCAATTATTAGTAGCAGTATCCATACAGTTGGATTCCATCTTAATATTTTTACTCCGTCAAGGGGTCCAAATGGAAGTAGGTTAAATGTGGCAAGAAATGCATTTATTAGACAAACAAAACCAAATATCTGTCCAATCATTTGATACTCAGAGACAACAAAAAAATAAATTGGGAAAGTAATAATTGCAACAATTATATTTGCAAATGGTCCTGCCAATGCAATCTTTCCAGTCTCATGAGATTTTGATCCTCCCATAAACATTACCGCTCCTGCAGCAGCAAATATGAATGGTGATAAAAGACCAAGAACTAAAGCTAAAATCAAACCTTGAGGAAACATTCTGTATTCTGCCCATAAATTATGTTTTTGTGCCATAAATTTATGGGCAATTTCATGAAAGAAGAAAGCTGTTAAGATGCCAAAAAACGAAATAACAATATATTGAGGAATCTCACTAAGATTAAAACCATACCTTAAACCTGTGATTAAGTTGTTTCCTGATAAGGCAAAGGTGAAAGCAACAGTCAAAACACATACAGAAATTATCAGGTGACGAATTTCAATTCCGCTGAATTTTCCAGGTTTACCTGTCTCAAGAGTGCCTTTTGGAAAATACATATACTCTCTTGGAGGGATGTCATGAAATGAAGTATAAATCCTTCTTTTCTCCTCAGCCATTATATTTTCCTCACCAACTTAATTAATAATTTATGTATGTTATTGGTAAAATAATTTATCATCCAAATACAAGACTTGCTATATATGGAAAGGCAATAAGAGTACCAATCATACTTCCTAAATTTGCCAGTGCAACAACCATAAGAAGTCTTATTACTCTGTTATTCCAGAAATCCTTAAAACTTTCAATTTTACTTATATCTTTGAAATCCTTAACAACAGGTGTTCTAAGCTTTGCTTCAACATAACCTGCAACCCAACCTGCAGCTATTGCAGGATTAAGAGATGTAAGTGGTGCAGCAACAAACGCCGTGCCAATAGATAATGGATGACCACGTGCAATTGCAGCACCAAGTGCAGACAGGCTACCATTAATTAAAAACCACCAGATAAAAACATTTTTTATTTGATCCCACGCATCTGCTCCTCTGGTAAAGACCAACCAGAGTATTAATGCAACAAATAAGATTGGAATAGAATAAGCAGCAACTTTGGTAATTTTAAATCTTTTTTTAGGTACTTCCTCAAATTTTTTCAAATTTATATCTAACTTCTTTTTTTCTAAATGTTTTTTTATACCATTGAGATGACCTGCACCAACAACAGCAACTACCTTTCCTTTCTTACTTTCATCAAGAATTTTTTTTGCAATATATTCATCTCTTTCATGAATTAAAACTGTTGCAACACTTGGTGCAATTTCACCAAATTCTTCCATTAGAGCAGAAATTACATCTTGATCCATAAGTTTTTTAAGATCAAGCTCTTCTGTCTCTTCTTCATCATATCCCATTATAGCCTTGAGAAACTCCCAGGTAAGTCTGAATTTCTCTCTAAATCCCATTTTCCGCCATGCTCTTTTAAGGGTTATTGTTATATCTCTATCAACTAATGCAACATTGATTCCTTTTTCCTTTGCAACATCCATTGCTGCAATCATTTCTGAGCCTGGTTCAACACCATACTCCTTTCCAAGTCTTCTTTGAATTGATGATAAAAAAGTTTGAGCAAGCATAAGATATGCATTATTAGACTTCAAAAGATTTGTAACAGGGGTATTTTCCCATTTGTCCTTTTTTGTAATAGCTTCGTATCTTCTCTTACAAAGCTCTACTGCGACAATATCTGGTTTATATTTTTCAATAGCTTGCTTTACCTCTTCCACACTTTCTTTGGAAATGTGTGCAGTACCTACAAGAATAATTTTATCATTAACCTTTTCTAGCAATTTATCTCCTTGAACCTTAGATATTGCATATATAATTAAAAAACTACTTAAATTTCAGCTTCGAAATCTTCGACTGGAGGATTGAAATCTTCATATTTTTTTATTTTCCCTTGTTCTTTAAGTATTGCTCTAGTTAAGAGCCAATAAACAAGGGCAAGTGCTCTTCTACCTTTATTGTTTGTGGGAATAACTAAATCAAGAAACTTTGTTTCATTATTTGTATCACATAAACCTATAACTGGGATACCTATATTTTCTGCCTCATGTAATGCTTGAGCATCTGCAAGTGGATCGGTAAGTATTAAAAGCTCAGGTTCAAGAAAACCTTTAGCATTTGGATTAGTAAGAGTTCCAGGCCTAAAACGCCCGTCCAAAACCGATATACCAGTATGTTCAGAAAGCTTCTTTATCGGTTTTTGACCATATTGTCTTACAGATACTATTAAAATATTTTTTGGATCATATTTAGATATGAATTTTCCAGCAACCTTTATTCTTTCATCAGTTTTTTTAACGTCAATTATATATAAGCCATCATTTCTTACTTTGTAAATAAAATCTTTGATATCTGCAGTTTTTTGTCTTGTTCCAATGTGTGCACCAGATGTCATATAGGTTTCTTCAGATATAGTCATACCATTGTCTTCTTTTTTCTCTTCTTTTTCTTTATTTTCTTCTGCCATAATGAATCACTTAATTACTTAATCCTGTACTCTTTTAACAGTAATAGGTATTGCATCCTCCTTAAACTCTAACATTGCAATGTCAATAGGTGAGATAACATCCTTTGGTAATTTTATTAGAGTCGGAGCTCCCATTGAGATCTGTAAAGCTCTTGCTCCTACAATACGTGCTTTTTCAAATCTTGTATATGTCAAATTAATTCACCATATCTTATAAACAGTAAGAGCACCAAATATTAGAAGTATTTAAAAAGGTTACCATCGATTTTTAATGTCTGGGCCCCTCTTGAGTTTCTGAAAATTCAACAGATCTATTTGAGAATTCCTCAAGAGCAAGTTGCATATCTAGTGTAATATCTCTTAGAAGTTGATCTAAGAATTCATTTTTAAACTCTTTTACACCATCAACGTCTGAAAATAATCTACCAAGATAACCATTAGACTCCTTATGAATCTCTATATTATACAAGGTTTCTTCCATATATACCCCTCTTCCTTGATTAAATAAAACACGTCTTATATAAAAGGTTTTTGGAAAATTCAATGATTTTTATATCATTCTTTCAATAAGTTTATTTATATCTTTACCACGATAACCAAGTGCACCCTTTTTTGCATAGGATCTTTTAATACCCTCATAACCCTTTTTTGGAGGATTCAGTCTGAAGACTGATTTTACATCAGGAATATCTTTGTATTTAAATTTATTATCAATTATAGCTTGAGTAAGTTTATCTAAATTATTATATGAAGTAGCAGATTTCAGATATTTTTCCGTTATTTCCTTTTCACCTTCAAGTTTTCCCCTTTTTTCAATAAGCTTTACCAAAATATCTTTTTCCACTTCTCCCCACGTTATATAGTCTTTTGCAACATGAAGCATACCTTTTATACTTGGTTTTTCTTCAAGAAGAACACAATGATTAACTCTTGTTAAATTTAAAAGTTGTAATGTCTTTTTAATGTCAGGTTTAATATTTATTACTCCCCTGACTCTAATTGCTGCATATGTCATTTTATGCAGCCTCCTTTTGAGGAGATTCTAAGGGTTGTTTCTCGACTGTTGGCTCTATACTTCCAGATTTGATACCAACGAATTTAATTGCTTCAGGCATAACACGCATTTCTGCGTTTTTCTCAAGTGCATTAAATACTGCCTTAGAGTAATTAACAGTTGTTTTTGTTTTACCTTTAGTAAAAGCCCAACAATCCTTTACCCCTGCAAGAGTTAGAATCTTTTTTGCCACATTTCCAGTTGCAAGACCAATTCCTCTTGGAGCAGGTTTTAAAGTAATTTCTACAGATCCACTTTTTCCTTTTACATTAAATGGAACAGTATGTGGCTTTCCACATCCACACTCCCAAGAACCACATCCTCTTTTAATCTCAATAATGTTTAATTTAGCACTATCAATTGCTTTTCTAATACTTGTACCGACTTCTTTACCTTTGGCCTGACCAAACCCGATAAAACCATCTTTATTACCAACAGCAACAGTTATAACAAACTTTACTCTTCTCCCTGAATCAGTCATTCTTTGAACCATATTTACATCTATTACTTCATCATCAATTTCTGGAAGTAAAATATCCACAATTTCAGCCTCTCTAATAGGAAGACCTGTTTTTATTGCATCACTCATTGTTGTGACTTGTTTACCTAAAACCATTTTCCCAAGCTTAGTTTTTGGATCCCAGTTTATTGAAGTTTTTTGCGAATTATTTGATTCTTGTCTTCTCCCGGCCATTATTTCCCTCCAGAAATTTTATTTTTTAATTCATTTATAGCAGGAGTCATATCCTTTTCCATATGTTTACCCATAATCCTATCCTCAGCTGGTACTTTCTCTTCACTATGTATACATTCAACACCTGCATCAACTAGTCCTTTTACAGATGCAAAAATTTTTGAACCAGTTACTGGAGGATGTCTTCCAGTGTCAAGAACACATTCTTTAATACCCTTGTTTTTTGCTCTTGTACCTGCAAGAAATCCAGTTAGATATGCAGCGGGGGTTGTTGCAGTTGAAAAATTCCAATTGTATTTATTCTTTAACTCATTTGAATTGGCTGAGGCAAGAACATTATCTCCTTCCTGCTTATATTTAATTAATTGAACCTGTGTATTTTTAATTGATTTTCTTATTACTAATCTTACTTTACCTGATCTAAGTAACCTTAATCTTTTCCTATAATCAGTAATTCCTTCACGTCGTCTTCTTGGTTTTACATGGTAACGTGGACCTTGGGTCATTGTTTATCCTCCTTAATTATTCCATCAGAAATTAAATGAGTCTGAAGATGATGCTTGCTTCTGAACTCTCCACCCTTTGCTTTCATGTAATATTTACGATAAGTTGTTTTATCTATTTTGTTTTCATCTTTTAAAGTTTTTAGATAATTTCTTAAAGATCTAATAGTACGCATCCATCGTTCTTTTTTTGGTAGACGAGCATATTTTGCGCCTTTTCTAGAACCATGACCACGTTTGCGTCCTTTCTGCTTTTGCTTCTGATTAAATTTTTTTCTTCCGTTTGAAATTCCTTTTATCTGTTTTACAGTTATAGCTTTCCCATTGATAAGAATTCTAATGTCTTCTTTTGTTACAGCTTTTGCAATCTCATCAAGTCTGTCTTGATCCATCCACACTCTATTTACACCGCATTTAAGTATTGATGCAGCCATTCTTCGTTGATTTCTTAAATCTGTCATCTTCCACCCTCTATAGGTTAAGTATTCTTACTTCAAGTTCATTAGCTTTCTTTTCTATGTCCATACGCTTTTTTGTACCAACAGAACTACCAATTCTAGCAGCTTGTTTTTTCGGGTTTATTCCCTTAAGGTCATTTACATTATAAACCATTATTTCCTCAAATCCAGATGAATGAAGACCTCGTACTTCTTTTGGTCCTCTAAATCCCACACTAACCTTACTAGGTCTGTATTTTAAATTAATTCTCATCTTTGATGATATACCATCAGGTTTACGCCAATTTTTTGATAATTTCTTGTATCTGAACCACTCTTCTCTTAAAAAATTAGGAGTTCTCTTTTTGATTTGCTTTCTTAAACCTAATCTTTTTTTAATTTTCTTGTCATGCTCAGGTTTCTTTTTGACTTTATATTTCTCCTCTTGTTCTTCAGTTTCAATTTCTTCTTCATCTTTTTTTATATCTTCAGATATTTTCTCATCCTTTACCTTTTTTTCAGCTTTCTTTTTAGGTTTCTGTTTTATTTCAGCAGGTTTTTCAGTTTTAATTTTCTCAACTTTTTCTTTTTTAGGTTCTTTTGGTTTAGTTACCTGTTTTTTTTCTTTAAATTGATTCTTTATATTTTTCGCAATAATTTCAGTAATTCCATCAACTTTTGTTAAATCCTTAACGTCAGCTTCTTTGAGTTTATCTAGCGAATCAAATCCTTTTTTGTAAAGAGCTTCAGCTTTTGCTTTACCTACACCTTTAATCTTTGTAAAAGCATCGATAACATCTTTTTTTGCCATTTTTATTTGCCTCCTCTGCTGATTCTATAAACACCATCTTGAAATACACGTGTATCCCGTCTTTTTACTGCAGTAGCTCTTTCGATATTTGCAACTGTTTGTCCGACCTTTTCTTTATCTATACCCTGTACAGTTATGTCCTCACCTTTGATTTCTATGCTAACCCCTTCTAGAATTTCTGCTTTTCTTGCAGACCTTTCTCCAAGAAAATTTTGAATTATAAATTCATTTCCCTCAACAGATGTTTTTATTGGAAAATGAGAAAAAACAGTTTTCATTTTATATTCAAATCCTTCTGTAACACCCTTAATCATGTTCTTTGTATGTGCAATAATTGTACCAATTAGTGCCAATTCCTTTCGTCTAACATTTTTTCCATTTACTTCTATTGCTTTGCCATTGATCATAATATTTATTTTTGGATGTGAAAAAGTCCTTTTTAGTTCACCTTTTTCTCCATTAACTGTTAAAATATTATTATCTAGAGTTACTGTAACACCATCAGGGATTTTTATCTCTTCTTTTATCGCTGCTGTTTTTACCATAAATCAATCACCCTGTTTTTAATAAACATAAGCTAGTAGTTTTCCTCCGATTCCATTTTTTCTTGCTTCGCTCTGAGAAACAATTCCCTTTGTGGTTGTTAAAATTAATAATCCAAAATGCTGAGCGGGAAGATACCTTGATTCCCATTCATCAAATTCATCTTTTTTTATTGGGTACCTTGGTTTGATTACACCACAATTGTTTATATTTCCAGTTAGTTTTACCTCAAAAACACCTGCCTTTCCATCATTTATATATTCAAAATCCCCAATATAGCCTTTCTTTTTTAAAAGATCTAAAACTCCACCTATAAGTTTTGAGGATGGTTGTATCTTGCATGAACCTTTTCCTTTTATTTCTGCGTTTCTCATCGTGGATAATGCATCTGCTAGTGGATCGTTTAACATTTAATCATGTCCTCCTAAGAGAATTTCTTAAATCCCATTTCTTCAGCTTTTTCACGAAAGCATTGTCTACACATGTGCAGACCATATGCTCTGATAAGCCCTCTTTTTCTTCCGCATCGTTCACACCCTTTTTGTCTACCATAGCTTTTTTGTTTGACTTTTATCTTCATGAAATAACCTCCACATTGAATTTTTCTGAGAAGAATTTGATGGTTTCATCTTTTTGAACCATATATCGATGCGGTATCTTTCTTCTGGCTATACGCCTTCTTTTAATTCTATAACCTGGTTTTTCCATGGTTATTGATATATCCATTCCAAATATGCCTATATTTGGATCGTATTTTTGTGATTTAAATAATGTATGATCAGGTATACCAAATGATAAATTACCTTGATCATCAAATGAGTAATCCGCCATTTTATTTTCTCTTGTGTTTAATGCCTCTTTTAAAAATTCATGAGCATCTTTACCTCTAAGGGTAACCTTGCATCCGATAGGCATTTGTTCTCTTATGCCCCAATCTTTGTTTGTGGTCTTTGAAAGTGTCTCTATTGGTTTGTGGCCTGTTATGTTTTGTAGAACAGTTTCTGCTTTTTTTAATCGTTCTCCTGCTTCCCCTACCCCGATGTTTATAGTTACCTTTTCAATTTTTGGGGAAAAAAGTATATCTTTTTTTTCAGAATCTGTTTTTGTTTTCCTCTTTTGTTGTTTTTTCTTTGTCACCTTTGTTTTTTCAGCACTCATTGTATCTTTACCTCCGGTATTTCTATTGCAGGTTTTGTCTTGCCTATTGGGAATACATATTTTTGAAGTGTTGAAAAATCATTTTTGCCTTTCATTTTGGTTAGATTAGGTTTTGAAGAAGGGATTATTTCAATATCTTCAATATTTGCTACCTCTCCTATATGGCTACCACCGATAATCATAGATATTGTCCCTTTTTCAAATTTATAAATGTCATCAATTTTCCCTTCTTTAAATAAAATTTTTAAAACATCTCCAGTTTTATATTCATCTTTATTTAAAAGTTTGTTTTTACCATCATGTAGATTAATTTGTATTTTCTTACCTTTTACAATTGATTTGTTTTCTATTCTACATAGTTTCCATGAGGCTTCATTTGATGTAATTGGGATTAGTATTAATTTACCCCTTGTGTTAAAAAGTAATCTATAATCTTTCTTAAGTTTTGGAATTGAAACTACATCCATAAATCCACAGGGGAACTTATGGTTTTTTCTAACAATTCCATCTACTAATATTTCACCCTCTGATATTATTTTTTTTGTTTCTTTCAAGTTATCAGCAAGGTTTAAGTAATTTCTAAGGACAAGACCTAGAGGTATTGATTTTCCTAATGGATGTGGACCTGGTGATGATTTTATTGTCCAAGTTTTTTCTTTTCTATGAATTTTTAGTGTCTTTGGAGCGTTTAATCTTTTTAAGTGTTTACTCATTTATTTTCCTCCTTTTTCTTGGTGGTTTTTTTCGTTGTTTTCTTAGCTGTTGGTTTTTTATCAGATGTTGGTTTCTTTTTTATCTCTACTTTTTTTTCTTCTGTTTTCTGAACAGGTTTTTTTTCTACTTTCGGTTTCTCTTCTTTTTTCTCTTTTTCTGTTATTTCTTTTTGTTCTTCAGCTTCCTCTTCAAGGCCCTCTTTCTCTTCTTCTAAAGCTTTTGCCTCTTCTATCTTCCTTTCCTCTTCTTCAACAATCTTTATCTGCTCTTTTGCTTCTGCTTCAATTTCTTTTTTAGTTTCTTCTGAAAGCCCTCGTTCAAGTTTTCTTCTTCGCCATTTATCAGTAAGATTTAATTTTGTAATAATTACATTGCTTGAATGTATTGGTTTTGCAATTTTGTTTCCATCTGCTTTTGACATTGTAATTCCTTCGACCTCAATGTGCCTTTTTTTTACATTTACCTTTACAATTTTATCCTCATGACCTCTAAAACTTCCCCTCATGACTCTAACAGTATCTCCTTTTACAACTGGTATTGCTCTTTTGTCATATTTTAATAAAAGATTTTCATCAAGATGAGCAGCAATAAATTTTCTCTTATTATGCAAGGGTGCTTTAAACATATATTTTCTCTGTTTTCTTGGTTTCGTTGATATCATTTCAAATCCCTCATACAATTATAGATGCATTAGAAGCAATCTTTGGGTATCGTTCTGCAGCTTCTAATGCTACAGGACCCTTAATCATAGATCCTTTTGTTTCCCCTGTTTCTGTAACAATTACTGCTGCATTATCTTCAAATTGGACCATTGTTCCATCTGATCTTCTAAATGGTCTTTTCTGACGTACTATAACTGCTCTAAGAAGTTGCCGTCTCATGTCAGCAGCCCCCTTTTTAACACTAATAATTACCATATCTCCAATTCCAGCTTTGGGGTAACGTCTATGTGTACCCTTAAGTTTTGGAGTCATAACTATTTGAACTACTTTAGCTCCTGTATTATCAATGCACTCCATTCGGGCTCCTACTGGAAGCCCTCTCATCGCTCTACCAGCTATTCCTTTCATATTAATTCACCATTATATTTTTTCAATAGTCACAAATGAAACTGTTTTGCTGAGTGGTCTACATTCAGCAATTCTAACCTTATCACCAACATTGATTTTAATACAAGGAGGACAATGTGCTGCAAATGTTGAGGTTCTTTTCTCATATCTTTGGTATTTTGGTACATAATGCATATATTCTCTGTTAACCAATATTGAGTCTTGCATTTTTGTTGATGAAACAACTCCAGTGATAATTTGTCCTCTAATAGGTAAAGTACCATGAAATGGACAATTTTTGTCATTACAACTTTCAGTTGGAGTTTTAACATTAACTCCAATATTTCTTGCTTCGACTTTTTTTTCTACCAATATTTTCACCTTACTTTTTTTATTCTATCTTCAGGTCTAAATGTAATTTTTGAACCATTTATCGTAATTTTTTTTCCGTTATATTCAAATTCAAATGTTGCAATATTCTTAGCAATTTTTTTCTTTTTATTATCAATTTCCAGGAGGAATGTATTTTTTGTCTCATCTATTATTTTACCAGATTTTCCTATCCAGCTGGGATCTTTACAATCCATTATTTTTATATGCAGACCAATTAGTTCATCTCTTGCGAGTTTTTTTTCATTCATACTATCCTCTCTTAGAGAATATTAGCTGCATAGGATTGTTGAATTATTCTTGGATATCTATATTAATTCAACTGTAAATCCCATTTTCTCCAATGTTTCTTTTACTTTTGTTCTGTGGTCTCCTTGAAGTTCGATTTTCCCTTCTTTTATTGTTCCACCACATGCACATTTTGATTTGAGCTGTGTTATTAATCCATCTAAATCAAGTTCATGGGGATCTATTCCATCTACGATGGTCATCATTTTCCCATAACGTCTCTTGTCGACAGCAATAGTGATTTTTTGTTGTTCTCTAGCGATATCCTCACATACACAGATTTCTTTTGGTAGACCACATACTTCGCATATGTCGCTCATTTATTTTTCTCCTTCCTCCCGCATGATAGTTAGTAGCTTTGCAATTTCCATTCTTATTTGTCTAATCTTACCTGGTGAAGGAGGTGAACCTCCCATTGCTGCTACTCCCCTTTCATGCATAAGTTCACTTTTCAGTTCATTTAATTTTTCAATCCTTTCGTCAGGAGTTAATTCTCTAATTTCTTTTGCTTTAAGAACCATTTAGGCAACCTCTTCAAGCAATTTTCTTAAGCTTTTTACAATATTTTCAGCGGTTTTACCACCTATTCCATTTATTGTCGCTAAATCATCAACATCCATTTCATATAATTCCTCAATAGATTTAATTCCTGCTTTCTCAAATTTCTTTACAATGGAAGGGCCGATTCCTTGTATTTCAATTAATCTCTTAAGATCTGTTTTTTTCTTAAGTTTTGTTTCCTCTTTTTTCTCTTCAATTTTCTGTATCTTTGGTTTTTCTTCCTTTTCAATATGGATTTTGATTTCATCTGGTAATTTCGCATCAGGTTTCATAATTCTTACTTTAACACCTAAAACTCCAGGTTTTAATTTTGCTACGGCATATCCTCTGTCCATTACTTCTCTTGCAGTTTCACCACAATACTTAACATGACCTTCAGTAAATTTCTCAGTTCTATGTCTTGCACCAGTAAGTTTTCCAGCTATTATCACTTGACATCCTTTTGCTCCAGCTTCCATAATTCTTCTAACAGTTGAATGTCCCGCTCGTCTAAAATGCCAACCTCTTTCAAGGGCTTCTGCAAGTTTTTCTGCCATTATTTGAGCATTAAGAGATGCCCTTCCTCCAGCTTCTTCAATTTCTATTTGAGGATTATCAACCTTAAAATTTTCTTTAATTGCCTCAGTGAGCTCTTTTATTTTATTTCCGCCTTTACCAATTACCATTCCTGGACGCTCTACTAGTATATTTATTCTTGTCCCCATAGGGGTTCTTTGAATAGTCATTCCTCCAAAGCCAGCACCTTCGATTTTTTTAATAAGAAATTCTTTAATCAATATCCTGTTTGTATTTTCTCTTATGAATGTACGTTCACCTGTCATTACTCAACCTCTTCAATAATTATTTCAATATTTGTTGTTTTTGTATTCTTATCAGTGGCTCTACCTTGAGCTCTTGGCATAATACCTTTAATTACTCGACCACCATATGTTGATATATGTGAAATTTTCATATTATCCGTATCAAATCCTTTATATTCTGCATTGTTTTCTGCGTTTTCAAGTATTTTTAACATATATCTTGCAGCCTTTTGTGGATAACTTCCAGGTCCTATGCCTTTTTTATGAGATCTTTTTCCATTATGATATATAGTTGGTAATGCTCTTTTCATATCAATAATTTCATTTAGAAATTTTTTAGCCTCTTCAATTTTCATACCTTTAATACCACGTGCGAGATTTTCAGAATCTTTTCTTGAGCAATGCATCTCATAACCGTATGCTTTTGCTGTTTTATCAGGATCTATTTCTGTTGAATATTTCATTTTTCATCACTTCAATGGCATATATTTGGAAGATCTAGTGGCACCTACTCCAGGACCTGTATGTTTAACCTTTTGACGAGAGAGTGCAAATTCCCCTAAATAATGCCCTATCATATCTGGTTGAATATCTACTCTTTGAAACTCTTTTCCATTATGAATGTGAATTACATGGTCAACAAAACTTGGAAGGATTATCATATCTCTGCAATGTGTTCTAATCATATCTCCAGGATTAGCTTTTTCAATATCACTTAGAAGTTTCTCCTGTTTTTCAGTAAGCCCTCTTTTTAATGTTCTGCGTATTCTTGAAGGCAGAAAAGGTAAAAGCTCTTCAATTGTTAGTTTCTTTAACTCTTCAAGTGACATACCTCGATAAGAAAATTCTTTCTTTTTAATCTCAATCTTTTTCCTTCTTGCTTTTCTTTTGCTCCTTGCAGAACTTCTAAAACCTTTTTGCGCCATTATTACTTCCTCCCAGTTCGTTTAGCAGCTATGCTTCCCACTTTTCTACCTGGTGGTGCACCTCTTTTAACACTAGAAGGTTTACCAACATGCTGATGACCTCCACCACCATGAGGGTGATTTACTGCACACATTGCTACTCCTCTTACTGTTGGATATTGTTTACCTCTTTTTCTATAAGAATAATATTTTTTACCAGCTTTAAGAAATGGTTTGTCTTTTCTACCTCCACCTGCTGGAATTCCAATTGTGGCTCTGCAATTTGAATTAATAGTTTTAAATTGACCTGATGGAAGTTGAATAATAGTATTTTTTCTATCATGAGATACTACCGATGCATTACTACCACCAGCTCGTACAAGTTTCCCCCCATCACCTGGTGATAGTTCAATGTTATATATTGGGGCTCCTTCAGGTATTCTACCTATTCGTAATACATTTCCTGAAATAATTTCATTTTTATTTTCTGTGAATTTTATTTTATCTCCATTTTTTATTCCTTCTGGAGCTAATATGGATATTATTTTATTATTATTCAATTTGACATTTGCAATTGGAGCTGTACGACCTGGATCATGAAGAATATCTATTACTAATCCTTCAGTTTCTTCAAATTTCTGAAAATATTTAATTTTCCCTTTGAATCTATGGGATGGAGAATTGAATTTACTTTTTGTTCGCCCTCTACGTTGTTGAATTAATCTTTTTCCCATTTTTTCTACCTCTAGAATATTCCTATTCTCATTCCAATATCTTCAGCTTTGAATTCTGGCATAAAATAAACAATTGCATGTTTTCCGGTTTTTGTTATTCGGGTATTTACGTCTTTTACTTTAACTTCAAACATTTTTTCGATTGCTTTCTTGATAGTTTTCTTATTTGCTTCTCTTTTAACAACAAATTCTAAAGCATTGTTTTTTTCCATGAAATTCATTGTTTTTTCGGTTACATAGGGGTGAAAAATTATTTCATATGGGTCCATTACTTTTTACCCCCAATTTCTTTAAGAGCAGATTTTGTAATAATTGTTAGTCTTCCAGCATCTCCTCCAGGTGCTAAATGTTCAATATTTATTTTTTTTGGTTTTACCGTTTCAACACCTAAAAGGTTCCTAGAACTCTTTTGAATATCTCCTTTTGATGAAATTATTAAAAGTGATTTTGGATTTTTATATTTTCTTCCCCTTGACTTTCCTTTTCCCGCTCTTATATGTTTTCCATTTGCTGCTCGTAATATATCATCGTATATCCCAATTTTCTCAAGGGTTTCAATAACATCTTTTGTCTTCTTTAAAGTTTCAAATTTATCATCAATAATTATTGGTAGGGTAATATTTTCTTTAAACTTGTGGCCTCTCTTTGTTACAATTTCCTTGTCTGATGTCGCTGCTATTGCTGAGTGCTTTGCAAATAGCTTTTCCTTTTTGTTAATTTTTTCTTTCCAATTCTTTTCAGCTTTTGGAGGATGGGCTCTTCTTCCTCCGACAACACAAGGTGCAAGGGCACCTCTTCTACCTGAAGTTAATCTTGGTACACGAGACATTCCTCTACCTTTTCCGACAGAGGCTGTTGCGTGTCTTGTTCCTGCAAGGGAATACGCTCCGTAGGGTTGTCGCTTATTTGAACTTAGAACATTAAATGATTTTCTTATGATATCTGGTCTATATGGTGTATTAAAAACCTCTGGTAATTCAATTTTTTCAGAGGTAGATCCATCTAAACCATATACATTTACTTTTACCATGTTTAGACTCCCTGTTTACTTGTTGTGGATATGTAACTTATTTCTGGTTTCTCAACCTTAACTCCACGTTGATACCTAATTGCATCTCTCATACTGATAAGACGTTTAGTTGGCCCTGGTATAGAACCATGTATTAAAACATATGAATTTCTGATAACTCCATAATTTGGAAAGCCACCTGAAGGTGTGATTTCCTCACCAGATTCTCCAACTTTAAGTATACGTTTGTTGTATTCAGTTCTTTGATGATATCCCATCTGACCTGCTTGAGGAACAGTTGCTTGAATCCAATTTGGATGCCAAGAACCTGCTGTTCCAATCATTCTTCTATGTTTTGAATTTTTATGAGTTAATAATTTTACTCCCCATCTTTTAATATGACCTTGGAATCCTTTACCTTTGGTAATGGCAATGGTATCTACCATATCTCCTTCTTTTAGTGCATCATTTATTTTTATTTCTTTACCAAGTATGTCTTTTGCATATTTTATTTGCTCCTCAATTGTTCCTCCACTTATTCTAAATTCTCTAATTTCAGGGGCTTTTTTTGGAATACCTGTTACAAGTTTAGGTTGGGTATAAACAATAACTCTAATTTCATCTGCATCTTTTGTAAAATCCCATTTTTTCTTCAATTCCTTTTTTGAAAGGGGTAATTTTTTAGATAGTTCCGGATCTAATTTTTCCGCCCAAATCTCTCCAATTGTTTGCAAGCCATGAACTGTTTTTTGATAAGCTCTAACTGAAGCAATTTTCATTGGTGGAGTTTCGACAACCGAAACCGGCATAACAACTTCTCTTCCAGATGTAGTTGAAGTTGGTCTATAATCAACAACAAAAGCATGGGTCATCCCTGCTTTATATCCTAAAAATCCTTGTATTTTGGGCTTATTATTTCCTTCTGGCCAACTCTTGATATGTGGTGTTTCAGCTCTAGCTCTCTTTCTTGGCGAAAAGCCCATTGATCCTCTTCTTGGATGGTGTCTTTCAGGCATAGGTTACCCTCTCCTTGTTGTTTTATATCAGATAGTTATCTTGATTTAATTCCAAACCGTGACATTTCACCTTCAGCCAAAAATATTTTGGGGCTGTTTAGTTACGGGATTCTTTAAGAATTGCCCGATAAATGTCTGGTAAGGACAAGGAATAATGGCATAATAGATATCATATATAAATATTACTAATTTGGAAGTAAAACAAAATAATTGATATTTTTTTTTAAAAAATGATATCCTATACTTAAAAATGATTTTTATCTAGTATTGTTGAAAATGCAGTTTTTTTCGTTTTATTACTATTTAACTTA
>LSSG01000024.1 GCA_001595915.1 Thermoplasmatales archaeon SG8-52-3
TCCTTATAACCCAGAAATTGATGGTCCCTCTAAAGGAATACCAGATAAGGATTATAATTATACCTTTGTTACATCAGACCCTAATGATGAACAATTGTATTATTGGATTGAATGGGGAGATGGCAGTAAAACTGGATGGCTAGGTCCCTTTGATTCAGGTGTTGAAATAACAGAATCCCACGTATGGAATAAAAGAGGATTCTATATAATTAAAGCAAAAGCTAAAAATACTAATGGTTTAGAAAGTGGTTTTAGTGAATTAGAGATTAATATACCAAGAAACAGAAAATCAATCGATAATTTATTTCTAAGATTTTTAGAAAAACATCCACAATTATTCCCAATATTAAAACAACTATTAGGATTACAACTAGATATTTAATTATACAGTTATAACAAATATCTCAACCTTTTAACTGTCATCAAAAATCATATTTACCACTTGTTTAATTCACTGTGATAAAACCAAGACATAAAAAATCATATTTACCACTTGTTTAATTCACTGTGATAAAACCAAGACATAATGAGGTTATGTGGCGGACCATATAATAAATGATGCTGTATATAAATTAGCCTAAAAGCTACAAAATATGTGTTAATAGTAATATTTAAAATCTATATATATGACGTTTGTTTCATCAATGGGCGGGTAACAAAGTGGTTATGTGGCGGACTGCAGATCCGCATACGGGGGTTCAAATCCCTCCCCGCCCTCTTCGTTCAACGGGAGGGAAGAGTTTCAACAGATCCAAAAATGACGTTCAATTAAACTTTTTTTCTACTGTAAACCTTGTTAAATCTCCATTCTAAATTTATTCTCCTAAAATAGTATCAAGCACTTCTTTAAACAGTTCTTGCTCTTCATTTGAAATACCTTTTGGTATTGGATATAGAACATGTTCTTTACGATAAGTACCTTTAAACAAATAAAAAAGAACTGTTATACATTTGCCCATTACTAATGTCTTCTCCATTGATTCAATAGTTGACTTACTTATTCTTTCGCATTGATCAGGATCATTGTGATCATAATAATAATCATATTCCATATATGCAAACTTACCATGCTCCAGAGGGCTGATGTATCCAAGGGAGTGCTCTAAATTATATTTTTCTCCAATATCATCAAACATTTTAATCCAATTCAAATAATGATCTTCATCACTAGTAAGCATCGCAGCTCCTGGACCCATAAACAATTGTTGTCTCATCATTCTGGTAGGAAGTATTCGAAATGCATGAAGCCAAACAATATCTGTCATTTCTGGTTTGGAATAAACCCTTTTGAAAAAATCTTGTAAATCCTCATCAAAAACCTTTGCAACATTTTCAGGAGAAGGGTCTAAGGCTTTTTCCAAATGATCTCTCATTGGACCTGCAAATATGGCTCTTAGTGGATCTTCTTCTTCTGAAAGAATCTTCATAAACTCACTGTCTTTTAGCGTTGAAAATCTAGGAGCACCTAATATAAGACTCTTCATTAAAGATTGATCAATTGTATAATCGACCATATCTTCAACTATTTTTTTATCATTTTGATCGCAGATAACAGCTACTACATAGTTTAGTTTAAGATAGTTTTTACAGACATAATCAAAATCTCTTGAGATTTGGATTGTTGGACTAAGAAACTCAGCAAGATATTTTCGTGAAAGAACAGCAAGTGATAAACCTATATCGCGCTTTCCTAATTTAATTAAAAGTCTATAGGCATCTCTTAGGTTATCGAATGGAACTATTACTGCTTCTTCATCATCAAAAACAGTATGTAGTTTTACAACAGCTTCTGTTATTATAACTGGAGGTGAAAGAGTAATATTTGTAAATCCAGGTTCAGTAGAATAAGGATTATTCCTTTCCCAATCACTATGCTTTTTAATATTTCCTTCATCGTCAACTGTTATTAAATCAACGAAATTATCAGCAAATGCACCATACCTATTCCCCCATGTGGATATAATTCCAGTTGATGCAATGTTACAACATACATGTGCTTCTGCTTCTGCTGAAAGTGCTCTTAAATTATGACGGTATGCTTCTTTTTGAAGTTCAAACATAGTAATACCTGCACCAACAGTTGCTGTACAGCCCTCAGGATCGATTTCAAGTTTTCTTAATCTGTAAAGATCAATGATAATACCTCTTTCAAGACTCATACCTTTTCCCAATACAGTTGGTGCAAGTCCTGAGAAAAATGTTCCACCACTTCGTGGTAAAAAAGGAATGCCGTTTTTATTAGCTAGCTTTATAATGCGTGATATTTGCTCTGTATTTTCTGGCAAAACAACATAATGATTTAAATCTGAATCTGGAAGAATAATTGATCTGACATATGAAGCAATAATAATTGGATCATTTGTAGCCCACTCATTTCCGACGATTTCATGCAGTCCTCTAAGAATATCATCTTCCGGGACACTCTGAAATTTACTTTTATCTAAACTTTCTACATATTCTTTTAATGCTTTTGCAACTTTCTCAGGACGTAATTGTGTTGTGAAATTACATTGTTTATCACAAATACCACAGAGATTGCAAGAATCTACAATATCTTTTAATTTCTCAGTGGGTTTAACACGACCTGAATCTAATTGTTTTACAATTTCCATACGACCTTGTGGCCAGTAGGCCAAAAAACCATGTTTTTTACCAGCAGGACATACACCATTTCCAAGAAAATCAAATCTACACATACCACAATGAGTTCCTTTTTTAGCAATTTCAACCGCGTCTTTAAACGATATATTTTCAACAGCAATGGTCTTATCAGATGTCATTTTATTACCTTAATAATAATTTTCCAGTTGTCAGTATAGGATAGTTTAATTTAAATATAACTCGGAAATAAAAAAAAAAAAGAAAAAAGAAAGATTTTAGGGTGTATAGTTTGTTTCTTTTAGTTCAAATTCTATCCTAAAAGAGGTAGCTCCTGTAAAAAAATCGATATTATAAATTCCATGCACTATGTTTGCTACTTCTTCTGCATAATTTGAGTAATAGTAATCATGAGCATCGGTTCCAAAGTCGATAACAGAAGAGATATTGAAAACATCAAAGGCCCCAGCTTCAACTTCTATAGTATCTTCAATACAGGTGTATGGTCCATCACCAACCCATCCTCCATCGTCAAATCCGCTTGATATTTTTATTAATCCCCAGAAAGCCGTTGTATTCCACTCAGTAGTCAAAGTACTATTCTCAAATATCCCATTTTTACCATTATACAATGGAAAAGGTAAGACTCTAAATGTAGGATCAAACTTAGATCCTCTATAATATTGCATTTGAATTGGTATGGGTAGCGGAATAGGACCAATTTTTAAGAGGGCAATACCTTTAATAGTTAAATCATGATTGATTATTGAGAGATCTTCCTTTCGAATTTCTAAATCATATTTTAATGATGAAAGCCTTGTTACTCTCATATCGATAATTCCAGGATTGTCAACTGTTCCAGTAATACCCTTCATATTACCAGTAACTAAATAGGTATCACCTGTATCATCAACAACCTCGTGGGTCAATTCTCCCTTTAGATTAACAACCATATCATCAGTAACATTTGGTGAAGCTCCGATATAGACCTTTGTTTTATAGGTCCATGTATCACCAACTTCCCAAGTTGGAGCTTTTATTTGTTGCCTAATACCTCCAATCCAAATATCAGTATCTTCGTTATTTTCTTCCCACATGCAATTAATTCCATCATTACAAATATCTGATGTTTTATACTCTGAAACAACCGTTCCATCATTATCATTTATTTGCATTAGTGCATTCCAATTTTCTCCCCCATCATCAGTTTGCATGCAAAATATGTTACCATTCATAATAAAAGTACCAATGAATGAATCCTCTTGTACATTTCGAGTATCGGGACATGTTTCATCATCAATAGTATCTGCAACAAAACTTGAAGTGATGTTTTCTATACCTGTTGAAGTATAAAAGCAGATAATATCTTGGTTTGTATTTTCATCTATTTCAGCAAGAATAATCACTTTATCATTATTAGCTGCGACTGAAGGATTTTGTAGATTTCCAACTCCATCTATTTCAAAAATTTCCCAAGTGTCTAAATCTAGTCGTTGTTCAAAAGGATAGGTCCAGACAAGGAGATTCCATTTACCAGCAGTTTCATTATAATAATCATAGACTAGGTAAACCATATTTGTCACTGGGTCAATCACTACATCGGAATGCATGCAACCATCAAATCCTTCTTGCCAGCAAATCCATGCATACCATGGTATATTATAATCTGAAATCAAGCATGTTGGTCCATTGATATATGGGGAATCTTCATAGGTCGTGCTCATAACATAAGATGATACTCCCCATTCGAAATCTTGTCCACTGTTATCACAAGCAATATCAGCATCAATCATACCATACCATCCAATAGAAGCAAAGTAGTCCCAAAAGTAAGCTTGATATGTTGAAGTATTAGTAGGCTCCGAGGTAAAAGCTAGATATAGTGATCCTCCATTATAATCCAAAGGATCAGTTACCCAAGTACCAAAGATACTTTCACCAGCCCATAATTTAATTGATGGGTAATCTCCACTTACATTTCCTGGAACTGGTGTTGCAAATGTCTGTCCATAATCATCAGAGTATGTCCAAAATAGATCATCTTGGTCTTCATCATAGTATCCAGTAATAAGAATACCCTTATCCGTTTGTTCAATTGCTGGATGTTTTTGATTACCTGGTCCATCAAAAGCAACATTAGAATCTATTGGGGTATATGGATCAAAAAAATGTTCTACTTGATTTCCTTGGGCTGCAATAGTTTTGATTGAATTTTCTAATTTTATTACATTAACAGAATTAGTGCTAACATAATTTTTATGATTATTTATGGTCCCTACTGCTTGAAAAGCAGATGCAAACAACAGCATCACAACTAATACACCAATTATTTTTCCTTTCATTTTTTCCTCCCTAAGTATAACTAAAAGATGGTATGTTTTAGTTTTATTTAATCTTTACTAAAAAATTATTAGGATATTAATTATAACATATGTAATAAAGAAAGATAGGAAAAAGAATTTTTTTATTAGATAGATTTGATTACAGTAAAATTCAACAGATTTAAAAATTGGATTCTATTGAGTTTATAATATTAATACAATTTCAATAGAATAATGTTATAAAATATAACAGAAGAATAATATTTAAAAATCCTTTTTTTCAAGAAATGGTAAATAAAAAAAAGTATGTTTCAAGTGAAATTGATAAACATTCTTTAAACATTACGAAATCAATATTTGTACTTATTCTTTTTTTATTTATTATACTGCTGGTTTTTACTTCAATTGATTGTTCAGCTGAAATTTTGATAAATGAAGTAATGTACAATCCAAAAACTGATGATAATTATAACGAATGGATTGAACTTTTTAATCCAACAAACTTGTCAATAAATGTAAATGATTGGATAATAGAAGATAATTCAGCAGAGGATTCTATATATGGTGATTTTGAAAATGGTAATGGAACCACAATAATTCCACCAAATGGATATGCAATTATTGCAGATATTGGAACAAGAATATATGAAAATTTTTCAATTAATCCTAAAGTAATAAGTTTGATTGTTGATGATCTTAGTATAGGAAATGGACTTGGGAACTCTAAAGATAAATTAATTTTAAAAAACAAATCAGGTATAATAAAAGATGCTATTGAATGGGGTTATGATTATTCAGATGTACCTGGAATACCTACAAATCTAATTGAGGAAGGAAGCTCCTTATCTAGATATCAAAATATCGATACAAATAATTCAATTAGTGATTTCTTTGAAGGTATCAATCCAACACCGGGAAATAAAAACATAATTTTTCATAATCCAAAATTAGAAATATATTTATATCCAAGTTTTATTCCAAAAATTCAAAAAAATTCAGATTATAGTCTACCTTTTGCAATAAAAGTCAATATGAGCTATTATTCTTCTTATGAAAATTACAAATTAAAAACCTTTATTGTAGGAGATTACTATAGTAATTGGCCTGCAAGTCAAACATGGAATGGTAATTCATGGGAATATTCAAATTACTATACATCCACAGTAACAACTGACAAATATGGAAATTGGTCAGGTTGGCAATATGTTAGGTTTAATAATAATTATCAGGAATACGAAAAAAACATAAAAGAAAAAAATTCTGCTTATTTAAAATTAAAAATAACTGATGAAAATATAACAGATGAAATATCAAAAAAAGTAAACCTTTTGGATATGGATAATTCTACATTGAATGGAACATTAGGCGGTTGTGTAGTAGGTATTGCTCAAAAGAACAATATTTTTTTAGAATCAAAAATTGCTATTATTGAAAACATTTCAGGTATAATCACCGGCATTTATATAACTGAAAATAATGAAATCAATGAAAAAATATCTTCAATTCCCGGATATTTTAAGTTAACCTCTCCAGTTGATTCAAACTATATTATTAAATTTTTAAATTCAGATGATAATATTATACATATAATAGAAAATATTACAATAAGACCAGGTAAATTTGGTGTTGATATCGAATCAGACAAGAAAAATTATCAAGTAAGAAAAAACGAAATCTTAGATGTTAAACTTTGCCTAAAAAATACTGGCGATTTCAATGATTCAATAAATTTGAATATTGAAAATATTTTAGAAGGCTGGAGTGCAACACTTGATAAAGAAAGAGTAACACTTAGTCCAAAAGAAAAAATTGAAGTAAATTTACATATTAGACCATATGATGTGTATGGACTCATTTCCGGTACAATAAATATATCCGCAACATCTGAAAATGATTTTGGTGAAACTGATGAAATAATCCTTTTTCTTGAAGTTTTTGCTCCTGATCTAATAATAAAAAATATAAAATTATATAATGAAATAGGAAAAGAATGCTATGTTTATGGACAGGGAGAAATAGTAAAAATAAAAGCATTTTACAGAAATGTCGGTAATGAAAACGCAACAGATACAAAAGTTAAATTTTATTTTGACAATGTAAAAGATGAAAATTTTATTGGTTGCAAAAGCTATGAGTCAATTGGTAAATATCAAAAATATCCACAAATAAAATGGGACACAAAAGATATATCCCCGGGAATACATAAAATAATAGTTTCAGCAGATATAGATGGTATTATTGATGAGCTGAATGAATTAAACAACGAAATCTCAATAAATATTGAAATATTAGATACACGTCCCAATAATACAGGATTAAGCATTTTAATAACAAAGATTTATTACCATAGTCGACCTGGTCTTTTTAACGAATTTATCTGTATAACAAACCCCACTGAATTTGATTTTAATATATCTAATTGGTACCTGACAAACGAACCTTTTAAAATAAAAACAGAACAAAAAAAAATTATTTTTCCAACTGGTACTATAATTCCAGCAAATTCAGAACTTATTTTATCTGAAAACGCCTCTTCCTATAAATGGGAAACCGGAAAAAATCCTGATTTTGAATATAATTATGATTCAAACAAGACAGTCCCTCAAATGAACAATTCAAAAAAGTTTATAATGAGCAATAAGGGAGATGATGTTTCTTTAAAAGATACTTACAATCATACAATAGATTTTGTAAGTTATGGACAAAATTATTATAAAACAAATTTTTGGAAAGGTAAATCTATCTTCTTTTCAGGTGAGGGAGTAGTACTTGTTAGAAATTTAAATAAAAAAAATATCCCGATTGATACAAATACCTCTTTTGATTGGATAAACTCTAGAAGATATGGTATTGGTCAATCTGATTTTCCAAATGTGAATTTTTCAAATCATTGTGAAATAATAACCTTTTCATCGCCTGATTGTAGCTATCAGACAATTTTAAAAGAAATACAATCTGCAAACGAATCAATTTATCTTAATATCTATGAATTTACCAGTCCATTTCTATGTGATGAACTAATAAAAGCATTACTTAGAAATGTATCAGTAAATATCTTTCTTGAGGGTTCACCAATTGGGGGAATATCTAATGAAGAAAAATATATTCTAAATAGAATAGCAAATTATGGAGGAGATATTCGATTCATTGTAAGTTACCCAAATAATGATGTATATTCAAGATATATATTCAACCATGGGAAGTATCTAATTATAGATAATGAAACTGTAATTATAGAAAGTTGTAATTGGGCAAATACGGGAGTACCAAAAAATCCAACTTATGGTAATCGTGAATGGGGAGTAATTGTTAGAGATAACATTACCGCTCAATTTTTTCTTAAAGTATTTCTTGTAGATTGGGATTTAAATCGATGTGATATATACTCATTTGATGAGATGAATTTATCTGTTTCACCTTATTTTTTTATGGACGAATCAGTTTATTGGGGTTATTATAAACCTCAATTTGAATCACAGAGATTTTTTGGAAATTTTTCAATTACACCTGTTTTATCTCCAGATACAAGTAATAATTCCATTTGTGAATTGATTGATTCAAGTAATGAAAGTATCTATATAGAGCAGCTTTATATTTACAAAGATTGGCAATCTGGGATAAATCCATTTGTTGAAAGATTAATAAAAAAAGCAAAAATGGGTGTGGAAGTTAAAGTCATATTAAATTATAACCCTAATTATGAAGATACAAATGAAAAGATAAACATAACAAAACAAATTCTTGAAGAAAATGGAATTGATGTAAAGCTAATTTATACAAATTGGTCTTATTTTACAAATGTCCATAACAAGGGTTTAATTGTTGATAATAAATCTGTTTTAATATCTTCCATTAACTGGAATGAAAATTCAGTTATGCGTAATAGAGAAGTAGGAATAATTATAAAAAATAGTGATATTGCAAACTATTACAAAAAAATCTTTTTTCATGATTGGAACCTTACTGCTCCAAAAACACAAAAACAGAGGAAGGAAACAATCCAATCAGATTACAAGAACACTATTTATATTATAACTATATATACCCTGACTTTCGCTCTTATTGCACGTGACTGGAGAAAACGTCAATGGACATAGTAGTATTAGAAATAGACCCTGTCTCGATTATAGCCATATGTATAATGATAGGTTCTCTTTTAGTTGCATATGTAAAGAAATGGATGATGACATATGCTCTAATGGTTGCAAACTTTGCTGTATTTATTCTTAGCATTATTTTTTACATACAAATAGGATCATTTAGTGTAAGTGTTATAATTTGGAACTTAGGATTCAAACCTATATATCTATCTATTGAATATTTACCGCAAATCTATACATTATTTACATCAATGTTTGTTCACGGTGGTTTTGCTCATTTAATTGGAAATATGATTGTTTTTTTCTTTATGGGAATGGCTTTTGAACAAAGAATAGGGGCAAAGAAATTTTTACTTATTTATTTTGTAACAGGGGTTTGTGGAGCACTGACCCATTCATTAATGAATCTTGGACCTGAAGCTAGATATATATCACTGATTGGTGCATCAGGTGCAATTTTTGGTATTATGGGTGCATTTGCATATTCTTATCCACGGGATGAAGTAGTTATGCCTATTCCTCTTGGTATAATAATGGTTCTTCGACGTATAAAGGTGATTTACGCTGTAATTCTCTTTGCTGCACTTGAAACAGTAATTGTAATGCTTGATGTGCAAGACAATACTGCTCATTTTGCTCATTTAGGTGGTCTTATTTCTGGATTTATAATTGCTGCAATTCTTATTGGAAGAAAAAAGACTCATACTGAAAAAGGGCAAACCATATATTATGATTCATACAAACCCATTGCACCAACTATAATTGATTATGGGAAATTACGAAAACTGGCAACAACTCCAGAACTAAAAGAAATGCTAAAAAAAATAGAAATTGAAACAGTACCTCAAGTAAGAGATGTATGGCTTGAGCATTTTTTTGAAAGGACAACATGTCCGAAATGTGGAAATTTTTTAAATCATTTTGATAAAAAAGTATGGTGTGAAAACTGCGGTTTTAGAACAAATTATTAAAATGAAAATATAAGACCCTTCAGTTCACCATAAAAAACAAGGCTGGAAACAATATAACCTGCTATAGCACCACCACATAACAAAGGAAGACCTGCCTGAGGTTTTCCTCTCATTACAAAAACCATAAGAATTGCAAAACCAATAAGAGTACCAATAATTGTAGATAACGAAATAAATAAACTCCCAGCAATATTATTGTAAATTGCAACTACTAAAATTCCAGGCATGACAATATCACCTAGACCCATAAAAAAAGCATCCCGCTCATCATTATCCTTTATTTTTTTCTTTAAACTTTTTGTTTCCTTAATCAAAGAGTAATGTCTAACCTTTGGAATAACCAGAAGTACAGGAAGTTTAAGGTCCATTACAGTATCAGCAAGATCAATCATATGCTTTGTTTTATAGACAGAGATTGCATCATAAATAGCAAGTCCAACAAGAAGAATTATCACAAGTAAAATCCCAAGAGACATACCAAATATTGCAATAGCTCCTGAACCAATTATAATACCGGAGATATCAATTATATACCATTCAGGAAATTTGTATAATACATAAACAAGTGCTAAAGCAAGAACTAATGCAAAAATAATTGATAAATAAAAACCAGTCTCAGGAATAATTAGTGTTAAAAGAGGATAAAACAAATAAGCAGCAGTATAACCAATTGCTCCAAGAATTATCACCTGGATGAGTTGTTTTTTCCAAAACTTTGCAATTAGAAGAATTACCAAAGTAAATACAAGAAGAATTATAAAAATAAAGATGATGTTCATTGGGTCATCTGGGTTATCAAATGCAGGTTGCAAACCGGCTGCTTCAAATGGAGCAGTAACAATTAAGGCAAGACCATGAACAATTACAAATAAACATCCCATCAAAAATACAGGAAATATGGCTTTTTTATCTATTTTTTTCTTTTTAGCCATATTCTTTCAGAAACCACATTTTACTATTTAACAAATTTGATTTTAAATAAAATAAGTGTAACCAAAAAATGCATACCAGATAAAAATACCATATAAAACTAACATAAAAATTCCTTCTATTCTAGAAATTATATGTCTAGTATACACAATAGGAAACAAAAAAATTGTTACTGCAAAAAGAATTATAATATGATTAATGGAAGCAACTGCATTAAGCGGAATAAAAAGAGCTGCAATTCCAAGAATTAGAAGGATATTAAATACATTTGAGCCAAGCACATTACCAACTGCAATATCTGACTCACCCTTATAGGCAGCCATTACCGAAACTGCAAGTTCAGGAAGTGAAGTTCCAACTGCTACAATTGACAAAGCAATAATAAAAGTCGGAATGCTGAGTGATTCTGCAATTGTAACAGAAGATATAATCAATAATTCAGCACCAATAATTACAGATATAATTCCAACAACTATAAATAAAATATTTTTACTAGTTTTTTCTGATTTAATAGTTTTATTTTTGTTTTTTTCTTTACTTGCACATTGAACAAAATAAAGTACAAACATTACAAATAAAATTAGAAAAATTATTCCACCAAAAATGTGCAGATCTTCAAATAAATTTGCATAAGAACAAAATAATAGTACAAACGAAACTCCTACAACGATGGGCATTTCTCTTTTAATAATTCCTTTATTAATCTTTATTGGTCTAATAAGAGCACTCAATCCTAAAATTAGTAAAATATTTGCAATACATGATCCAATTACATTTCCAAGTGATATACCAGAATCATTTTGAATTGCAGCACCGACTGATATCGCTAGTTCTGGTGCAGACGTTCCAAATCCTACGAGTAAAACAGAGATAATCAATGTTGAAACACCAAGTTTTGCAGCAGTTTTTGAAGTTCCATCCACAAGAATATCAGAACCTTTGTATAGTATCAATACTCCACCAATAAATATCGGTATTGCTAAAAGCTCTAAACCTGAAGGAATCATTGGTGAGCATAATTAAATTATTGTTTAAATAACTAAGTAAATGTTAAAAATCGATAAAAACAAACTTTTTTCTTTATGATTTGTTTAATGGTTTTTAGGATTATTATGTCAAGTGGAAATTTAATATTTATTGGTTTAGGGTTATATGATAATAAAGATATATCATTAAAAGGTCTTGAAGAAATAAAAAATTGTGATAAAGTTTTTGCTGAATTTTACACAGCAAAACTAACAGGTACAACAGTAGAAAAAATCGAAAAAATTATTGGTAAAAAAATTGAGGTATTAACCAGAGAAGAAACCGAAAAAGGTGATAAAATTTTAAATATTGCAAAAGAAAAAACTGTAGCATTTTTAACAAGTGGAGATACAATGACTGCTACAACCCATGTTGATATTAGATTAAGAGCAGCGAAAATGAAACTTAAAACAAGAATTATACATGGTAGTAGCATAGTTACAGCAGTACCTGGGTTATTAGGATTACAAAATTACAAGTTTGGCAGAGCTACAACTCTTGCATATCCTGAAAAGAATTATTTTCCGACAAGTCCATATAATATTATAAAGGGAAACAAAGAATCAGGTTTACATACTTTAGTACTTTTAGACATTCAGTCAGATAAAAAAAGATATATGACGGCAAATGAGGGGATGAATCTTCTTCTAAAAATGGAAGAAAAACATAAAGAAGATATCATAAATAAAGATAGTATTATATGTGTTGTTGCTCGTGCAGGATCATTTGAACCTATTGTGTTAGCAGGTACTATTAGAGATATTATCAACAGAGATTATGGACCACCTCTTCATACAATAGTAATTCCAGGTAAACTTCATTTTATGGAAATTGAGGCTTTAGAAACACTTGCACAATTACCTGCACAACAGGGTAGAAAATTACAAAAACTATAATAACCATCTGGGGTATTATTTAAAAAATCGGGGATATGTGATGCACGAGAAAGATGGTATTGTTGGTTATATATATGGAGATGTAGGTTCAACTGAATTCAATTTTGCGGTAGATGGGCAAAACGTTCGTAAATTTGATTATATTTTTGCTCCACATAAAGAAGGAAACATGCTTGCTCAGATTATGGATATAAAGCAGTATTCTGATCTAAATATTAAAGATGCAGATATAATCATGAAAGGTGGAGAACTTCGTCCAATTAGCACCAGACTATCTGCTTTTGCAGATGTTATCGGTTATAGAGATAAAAAAGGACTTTTGCAATCTCCTCGATCGCCATTTAATGCAGGAACTGCATTAGTTCGAGCAAATGAGGAACTAATCAGAAGTGTTCTTGGTCTGAATGCTTCAAAACAAAATGGAGCATATATTGGTCTTTTGAAAGGTCATAATATCAAGGTTTTTCTAAACATTGATGCCCTTGTTCAAAAACATATCTGTATACTTGCAAAAACTGGTGGTGGAAAAAGTTATGCTTGTGGAGTACTAATTGAAGAGCTTTTAAAACATAAGATACCAATGGTAATAATTGATACTCATGGAGAGTATCATTCATTATCAGAACCAAATAAAAGCAGAAAAGACCAAAAAAACATGGAAAGATTTGGAATTACAAAACAGGGTTATTCAAGCCAAATTAATGAATATACTCCAGTTGGTGCCAGAGGAAAGGCAAAACATCTTACATTAAGTGGAATAAACCTTGAAGCTCGAGAAATAATTGATCTTCTATCAGCAAAACTATCAGGTCCCCAAATAGGAGTATTATATCAAGCAATAAAAGAGATAAAAGAATACAAAAAGATGTGGGATCTTAGAGACATAATCGACGCTGTAAATCGAAGTAAAAGTAATGCTCGTTGGAATGTCATCGCATCTTTAGAATCACTTGACTCAATAGGTGTTTTTTCTGAAAATGGAACATCAACAAACGATCTTGTAACAAAAGGGAAATGCTCAACAATCAATATGAAAGGGGTACCACCTGATGTTCAAGATGTTGTAGTTGCACGACTTACAAAGGAGCTTTTTGATGACAGAAAAGCAGGTAAAATTCCACCATTTCTACTAATTGTAGAAGAGGCACATAACTATTGTCCAGAAAGAGGATTTGGAAATGCAGTTTCGTCAAATATACTTAGAACAGTTGCCTCAGAAGGTAGGAAGTTTGGAATGGGGCTTTGTATTGTTAGTCAACGTCCAGCAAAGGTAGATAAAAACATAATATCTCAATGTAACACAAACATAATCTTAAAGGTCACAAATCCAAACGATCTGAAAGCAATAATTCAATCTGTAGAAGGATTAACCACTCAGACCTATGATGAGATACAGCGTTTACCTATTGGCATAGCACTAATATCAGGTGCAGGTCTACAAATACCTATTATGTCAGAAGTTAGAACACGAGAAACAAATCACGGAGGAAAATCTGTTGGAATATCCAAACCTGGAGCTGGAGAAGATGAAATATACAAACCACCTAAAATGCCTGCCACACCACCCCCAATAAAAATTCAAGAAGCAAATATAGAACCTCCAAAACCAAAAGAAAGTAATCTTACTAACAAAGCGGAAAGTGTTGGAAGGGTTGCAAAAAGACTTGGATGGGTAACAACAGATGATCCTGATGAAGCAATTAAAATACTTTCAAAAGAAGCTGAAAATATGAAAGAAAATGTTTACAAATACCTTGAATCACTTGCAACACTTGCAAAGAACTTCTGCTATGTTGATAATCCCAAATGTATTAATTGTCCAATGAATCAAGGATGCAAGTATAGAACAACCGTAAAAAATGAGAAACGAGGATTTTTTAGAAAATAATGAAAAATAAAATCATTTTTTATATCTTTATTTTCATTTTTATTATTTCAATTGCATCTGGTTGTCTAGAGCTTTTTACAATTGATGGTTCTATAACCTATGAATCGCATCCAACTTCCATTAGATATACCATATCATATGGCTATAAGATAAATTGTTCAGGCTCTGGTAAATATAATATTTTCTACAAATGTGATATTCCTGAGTTATTGAAAGGACAGATAATAGATATTATTGTTCACAACAATGATTACTATGATGAGATAATAGCATCTTGGAATAATGTAAAAAGTTGGAATATTACTAGTAATCTAAATAAGGAGTATGATCTTGGAATTACTGCTAATGTACAAGCTGATAGTTATATGATATCAGATTTAAACGGAAAAAATGCCCTTACAATACAAGATATAAGTAATATATATCCAGATATATCAAGAAAATTTACACAGTCTCAATCAAATGAAACAACAATATTTATCGATCCGAAAAATCCAGCAATTTCAAATATTGCTAATCAGGTTTTATTAAATGTTGATACTAATAACTCATTTCTTGTTGCAAAAGAGCTTTTCAAATGGCTAAAGCAAAATACAGACTATAAAATCCATTTTGATAATGATAATGTCCAAACAGCAATTTATACACTTCAATGTCGGTCAGGAGATTGCGACGATCTTTCATTTCTATACATATCACTTTGCAGATCCATTAATGTACCTGCAAGGTTTATTAGAGGATTTATTGTTGAAGAAAATAATGCAATCCCTCATGCATGGGTTGAAGTATTTGTTGGCGGTGAAATCGGTGATAATGGATGGATTCCAGTTGAATGTGCTGGAATTGCTAGTACAATTGATAGTGAGATTCATCAAAATTTTGGAATTGAAGATGTAGAGCATTTAAGAGTTTTCAAGGATGATGGTAGTAATGAATCATTAAACGTATCTCTATCAGGTATATATTACAGAATATATAGTACTGATAGAAATATCGATGCTATTTCATATAGCAATATTTCCAACTATTATGTTTTAAGAAATGAGAAACTTATTATAAATGAAAACAACAGAAGAACTTATGAGTAGATTTAGAATCACTTATTATCCAAAAAGTTATTTCTTTCTACCTAATTAAAATTAATTAAATTAAAAATTAACGCATTTTTAAAAAAAATTTGAATTAATGACCCTAAGAATTTAAATATTAAAAGTGCATACAGCGTTACTCTTATCCAATAGGTGAAAAATGGGCAGAGGAATAAACGCAGCAAGAAAGCTTAAAAAATCCAGAAAAAATCAACTCTGGAATGATAGATACTATAAAAAAAGAGTATTACACTTAAAAGAAAAGGCAGATCCTTTGGAAGGAACTGCTCAAGCCAGAGGGATTGTTATTGAAAAAGTTGGTATAGAAGCAAAACAACCTAACTCTGCAATAAGAAAATGTGTAAAGGTTCAACTAATAAAAAATGGAAGACAAATAACTGCCTTTGCTCCAGGAAATAATGCAATCAGTTTTATTGATGAACACGACGAAGTCCTAGTAGAAGGAATTGGTGGAAGAATGGGGCGAAGTTATGGGGACATCCCTGGTGTTCGTTTTAAAGTTATAAAAGTAAATGATATTTCTCTTAATGAAATGATAAGAGGAAAAGTTGAGAAGGCAATGAGACGATAAACATGACAGCAAAAAGAAGTGAAACAATTAGTAACAGTTTTTTTCCAGTATTTTCAAAATACGATATGAAGGATATAAAAATAGAAGATCAGGGTCTAGCTAGATATATTAATATTGATATTGAAAACATTTATTCTGGAGGGATTTTTTCAAACAAACTATTCGGAAAATCCAAAATTCCAATTATTGAACGTTTGATAAATAATATAATGAGAACTGAAAAATATAATGGTAAAAAAAATAAAGCTTACAAAGTTGTAAAGTCAGCTTTTGAAATTATTGATAAAAAAACAAAGACCAATCCTATGCAAGTTTTTATAGATGCGCTTCAGAATGCTGCCCCTAAAGAAGAAACAACAAGATTACGTTTTGGTGGAATCTCTGTACCAAAAGCAGTTGATATTGCACCACAAAGACGTTTAGATATAGCCCTTAGAAATATCTGTTTGAGCTCTGTATCTGCAAGTCATAAAAATAAAAAAAGCATCGAAGCCTGTCTTGCTGATGAAATAATAAAGGCATCAAAAAATGATGTAGCTTCATTTGCAGTAGCAAAAAAGAATGATATAGAACGTGTTGCAAAATCAGCTAGATAAAATTAATGGGGACTTGTTAATTTAAAAAAAATTGAGGTCGTTAGTATGGGAAAGAAAGAAGATAACATCAAAAAAGCGAAAAATTTAATGGATAAATTAGATCGTATAAGAAATATCGGTATTGCTGCTCATATTGATCATGGAAAAACTACACTATCAGATAACTTGCTTGCTGGTTGTGGGATGATGAGTGAGGACCTTGCTGGTAAGCAACTTGTTCTTGATTTTGATGAACAGGAACAAGATAGAGGTATAACAATTAACACAGCATCTGCATCTATGGTTCATGAGTTTGAAGGTCAAGAATATCTTGTAAATCTTTTGGATACGCCAGGTCATGTTGACTTTGGTGGTGATGTTACTCGTGCTATGCGTGCTGTAGATGGGTGTATTGTCGTTGTATGTGCAGTAGAGGGGGCAATGCCTCAAACTGAAACTGTAATTAGACAGGCGCTTCGAGAGAATGTTAAACCAATTCTCTTTATAAATAAGGTTGATCGATTGATAAATGAACTTCGAGTAACCCCTGAAGAAATGCAACAACGTTTTGTTAAAATTATCAGCAAATTTAATGAATTATTAAATAAAACAGTAAATGAGGAATTCAAAGGAAAATGGAATGTTAAAGTTGAAGATGGAAGTGTCGCATTTGGTTCAGCATTTTACAACTGGGCTATTTCGGCACCCTATATGCAAAAATCAGGTCTTAGTTTTAAGGACATTTATGATTATTGTAATAATAACAAACAAAAAGAACTAGCAAAAAAAACCCCTATTCATGAAGTACTTCTAGATATGGTAGTTGACCATCTACCATCTCCACAAATTGCTCAGAGATACAGGATTCCCCATATTTGGAGAGGGGATAATAACAGTGAACTTGGAAAAAGTATGATTGAGACAAATGATGATGGTCCTCTCGCAATAATGATTACAAAAATTGTAATAGACCCTCATGCTGGAGAGGTCGCAGTAGGTAGAGTTTATAGTGGAAAGGTTGAACGTGGTCATGAAGTGTACGTTGTAGGAATGTCTAGGATGAATCGAGTTCAACAGGTAAACTTAATGGTGGGTGCAGATAGAATTCCTGTTGAATTTGTAAGTGCAGGAAATATTGTAGCAGCAACAGGTATAAGGGATGCTATTGCAGGAAGCACTGTTACAGATGATCCTGATGCAGAGCCTTTTGAAAGAATCATTCACATATCAGAACCAGTTGTAACTGTTGCAGTTGAAGCAAAAAACACAAAGGATTTACCCAAATTAATAGAAGTTCTAAGAGTCGTTTCAAAGGCTGATCCAAGTATCCAAGTTGATATAAATCAGGAAACTGGTGAAAATCTTATGTCTGGAATGGGAGAATTACATCTTGAAATAACAGAATATCGAATAAGAAAAGAACATGGTGTTGACATAGTCACATCAGAACCAATTGTTGTTTATAGAGAATCTGTTGCAAAGAAAAGCCCACAAAAATTCGAAGGAAAATCTCCAAACAAGCATAATCGATTTTATATCGAAGTCGAACCCCTCCCAGAAAACATTGTAAAAGCGCTTTACAACAATGAAATCCCTGAAAATGTTAAAAAATTCAAAAATGAAGTAATTAAAAAATTACAAGAACTTGGAATGAGTAAAGAACTTGCTAAAGGAGTATTTGCAGTTAAAGGATTAAATCTTATAGCAGACGTTACAAAAGGTATTCAATATCTTTTTGAAACTAGAGAACTTATCAAAGAAGCTTTTGATGAGGTTATGAAAAGCGGTCCTACTGCATCTGAACCTTGTCAGGGTTTACTTGTAAAACTTGTTGATGCAAAACTACACGAAGATGCAATTCATCGTGGACCTGCGCAAGTAATTCCTGCAGTTAGAAATGCAATATATGGATCAATTACAGTATCTGAGCCGATTTTACTTGAACCTATTCAAAAAGTCTTTATTAGCACTCCACAAGACCTTATGGGTGATGCTTCAAGAGAACTTAATCAGAGAAGAGCAGTAGTAAGGGACATGACAACAGAAAAAGATATGGTAAATATAGATGCAAAGGCACCAGTCGCAGAAATGTTTGGATTTGCATCAGCAATAAGATCAGCAACCGGTGGAAGAGTACTTTGGAATACTGAAAATCTTGGTTTTGAACCGTTACCAAGACAATTGCAAACTGATATAGTAAAACAAATAAGAGAAAGAAAAGGTCTAAAACCTGAACCATATCCAGCAAGTTACTATATGGATTAAAATAAAATTATTTTCAAACCATTGGGACTGTAAAAATGAAAAAAATATTATAACAATAGTCCCATTATAGTTTTATTTTATATGGAGATGCACAATGGACAGAGGAGTTATTGCAATAAATAAGAATTTTGAGCTTGAATATCGCTATTATGACAAGGATACAAACTATAAGTATTTCAATAGGAAATTTGAGATATATCTAATAGAGAAAAAAACATTACAAAAAAATTATGTCTTACATATGGATAATTCAGATATTCGTCAAATGGCCCCTTATGTTTTTAAAGCATCAACCGGTAAAAAGAAACATGATTTTGGTGTAACAACACTAAATTGGAATGATATAAAAACAAAATTTACTGATTATATAGTAGCTGAACTAGGTGAAAAACAAAGAAATAATGTAAAAAAAGCAATAGGAAGGCTTACCTCACCTAAGATTTAATTAGTAACTCGTAGTTTTGTATTTACCATGAACAGGTTCATAAATCTGACCATTACGTTTTAGTCTATCAAGGGCATCTTCTACCTTACCAGATTCAAGACCCTCAATTTCTGCTTCTCTTATTATATCTCCTCTTTGAGCATTACCATCCTTTGATTCATTTGAAAGTCTGTGGATAATGTCCATTATAGTTCGCATTCTATCATGTTGAGTGTGAGAAATTCCAGTTGCTATGATATCAATATCAAATCTTCCAGTCTCCCTATCCATTCCAACTCTTCTAAGATACTGATCAATTATGTAAATTGCTCTCTTTGCATCATTAACTGTTGCCTCTTGACTAAGTCTCATTCTTGCACTTGCTTCAGTAAGTCTTACAAATGCCTCCAACTGCCTTGGTGTAAAAGTGACTGTTTCTTCAGATGTTGCACGAAAATCAACATAGTACTCTTTTAACATCTCAAGAGCTTCATTTGTAATTACTGGAAATATGTTTCTTTTTGCATAAGCAACATATTTACGTAAAAATTCAGGAGTAAGTAATGGTATAATATTTCTCATAAGGCTTTCTTGTTCTTTCTTTGTATACTTTGAATCCTTAAATCTTATCATCTGTTCACTTACCTCACCTGCCTTATGTGAAAGTAAAATATGAGTCGCAAGAGCGGTATCTTGGGTTCTGTTGGGTTTATCAATAATTGAGAAAATCAAATCAAAACGTGATAGTAATGCTGGTGGCATGTTAATCTGTTCATGGATTGGTAAAAACTCATCAAATCTTCCAAGTTTTGGGTTAGCTGCAGCAAGGAGTGCACACCTAGTCTTAAGTGTTGCATTGATTCCTGCTTTAGCTACTGATATTTCCTGTTGTTCCATTGCCTGATGAATGGAACTTCTATCAGATTCATCCATCTTATCAATTTCATCAATACAAGCAACTCCCATATCAGCAAGAACAAGTGCACCTGCCTCAAGTGTCCATTGTCCTTCACCAAATTCATCACGAACAGCTGCAGCAGTAAGACCTGCAGCAGATGATGCTTTTCCAGAAGCATAAATACTTCTTGGAGCAAGCTTTGACATGTAAGTAAGCATTTGAGATTTTGCAGTACCAGGGTCACCTACAAACAATGTATGGATATCCCCTCTTATTCGTGTACCGTCAGGCATATGTTTAGCAAGACCTCCAAATAGCGTTAAAATCAAAGCCTCTTTTTCAACCTCTAAACCATAAATAGTTGGTGAGATACTCTGTTTGAGCTTATTGTAAAGCTCAGGATCTTTACTCAGTTTAATAATCTCTTTTTCATCTTCAGGGGATACCTCTACTTCTTCAAATGCCAATTGCTGACTTTCAATACTAATTGCTTCCATAATTTTATCAAATGCAGTCAATCGAAATGTCCCCCGTCTTCTTTGCGAAGAGTGAAGAATTCCATTAAC
>LSSG01000025.1 GCA_001595915.1 Thermoplasmatales archaeon SG8-52-3
ACAACTGCAGAGATGGCCTGGGCTCAACTTTTTTCTGTTGCAAGACGAATTGTCGAAGGTGATAAGTATACACGAGCAGGAAAATATATCGGATGGGGACCACTCTTGATGCTTGGTCAGGACGTTTCAAATAAGACATTAGGAGTAATTGGTACAGGAAGAATTGGAACTGCTTTTGCACTTAAAAGTAAAGGATTCAATATGAATGTTTTATATGCAGATGAACAAGTAAATAAGATTTTGGATAATAAATTAAATGCAAAAAAAGTTGAACTAGTTGAATTATTAAAGAAATCTGATTTTATCTCAATTCACGTTCCTTTAACAGATGATACGTATCACTTGATTTCAGAAGGAGAACTAAAAATGATGAAGAAAAATGCAGTTTTAATTAATACTTCTAGAGGACCTGTTGTTGATGAAAAGGCTCTTGTAAAAGCATTAAAAGAAAAATGGATATTTGGAGCAGGTCTTGATGTTTATGAACATGAACCAAAGGTTCATGAAGAACTTAAAAAACTTGAAAATGTAGTCCTTCAACCACATTCTGCATCAGCTACTTTTGAGACCCGTTCAAAAATGGCAATTATTGCAGCAGAAAATATGATTGCAGGACTCAAAGGTGAAATTCCTCCTAACTGCATAAATCCAGAAGTTTTTGAAAATAAATAGAACTATAATGTAAAAGTCCAAATCTCGGTTTCTTTTGGTAAATCATCCTTTTCAATATCTATTTCATTACCTACATGAATTACTTTGTGTTTTGCTTGCTCTAAAAAGGGATCGATTCCTGCTATAGGCAAAGACAGTCCACCAATCTTATAATGCATTGGAACAATGATTTTTGGTCTAATTTTATTTATTACATTCCATGCTTGTTTATCATCTACAGTAAATGTTCCCCCAATAGGTATAAACAAGATGTCAACATCACCAATTTGTTTTACGGCATCATCATCTATATCATGACCCAGATCTCCAAGATGACAGAATTTTATTCCGTCAACACTAAATTTATACATTATGTTGTTTCCACGCTTTGCTCCTTTTGCTTCATCATGAAATGAGTCAACACCAAAAATTTCAATATTTGAAATATTTCTCTTTCTTCCATCTGTGACAACCTTTGAGCTTTCCTTTTCAACAGACTTAACACTGTTATGATCATAATGATCATGGGATACCAAAATGATATCTCCTGAAACAGTTGGTGCAGGAATACCTATTGATTTTCCATCATGTGGGTCAGTAACTAACGTCAAATCATTTGTAATTTCAAAACATGCATGACCATGCCATCTAATTTGTAACATTTTTCCTCCCCGAACAATTCACACTAATAGCAAAATGATTATAAAAAAATTATGGCCGCAGGCGCCCAAATTTAATATAATCTATTTTTGTTTTATCGACTTTTGCAAAAGCAATTTCCTTGTTAACCGAATGAGCAAGTCTAACAGCTCTACTTATTTCTGCCCATGTACTCTTAAAACCTTTAGAAACAACGTGAACCAGATATTCAGCGTGAGTGTCTCCAGGTTTTTTTGAATAAGCCCTAAAATGAGCTCCAAATTTAAAACCTGTTTTTACAAGAAGTCCACGTTTTTTCAAATCCTTAAAAACATAATATCTTAATATTATATCTGGCTGTTGATCTTTTACTAATTTTAATAAATCCTCTTTTGTAATCCTTTTATCATCAACCGAATAAATTTCAATTACATTTTTTTCCTGAAGATATATAGCTTCAACAATTGATAGTTGTAGTCCTTCCCCAAATGGTTTTCCAAAAAACTCTTTTTCATGTAATTTTTCAGATGCTTTTTTATCAAAAATTACAACTCTATCTTTTAATAAAATGCTTTTTGTTTTTTCATAAGAATGTTCTTTGTTTTTTCCCTTAATATCTAAAATTGACATATTATAATAAGTCAAATCACCTTCTTCATCTAAAATACCTAACCAGAACTCTTTATTTTTCTTCTCAATCTTTTTAACCAATTTTGTTGCTTCGTCAATTTCCAATAAGTCTCTTTCTGAATAAGATGATAAAAAAAATGTTTGATTAAAATTATAAAAATTAATATTTTTCTCCTTATCATACAGTTTTATTGCATGACCTCTATTTCTTAAATCCTTGAACGCATGATATTTTACCTCAAATTCAGAAATTTTTTTTGCAGCAATTTTTGTAAGTTTTTCAAAATCTATTTTTTTCTTATTTTTAAAAATTAAAATTTTTCCTTCTCCTAATAAAAAAACCGCTTCTAATAAATCAAGTTCAAGATTATTACCACTTATTATTTTCCCGATATGACTTTTATTATATAGTCTACCTACATCTTTTGGTTTTTTGATTATTACTTTATTTTCTAATAGTTCTGCAGTTATTTGCATTATAAAAACCTATAATTGAAAGCTTTATTTTTGCTTTTTGTAATAATCTTTTATGCTTCTAGGAATTTCATTTTCTGAAAAATAATTATTTTTTTGTAAATTTCTAATTTCAAATAATTGATTATCTTGTACTTTTATTTGCTTTTCTTCCCTTTTTAAAACTAAAACACTTATTATTATTCCAACTATTATACCTAAGGCACCAGCAAGAATTACAATTGAGATTACAATTCCTAAATTCTGTAATAATAGATTAAGACTTGAATGCTCAAATATTTCAGGTATTCCAACATACCTTGAAGATGTTCCTCCAGTAAATTCTGTTAGTCCTAGAGCTCCTGCAATCATTCCACCATATCTAAAATACAATAACGCACTGTCATATTCTGAATCATTTGTTAAACTATGTGCAAATTCATAGTAACTAACTGCAAGTACAGGTTCTATTCCTTGTTGTCTACTCTTTGCAATATTATTATTTGCACTTTCGCTTGCAATTTCGATTTTGTCTTTGGGTTCAAATCCAATTAATTCAATAACAAGATTTGCTCTAACTGTTGCTTCAAGTGCTTCAAAAAATGCCAATGCTGGATAATCATTTTCCAGATTCCTTCTTGCTGATATCAATAATTCTTCAGCTAATGGTAAATAATTTGCAGAGTTACCCCCGGATGAACCTATTTCATTTAATATAATGCTTGAATAAATTGTTGCTTGTTGTGCTTCCTCGATATACTCTAATGCAAGATCATCAAGAATATCTTTATCAAGATCACCAGTTTCATTGAAATTTGATCCAATGTTTATCCACCATCCAATACTATTGCTTCTTTCATAGATGAAAGCTATTTTGTATAGGAAATCTAAAACTTGTGTGTATAAAAACAGTCCATTATTAAAAGAACTTTCCGCACTATCTAATTCTTCTTTTGCTTCGGTTGCTCTTCGTTGTGCAGCTCCTACAGTCTGAAGAGAGATATAACCATTAATCTCAGCATTTTTTGCTTGATATGCTGCATTATTGTATTTTACTTTTGCAGAATTTAGTAAATCTTGTAAAAAAGTATCCTGATCTGTATTCCAATAATCACATGTATATATAATAAATCTTGAGTAAATTAAGGATTGGAAGGATTCACTTGTACTAGTATAGTATGTCTCATTTTCATATGCCTCTTCAGATTCTTTAAGATTGTCCTCAGCCACCTTCAAGCTATCAATTAAATCATATCTATAATAATTAGGATAATTGTTTGGAATACTTGTATTTTCAATTTCTGAACTTGCATTAGCATATTCACTTCGTGCATTTTCCAGTAGAGTTGAAGCTAGTGGTTTTATTGCATTTATGTAATCATCTGTAGTAATTATTGTTTCAGTTTCATTAAATAAGATATTATAACCAGTGAAATTTCCTAGAGCTTCATTTATATCTGCAACTTCAGTAACTGTTATTCCATAATTTTCCATTGCATAATCTGCAATGTTTCTGGAAACAGGTTTGACTGTTGTAATCCATCCATTTACTGTTGTTGTTACCATTTCAGTATAAGTTCCTTGACCCTTGGGAATTAAAAAATGTGTTGCACCAACTGAATAGGCAGCATCAATTTTTTGTGGAATTCCACCAATTGGACCAATACTACCATCAGGATTTATCATTCCAGTCATTACTGTTCTATTGTCCATTTCCCAATTTTCAAGAAGAGAAATTGTGGCAACAGTCATTATTCCTCCAGCAGATGGTCCTCCTATAACTGGAGATGAAGTTCTTACAACGAAAAAATAATCAAATTTTGAGGGATCAACATCACAATTTTCATCATTTTTTACTAGAGCACTAGCAACTTTTACAGCAAGACGAGCAGAACCTTGCATATCTACTTCAGTTAAAGGTAATGTGTCAACAAATACTCTTCCACTTCCGTTGCTTTGTATGGTAACAGTTATTGTGGATATTACACCAACGTAACCATTTTCAGTACTTGCAACCGCTGGAGCATAAACTGTTACATTTCTATAAAATAAAGATTCATTTCCTTCATATATTTGACCGGGATTTGAAATAGCAAAAGTTGATTCCATATAAAAAGGACTAATTATTGTAATTATTGCAACTATTAATATGAATTTTTTGAGTTTCATAAAATCCCCATTTTATTTGTAATCTCAGTTGGCATAAAAACAACATGTTAAAAAATGTTTTCCGAAAAAATTATAAAAAAATAAAAAAAGAATGGATTTTATTTTCTAATAAGATCCAATGAACTAAGTTCTGCTGATAATTTATCAACAGCTAAAGAAACATCTTCAGTTTGCCTTGCACCAGTACATACAATTTTTCCCGAACCAAAAAGTAACATTGCAACTTTCGGATCTTTAATCCTATAAACAAGACCTGGAAATTGTTCTGGTTCATATTCCACATTTTCTAAACCAAGACCCATTGCAACTTCGTTTAGATTTAATTCTGTTCCAAGATCTGAAATTGCAACAATGTTCTGGATTACTATTTTCAAATCTTTATAAACATCTACACCTAATTTCTTGAGTTTATCTGCAATAATATCAACGGTTTTTCGTACGTCTTCTACATTTTTTGCACCTGTACAATTTGCTTTTCCACTTCTAAATAAAAGTGTTGCTGTCTTAGGATCACTTAATCTATAAACCAAACCTGGAAATTGTTCTGGTTCATATTCAGCTTCTTCTAATGATTGTGCTATTACGTCTAAATCTAATTTATCTGCAAAAGAAGTAGACGCTACAATATTTTCTACAATTACTTCTGGCATAATTTATCTTCTCCTTAAATCATAAAACTCCAATTGATGATAGTTTTTCTTTCATCATTTCAATACCTTTGGATGCATCCTCAATGCTTTTTGCTCCTGTACATACAATTTTACCTGAGCTAAATATGAGTAATAGTGCTCTGATTTCATCCATATTATAAATTAATCCTGGGAACTGATCAGGCTCATAATTTACGTTTTTTAACATTAGACTCTTTGAAATAAAACTCAAATTTAGTTCCTTGTTTAAGTCTGTAGATACAATTATATTCTGAGTTTCAATTTTTGGATTTGTTTCCACTTCAATTCCTACATTTTTCATTTTTTCAATTAATTTTCTAATTGAGACTTCGACTTCCTCTATCCTTGTTGCACCTGTACATATTACTTTACCATTTGATAGAATTAGAATAGCGGTTTTCGGGTCATCAAGTTTAAAAGTTGCACCTAAGAAATCATCAGGATTATAGATAAAATCTGGAATCTTTTCTACAAGATTTTCAATGTTAAAGCCTTGTGATATCTTTGCATTAGCCACAATGTTTTCAATTATTATACCATTCATAGAATACTATCCGTCCCTTCGCGAAGTATATAAAGGGTTTTTATAAACGTTTCGTTTACCATAAGGAGAAAACCAATATTAAATAAAAATTACCAAACTCCATCAATGTCTAAATCATTTTCACTGTCTTTTTTTATATCTTTTGTTTTCTTTTTATTTTCACTAACTCTGTCTAGCATTCCTCTGAATTCACCTGTATGATATTCAATACGCCGCTCACAACTTGCAACAGCAAGTTCTCCCCTAGTTCTTTCTATTAGACCTCTTACCATATCCTGTTTTTTCTTAATCGGAATAAGACCCGAAGGATAATCAAAACGGATTATAACATCATAGATTTCTTCCATCATGTTAAGGTTTTCATCTGCTTTTTTTGCTTTTCCCTTTCTAATTGAATCCAAAGCCGTTCTTCTCAATTCACCAACTAAATCACAGAGTCCTAAAAGATAAGAGCTATATGTTGTTTTTATTTCATCAGGGTCAGGTAAATCTTTTCCGTTCATAATATTATATAGACAATGAGCCTCAACTAATTCCTGAGCTGCATTTTCAACAAAACCAGCATGATATAGATCGGGGTGCTCTTTTGTTATACCATATAATACCTCAAGTTTATCTGAAGCTTTTTTTATATTGCTCTTCGCATCCTTCATTAAATTTTGATGAATACTTTGAATAGATTTTCTACAGTTAATAATGATTTCTCGTGATAATCTTAAGGCTTTCTCTCTAATTTTATCCTTGTCATCAATACTTTTTTCAATCTTATCAACAATATTATTTAAATTTTTCATATGAACTTCAAAATATCATAGATAATTATATTCTTTCCTATTGTAGATACTTTTTATTCACACAATAATCTGGTTCTTTTCCTTCTAAGACCTTTATGATTTGCTCTGCACAAATTGTTCCCGCTCTTATTTGTCCTTCATTTGTGTTTGCTCCCAAATGTGGAGTTAGTATTACATTTTCCAGTGTCAAAAGTGGATTATTTTGAGGTGGTTCTTTTTCAAAGACATCAATTCCAGCACCTGCAATCTTTCCATTTTTTAAAGCATTGAATAAGGCTTCTTCATCAACTGTTCCTCCCCGAGAACAATTGATAATATATGCAGATGGTTTCATTTTTGAAATCATATCCTTATTCACAATATAATGAGTTTTTGGAGTATGTGGAAGATGAAGTGAAATAAAATCGGAACTACTGATGAGATTTCCTAAATCCTCCCTCTTTTCGATTCCGTCTTTCATCATATCCTCTTTTGAAATGAAGGGGTCAAATCCAATTATTTTCATTCCAAAGCATTTAGCAATTTTCCCTGTGAGCTTACCTATATTTCCGGTTCCTATCAAACCTAATGTTTTACCATATAGTTCGGACCCTCTAAGTTGTTTTTTTGCCCATTCTCCTTTTTTCATAGTATTGTCTGCTTTTGCTATATTTCTTGAAAGACTAAGCATATGAGTAATTGTAAGTTCTGCAACACTAATTGTTGAACCTGTTGGAGCATTTACAACGGGAATCCCGAGTTTTCCTGCTGTTTCAATATCAACGTTATCTACTCCTATTCCTGCTCTACCGATTACCTTCAGGCTTCCTTTAGATCCTGCATTCACAATCTCTTTTACAACCTTAGTTCTACCTCTAACCATAAGAGCATCATATTTTTCAATTTCTTTTAAAAGGGTATCATGATCCATTTCATCAAATTTTACATCATGACCTGCATCTTTTAAAAGTTGAATTGCTTCTTCTGCCATTTTATCAGTAATAAGTATTTTCATAATAATTCCCTGATTGCCGATATATGAAAAGTTTTAAAAATGTTTATGCAAGATGATCCATCCGAAAATCAATTCCAGGATACTCAGCTTTTTCACCTAATTGCTCCTCAATTCTTAATAATTGGTTATATTTAGCATTTCTATCACTTCTTGCAGGTGCGCCAGTCTTTATCTGACCAGAACTTGTTCCTACGACAAGATCTGCAATAAAATTATCCTCTGTTTCTCCACTTCTATGACTAACAACAGCTGTCCACCCTTGGTCATGTGCCATTTTAATTGCATTTAATGTTTCAGTTACCGTTCCAATTTGATTTAGTTTAATTAGAACAGAATTTGCTGCACCCATTTTAATTCCTTTTTCTATACGTTTTGTGTTAGTTACAAATAAATCATCACCAACAATTTGAACTTCTGTACCAATTTTTTTTGTAAGTTCCACCCAAGACGCCCAGTCATCCTCTGCAAGACCATCTTCAATACTTATTATTGGATAAGTTTTACATAGATCAACATAAAAATCAACCATTTCTCCGCCTGAAAATGTTTTATTGCCAATCTTATATTTTCCATCATAGAAAAATTCACTTGATGCAGGATCTAGTGCAATGTGCATCAAATCTTTATATCCAGAATTTTCAACAGCCTTTAACATTAAATCTAGTCTTTCGTTTACTGTAGAAATCTGAGGAGGAGCATAACCACCTTCATCACCGATTAGAACACCTCCAGCGCCAAATTTTTCTTTTAAAAGTTTTGCAAGATGTTGATAACTTTCAGAAACATATCTGATTCCTTCAGAAAAACTCTTTGCCCCAGTCGGCATTAACATATGTTCTTGAATTGAGTTTTCCTGCCCAGCATGTTTTCCACCATTTATTACATTACACATTGGAACTGGTAATTTATGTGGAATTACTCCAAATAAAACGCCTATATACTCATACAATGGAAGATTTTTTGCAACAGCACCAGCTTTTGTAACAGCCATTGAAACAGGTAATATTGCATTTGCTCCAAATTTATCCTTATTTTCAGTACCATCTAACTTCAACATAATATTATCAATTGTTTCTTGATGAATACAATCAAGACCAACTATTTTTGGAGCAATTTTTTTATTAACATTTGCCACTGCCTTTAGCGTACCTTTACCAAAATATCTAGTATTATCTTTATCTCTTAATTCTAGAGCTTCATGTTGACCAGCACTTGCCCCACTCGGTGTCATCGATCTGAATATACCTTGTTCTGTTACTAAATCGACTTCAACAGTTGGATTACCTCTTGAATCTAAGACTTCTCTTGCTTTTATACTAATTATCTTAGACATAAGTTATATTCTCCCCCACAATATTTTTTCATATCATGAAGCTCTTTATTTTATTTTTTATGATTTTTCAGAAACACTTAATATATTATAATCTTATTTGGTTTTGGAGGTAAAAAAATTATGCCAGAGACATTAATATATATACTGATAATAATCATAATTTTTCTAATATTAATACTAGCATCTGCAATAAAAATAATGGCGGAGTATCAAAGGATTGTTGTGTTTAGATTAGGTAGATTAATCGGTATAAAGGGCCCAGGTCTTGTTTTTATAATTCCAATAATTGATAGCTATATTAAACTTGATTTAAGAACACGTGTAATAGATGTTCCAAAACAAAGAGTAATAACTCAGGATAATGTCACAGTAGACGTTGACGCAGTGGTATATTTTAGGATAACAAACCCAGAAAAGGCAGTTGTTGAAGTACAAAGATATGATGTTGCAACTAGCCTTCTTGCTCAAACAACATTAAGAGATGTGCTAGGACAACAAAGCTTGGATGAACTTCTATCAAAAAGGGATGAACTTAATAAATCACTTCAAACAATAATTGATCAGGCTACAGATCCATGGGGTATTAAAGTATCTGCAGTAACAATTAGAGACGTAGCCCTACCTGAAGAAATGCTAAGAGCAATAGCCAAACAAGCAGAAGCTGAAAGAGAAAAACGATCAAGAATAATTATTGCAGATGGAGAACTTCAAGCAGCAAAGAAAATGACTGAGGCAGCAACTTTTTATGAAAAAACTCCTACAGCTTTAAGACTTAGAGAACTTCAAACTCTTGCTGAAATTGCCAGAGAAAAAAACCTTATAGTAGTTCCAGGTGGAGATATAGGTAGAGTTGCAGGAATTGCAAAAGCAATTACCAAAGAAGTTCAAAAATGAAAATAAAACTCTCTTTAATTTTTATTTTTTTCATTTTTATTTTATCATCAATAAGTTCTTATGCACAAGGTTCAAATGTACTTGTCGTAGAAGTAACCGATACAATAGACCAATATACTGTTGAAATTTTTAAGGAAAGTCTTGAGCAGGCTAAATCTGAAAAATCAGTGGCAATAATTCTTTTGTTAGATACACCTGGTGGAGGCCTTGAGCAAACCTTTGAAATAGCTGACATCATAAATAAAAGTGAAATCCCTTTTGTTGGATATGTTTACCCACAGGGTTCGGCTGCCTGGTCAGCAGGAACTTTTATTTTAATGAGCTGTCACATTGCTGCAATGGCTGACTATACAATAATTGGTTCAGCTCAACCCGTGGAAATTACTGTTGAAGGTTCAAAACTTGTTACAGATTCAAAGAGAATTAATGCTCTTGTAAGTTGGATTCAAACACGAGCTGAGATGCATAATAGGAACAAAACCATTGTTGCAAAATTCATAACAGAAAATCTTAATATTAATGAAACATCTGCACTTGATTATCAGGTTATTGAGTATGTCTCGCCTTCAATCAATCAGCTTTTATTAGATATAAATGGTAGTTCAATTGTAACATCTAGTGGAGAAGTAATAATTTTTACTATTGATGTTAAACAAATTAACTATTCTCCATCTATTGGAATATCAATTATGAAATTTTTATCAAACCCTATTCTTACATCTCTTTTGTTAATGCTTGGAATTTTTGCATTAATATTTGGAATATCCTCACCTGGATTTGGTGCAGAGGTTTTTGGTGTTATCGCAATTTTGTTGTCTCTTATTGGGTCAGGATTTGGAATTTCAATATTAAGCATAATCTTTATAATTATAGGTTGCCTACTAATTATAGTAGAAATATTTGCCACACCAGGATTTGGTGTTATAGGTATAGGTGGAATAATATGCCTTTTATTTGGAGGGATATTTTTAATACCTAACTATTCTACTGATTGGGTGATAACAATGGATTGGATAAATCAAGCTATTACAATAATACTTGTTATTGCAGTAATAATTGCAATATTTTTTACATTTTTAATATATAAAATTATTCAAGTAAGAAAAAAGAAAACAGCAATGGGAACTTTTATTGGAGAAACTGCAAAAACGGTTGATATGATTACGCCATATAAAACCGGCTATATAAGATTTAAAGGTGAACTTTGGCAAGCAACTTCAGATATTACTATTTCACCAAATACCAAAGTTATAATTGTCGAAAAAGATGAGTCAGTTCTAAAAATCTCACCAAAATAATTTTAAGCAAACATTAATCAACCATAATCTTTTTCTCCTGCCTGATTACTGATGGATAACAGTTGTAAATTTCAATTTCTCGGTGGTGTTGAAGAAGTCGGAAGACTAGCAATGGTTCTTGAAACTCGTGATGTTAAATTGCTTTTTGAATATGGTATGTCACCCGGTAAACCACCAACATATCCTCTTCCTGCACCTCCTGTTGATTTGATATTATTAACCCATGCTCATTTAGATCACTCAGGTATGATTCCATGGCTTTTTTCAAAAAGTGATCAAAATATTCTTACAACAAAGATTACAGGCGAAATTACTGATTTACTTCATAAGGATACAATTAGCATTGCTAAAAGTGAAGGTTATGCAATACCATATAGTAAATCAGATATCAAAGAAGCCAAGGCAAGTATTATTCCAATTGAACTATCTGAAAAAAGAATTATTGGTGATGCTATAGATGTTATATGTCACTCTGCTGGTCATATTCCTGGTTCTGTAATGTTTGAGTTGGTTGGTGATAAAAAAATATTATTCACTGGAGATTTCAATGTCGTTGATACTAGAATTGCAAAAAAATGTAAACCTGTTAATTGCGACATTTTATTTTTAGAGGGAACCTATGCTGGTAGAGATCACCCAAAAAAAAGAGAAGAATTAGAAAAAGAGCTTATTGATAAGATTGATGAAGTTGTAAAAAGAGGTGGTGTTGCAGTTTTACCTGCTTTTGCAGTTTCAAGGTCTCAAGAAATCGCAATGATACTTAGAAACTCAGGATTTAATATTTGGTTTGATGGTATGGGGAGAAAGGTTGCAAGAATTTTTTTAAGATATCCAAGATATCTTAGGTCTTCTGAAGAACTTAAAAAAGCATTCAATAAATTAAATCTTGTTCATTCAGATCAGGGTAGAAGACTTGCTTTAAAATCTGAAGTTATTATTACGTCAAGTGGTATGATGGATGGCGGACCTGTCTTAAACTATATGAATAAGTTGAAAAACGATCGAAAAAGTGCTGTTTTACTTACTGGCTATCAAGTTGAAAATAGTAATGCAAGACTCTTAGTTAATAAGGGTAAACTAAATTTTTATGGTGTCTTAGAAAAAGTTGAATGTGAAGTTCAATATTTTGATCTATCTGCTCATGCCGGTCATAGTGAACTAATTGATTTTGCAAAAAAATGTAACTCTGAAAAAATTATTCTAATGCATAGTGATAATAGGGAAGCCCTTATTGAACCTTTAAAGGAGTTTGCAGAGGTGTATACTCCAAAAACTGGCGAAGTAGTAGAATTGTAACGTTTAGATACTGCCTATATTTTATATGTAATTATTTAATTGGAAAATGGTGGAAAAATTCAATGACTGAAATGACTCAGAGACAAAAATACGATCTAAAGCGACAAATTGAAGATTTAAAATCTTGTAGAGGCAGACATACTGAATTAATATCTTTATACGTACCACCTAATAAACAAATATTTGATGTAAATTCTTATCTAAGAAATGAGTATTCTCAGTCTCAAAATATTAAATCAAAAACTACAATGAAAAATGTTCTTTCTGCAATTGAATCTATTATGAGCAGACTTAAGCAGTTCAAGCAACCTCCGGAAAATGGTGTGATTTTTTTTGTTGGTCATAAAAGTGTGGGAAGTGACAAAACTGAAATGGTTGCATATATTATTGAACCGCCCTTACCAATTACTACATTTCTTTACCGTTGTGACTCATCTTTTTATCTTGAACCCTTAGAGCAGATGCTAATTGAAAAGGAGATTTATGGACTTTTCCTAATTGATAGAAGAGAATGTACTGTTGGACTTTTGAAGGGAAATAGAATTCAGATGTTAAAATATATGACATCTCAAGTTCCTGGCAAACATGGTCGTGGTGGTCAATCACAGCGTAGATTTGAAAGACTCACTGAAATTGCTGCCCATGAATGGTTTGTTAAATGTGGAGAGCAGGCTAGTGAAATATTTCAGAACCATCCTGATATTCAGGGCATATTTATTGGTGGACCAGGACCTACCAAACAATTTTTTGTTGATGAAAATTTTTTACACTATGAAGTTCAGGATAAGATAGTTGATACTTTTGATACTGGATATACTGATGAATATGGTTTAAGGGAGCTTGTTTCAGCAGCTTCAGAAACGATGACAGACCTTAAGATATCCAAAGAAAAAAAATTGATGAAACGATTTTTAAAAGAAGTTACCAAAACAGAAGGTAGCTTAGCAGTTTATGGTGAGATTCAATTAAGAAAGGCACTGCAGATGGGTGCAGTTGATACGCTTCTTCTTTCTGAAAATTTAAGGAAGTATAGAGTGAAATTTAAATGTACGTCTTGTAATTATATTGAAGAAAGAACAATTTCTGAGGAAAATTTAGAAGATTTTACTGCTCCAGATTGTACTAAATGTAATAGTTCAAATCAAATGGAAATTGTAGAAAAAATTGATTTAATTGATGAACTTTCTGATCTAACAGAAAAAACTGGAGGTAAAATAGAAATTATCTCTCTTGGTAGTGAAGAGGGCGATTCCCTTTATTCTGCTTTTAATGGAATTGCTGGAATTTTGCGTTATCCAATTGATTTATAATTTTATAGTAATATTAAAATATAGGTGATGTTTTCCTGTTTACCAAAAAATAGTATATGGGTAAATAATACAAATCGATGGTATTATAAATGGGAAAATATATTAATAATAAAGTTAACAGATATTATTATTTAATTTAAAAAATGGGGATTCTTATGACATCTAGAGATGATTTCAAATCTTTTATTCCTGCATCTAAAACAATTCCTGAACTTACATTAAAAGCGGTTCTTGTTGGAGCAATTCTTGCAATTATTTTAGGTGCAGCAAATGCTTATCTTGGTCTTTATGCAGGTATGACTGTATCTGCTGTTATTCCAGGTGCTGTTATGGCTTTTGCCTTGTTAAAACCTTTTAAAGGAACTATTCTTGAAGTTAACCTGGGTATGATGGGTGCAGCTGCTGGTGAAGCACTGGCTGCTGGTGTTATTTTTACAATTCCAGCACTAGTTCTTCTTGGTACCTGGACAGAAATTCAATACTTTGAAACAACAGTTATTGCGCTTCTGGGCGGAATAATTGGTGTTTTATGGATGATACCTTTAAGAAGAGCGCTTATTACTAAAACCGATCTTCCATTTCCTGAGGGTGTTGCTGTTGCTGCTGTTCTTACAACGACTGTTGGTGGAGATACCGAAAGTGAAGCAGAAGCAAAAAGTGGCGTAAGTGGAATTTGGCTTGTTGTAGGTGTTCTGGTTGCAGCATTATTTAAGTTTATACAAGTTGGAATGAAGGCAGTTAGTGGTACAATTCATGGAATTGTAAATATTGGTAGATATAATATTGGATCTGGTGCAAATCCAGGTTATCTTTATGGTGGTTTGGCTACTTCCCCTGCCCTTCTTGGTGTTGGCTGGATTATTGGCCCAAGAATTGCATCCTTTGTATTTGTTGGAGGTCTTCTTGGTTGGGTCATTCTTGCACCATTAATTGTTCTAGCAACTGGACTTCCCGCTCCTCCACTATCTGATCCTCAGATATATTCTGATGTTATGAATCTTGGTGCTGGGAATCTAGAGACTGGTAAATTTATCTGGGGTTTTTTCAACATCTGGGGTAGCTATATTCGTTATATCGGTGTAGGTGCAATGGTTGTTGGAGGTCTTTATACAATCTTTAAATTAAGATCAAACCTTGCTAGTGGTATCAGAGAAGCAATTGTTGGTATTAAGGGTGGTCAGGTTGAAGCAAAAAAACGTACGGATAGGGACCTTAATTTCAAATTCGTATTTCTAGCAATTGGTGCACTCACAATACCTGTTTTCCTGCTTTATGGAATGATATCAGATAACTGGCCGGTTTCTGCTTTTATGGCTGTTTTTGCAATTCTTTTTGCATTCATTGCTAGTGCAATAGCAGGTTATATGGCAGGACTGTTGGGTTCATCAAATAATCCTATTTCTGGGGTGACTGTTTCAGTTTTACTAATAACCACCTTGATTTTACTAGGTTTTGGACTAAGTGGGACTGGCGCCTTTGGAGTAGCAATTCTTATTGCTGCAGTTATTTGTTGTGCAGCAGCAATATCTGGTGACGTGCTTCAGTCTATGGCTTGTGGTCAAATGGTTGGAGCAACACCAAAAAATCAGCAGATTGCAGAACTAATTGGAGTGCTTGCCGCAGCACCAATTCTTGCGTTTGTTGTTCAAGCTCTTGACAAGGCATATCATATTGGTAGTCCTGATCTTGCCGCGCCGCAAGCATTTTTGATGGCTGGTATTGTTGAAGGAGTTCTTACTGGTGAGATGGTATGGCCTTTTGTTTTTGCAGGCCCGGTGCTTGCCTTTGTATTGATTTTAATTGATCTGCCAGTTCTTCCAGTTGCAATTGGAATTTATCTTCCATTTACATTAAGCGTTCCAATTTTTAGTGGTGGTATAGTAAGACATATCACAAACAAATTTATTGAGAGGAAATATGGAAATGCTGAAGAGGAAGAAATTTCAGATTGGGAACTTGCTATCAAGCAGACTGGAGTAAAACCAAAAGAAAAGGTTATAAGAACAGGTCTTCTTCTCACTGCGGGACTCATTGCTGGAGAAGCATTGATGGGTGTTACTGTTGCATTCCTGATAATTGGAGGATTCAACCTTGCAATATTTGATTTCCCACCGATACTACCTGCAATACTCATATGGTTGTTTATTGCAGTGCTTCTTGCATATATCCCACTGAGGGAAATATTTGTTAAGGAAGAATAAACCAAAAAAACGTAGACTGCCGACAATTGATGAGTTTCTAAAGTACATTCCAAAGAGAGCAGATTTGGAATGGTCAACAAATCAAGAAGGACTTGTTGAAATTAAAATGGAGAAGTTTAGTAGCAACTTTGGAAAATCATTTTTAAAGGTCATTAAAAAAGAAAATTATTTTACTGCAAACATGGACAAATATGGGTCACTTGTTTGGAAAAATTCGGATGGAAAAAAAACTGTTAAAGAAATATTAAAAATAATGGAAAAAGAATTTCCAAAGCAAGAAAATCTTGATCAAAGATTGATACTCTTTTTACAGCAGATGAACTCATTAAGATATATCAATCTTTAAATAACAAAAAATAATCCTAAAAATTATTATGGAAAAGAAATTGTTATGAAAACCTATGAATTAATTGACCATACCGCTGATGTTGGTGTAAAGGCATACGGAAAAACCATTTCTGAAGCATTTGAGAATGCTGCAAAAGGAATGTTTGATATTATTACTGACAGTTCAGAGATTGAAAATATTGGTCAATATATTATTGAGCTTGAGGCACCTGACCTGGAACAATTGCTTGTTGATTTTCTATCTGACCTTCTTTTTTTGAATAGTGCTAAGAATCTTGTTTTTGGTTTTTTCAAAGTTGAACTTGATGAAAAGAATAATAAACTTGCTGCTAAGATTTTTGGTGAAAAATTCAACATATCAAAGCATAAAGCAGGTGCAGAAATAAAAGCTGTAACTTACCATATGCTTGAAGTAAAAAATAAAAAACCATTTCATGTTCAGGTTCTTTTTGATATATAGATTGACAAAATAGTTTAAATACTATAAATTTGATTAATTTATATCGAGGGAGGAATTTATTCTGAAAAAAGTAATAGTTTTTGGAATAACTTTACTGTTTTTAGTAACTTCAATTTCACCAATAATTTTTGGTTTAAAAATTCAAAATATTATTCCTATATTATATTCAGTTAAAAATCAACAGGATGAATTTGATATTTTAGAGGAATTATTAAACCGAGATACTATTTGTTATGGATACTGTATTAATGATCCTAGTGGTCAATTAGTTGAAGGTCCGGTTTATTTTAATTTAAATGATCCAGGTAATATATCTCAACTATGGGGGTCTTCTTCATTTGCTCCTATGGTAGGCGGTGCTTGGACATGGGGTGGATGGTATTCTACTGAATATGGTAATGGGAAATTATGGAAGATCGATTATGATTCTGGTTTTATGGTTGAAATCGGAGGTGATGGTGTCCATTTAAATGGGTTGGCATGGGGCTATATTAATATTTTACTAGGAGCGTCTAATACCTCTCTCTATTGGATTAATGAATCCTCTGGAGAGCAGACCTTTATTGGATCATTTGGTCTACCTGAAGGAAGTAAGATGGGTAGTATTACTAGAGATTGTAATCACGGTAGGTTTTACGGTGTGGAATATGTTAACAACGGTTTATATGAATTCGATCGAGAAACTGGTGAAACAGCCTATATTGGTTTACTTGGAATTGATATAAATGGAAATGCAGTTCTTAGTCATTGTATAGATGACGACTGTCTTTATTTATCTACTTTTACTGACCAGGGTGAACTATACAAGGTGGATAAAGAATCTGGAGAATGTACACTTATTGGGGAGTTCCAAGGTGGTGCAGAGATATCAGCATTCGTTATTGATCCCTACAGAACATACCTGCCTACTGCAGATTTTGATTGGTCTCCTAGATGCATTCAACCTGGTGAGACAATTGAATTTAATGCCTCCACTAGTTATACCGAAATTGGCGAAATAATATTGTATGAGTGGGATTGGAATAACGATCTTATATTTGATGAAAGCTCAGAAAATCCTATAACAGAATATATGTGGGAAGAGACAGGTTATTATCCAGTAACGTTATTGGTATGGGATAATGAATATAATATGGACACACAATGGTATACTGTGTATGTTGGTAAAACTTATTATGTTGGTGGGACAGGACCAGGTAACTATTCAAAAATACAGGATGCAATTAATGATTCAATTGATGGGGATACTGTTTTTGTTAATGAGTATTCTTCTCCTTATTGGGAGAATTTAATTGTAGATAAATCTATAAATCTAATTGGTGAGAATAAGGATACTACAGTTATTGATGGTAATTATAGTAGTAATGTTGTAAACATAACTAATGATGGAGTTACAATTAAATGTTTTACAATACAGAAAAGTGGGTGGGGTTCTGAAGGTATATTAGTACATTCTAGTAACAATTCAATATTTGATAATAATATTTCATCAAATGATGGAGGGATTCGACTTTTAAATAATAATAATTTCATTGTAAGTAATATTATTTCTTCAAATTTTAATTATGGATTAGTTTTATGGTCTTCTAGTGATAATCATATTATTAGCAATATATTTCATTCACATAGTGAATATACTATACAATTTTGGCATGGATGCAACAACAATCTTATACAAAATAATTCAATATTTTCCAATTGGTATGGTATTGACTTTAGATTTTCTTGCTGTGATAATAAAATTATTGGTAATAATATCACTTCAAATCCTCGTGGTAATTTACACTTACAACAAGGATGTCATAATAATATTATCTCAGAAAATGACATCTTAAATAATTATTGTGGTATTTATATTTCACTTAGTTCTTATTATAATTTTATTACTAATAACAACATAAAAAACAATAGATATGGTGCAGGTATTGGTCTTTTTTATACAAGATTTAATTATGTTTTAAATAATAATATTATAAATAATTATGATGCTGGTATAACAATTTCTTGTGGTTTTTATAACATAATTTTGGGAAATATTATCTCATATAGCAATAGAGATGGTATCTCTCTTTGGAAAAATAACGATTTTAATGAAATTAATGAAAATGTTATTTCTAACAATGGGGAGGATGGTATTGATATTTGGGAATCTTCAGAGAACTTAATTTTTAATAATACAATAACAGAAAACTATAATGGTATAGATCTATTTTCCTCAAGTAACAACAAAATCTCAGGTAATTACATCTTAAATAATGAAAAAGGTATTAATATTATTGAACTAAGCAATGAAAATAAAATTTTTCACAATAATTTCTTAAATAATACAAATTACGCATATGATGAATGTAATAATTCTTGGGATGATGGTTATCCTTCTGGAGGTAACTATTGGGATGATTACATAGGTGAAGATGTTGATGGCGATGGTATAGGTGATACTCCTTATCTTATTCCTGGTGGAGATAATGTGGATAGATATCCTTTTATGAAACTAAATGGTTGGAATAACACTCGTCCAAATCAACCAATAATTACAGGTCCAACTAGTGGAAAAATCGGGATAGAATATGAGTATAATTTTTCAATATCTGATCCTGATGGAGATTTATTATGGATACATATAGATTGGGAACATGGAACTCCAGGTAAATGGGATGGTCCATTTCCTTCTGGTTCAATTGTTAAATATAATTATTCTTGGAAAAAGAAAGGAACATATACAATAAGAGCACAGACTATGGATAGTAATGGGCTTCTAAGTGAATGGGGTACTCTTGAAGTAACAATACCAAGAACTCGAGAAACATACTATCTATGGTTGGAACGGTTAATGGATAGGTTTCCATTTTTAGAGGTGATAATATCAAAGATAATGTATCTCTAAATAAATACCTGTCATTGTGTATTGTTTTTTTATTTATAGGAATCTGTATTATTCCATCAATTGCTACTAATGCTGTGAAGAAATCCACCATTCTAATATCTAATGGTAATACTTTATATGTTGGTGGAACGGGTCCAGGAAATTATACTTATATATACGCAGCAATTGAAGACGCTTCCGAAGGAGATACTGTTTTTGTTTACAGTGGAACATATAATGAGATTATATATATCGATAAATCAATAAACCTTAGAGGTGAAAATAGAGACACAACTATTATTGAAAATTGGGGGGGTTATTATAAAGGTATTGTACATTTATCTGCTGATTTTGTAAATTTTAGTGGTTTTACTATATATTCTTTAGAGGGTGGTGGTACTGGTATATATGTTGATTCTTCAAATAATAATATATCTAATAACAATGTTAGTTATAATTTCGAATTTAACATATGGATAGATGAAGAAAATAATAATAATATCATTTCAAATAATATTATAAATAATAGCTGGTTTTATGGATTATTTATCTATTATTCTTCAAATAATTTTATTATCAATAATATTATTGGTTCAAATTATGAATATGGAATTAATCTTTATTATTCAAACAGTAATAATGTTTTAAATAATCTTTTTATAAATAATAGCTATGGATATGGTTATTATTCTGGAAACGAAATTTTTTCATCTAATAATAATGTCATAAAAAATAATTCTTTTATTAATGATGGTATCAGAATTTATAATTCGTATCAAAATACATTCTATAACAATAATGTTAATGGTAAGCCTCTTGTTTATTTGGAGGATAAGTCTGATCGGGTTATTGATTTTAAG
>LSSG01000026.1 GCA_001595915.1 Thermoplasmatales archaeon SG8-52-3
AATCAATTTCTTTAAAGCTCTCTAGATAAATTGGAGAAAGATGATTTATTGAAAAAACATATGATTTTTTTCCTTTTAATTCAAGTTCTTCTTTGATTTTATATGCTTGATCAATTCGCTGTTGACCAATTTTCGTTCCAACAATAATTCCAAAGACTTTTGCATCTTTTGAACGAGCAATAGCACCATAGCGCTGTCTAAGAATCATATCTTTTAAATCTACTAATTCTTTTTCTCTTACCATATTTGTATATGGGTCACAAGCAATTACCTGTTTTTTTGTTATAAGACTTAATCCCAAAGGGTGAAAATTACCACTTCCAATAAATAAAAATGAATCTACTTCATCTAAAATTGATTTTGCAGCTGAAAAATTACAACCAAGAATTTGACCATCCAATTCAATCCGGTTGTCTCCTTTTCCAATTATTGGAATAAAATTGTTAGCAATAAGAATTTCTTTCACAGTATCTAAAAGATGTACATGTTGTGATGTTGAAAGAAGCCCAACTTTTTTTCCATTTATTTTTGAAATTGCTTTTTTTATCACTCTTGATAAATCCAAAATAGATTCAGCATTTACAAAAATAGTATGAACTTGAGTATTATTTATTTCAGGAATAGAAGTATGACCAATATGAACAATTATATCTATATTTAAATTATTCAACCCAAAAGATGAAATATCACATGCTCCAAAACAAGGATCAGCAGAAATTATTACATTTGCTTTTGTTTTTTCTTCAATAAAATCAACAAATTTGAAAAAATTTATTTTTAAACCTTCTGGGACTTGTAATAACACTCTTTTGTAATTGTTTTTGTTGATAGTATTTACAACTTTTTCTAAATCAATATTATAATCTGATACTTTCAATATTCAAACCCCATTAATACTTTTATAAATCTTTTTAAAAATATCAATTTGATATTCATAAGAATTCTTTGAAACATCAATTTCGATAATTTTTTCATCATTATAAAATGATTCAAATGAATCCTTCTGTTTTAAATAAATCTCCCAACGACCATCTGAAATTGATTTCTTTTTCACTCTTTTTTCAAGATATTTTTTAACTATCATTTCTGGACATGAACAAAATAGAATTAAAAAATTTGCATTATTTTTTTTAGCAATGTCTTTTGCCATTTCTCTAATATTTTTTGATTTAAAGGTTCCATCTAATATCACATTTTTACCTTTTCCTAACAAACTATCTGCTTTTTCTAATATCTTTTTATAGGTAAAAAGCATTTTTTCAGGAGAATAAAGACCAGTATTGTAAGCATCATGATGTTTCTCAAATTTGTCAATACCTTCGAGTTCTTTTCTAACAGAATCAGTGCTAATAAAATAAGCATTATAATCAATTGATATTTTTTTGGCTACTGTGGTTTTTCCTGTTCCAGTTAAACCACATGTTATGAAAAGAGTTGGTTTTGTTTTTCTTAGACATAATGAGAAAAGTTTGGCATAATAATATGCCAATTCAAAATATTTTTCTGCAGATTCTTTTATTTTCTTTTTATCATTTTTATCAAAACTTGGATCATCCAACCTAAAACCTATGACCTTACCCCTTACATAAGCCCTATAGCATTTATAAAAATTTAACATATCTAATATGCCGATATCTTTACTTTTTTCAATATATTTATAAATAAAATAACTAGACAGGAATGGTTTACCAATATAATCTAAATCCATTGCTAAAAATCCAATATCTGATGTAATATCACTATACCGAAAACGTTTATTAAATTCTATACAATCAAAAATACAAATCTTTCTATCTTTTACAACAATATTTCCAGAATGAAGGTCTCCATGACAATCACAAATGCAATTTTTTCTAATACGATCTTCAAAATATTCTTTATATTTATCTAAAAATTCATTAGTTTTTGCTTTAATAAAATCAAATATTTCTTTTGTAATTGTAAAATTTATCATAGATTTTGTTTGTTCAAAGTTTTCATCTGTATTTTTTTTAACAAAATCAACAGTACCATACTTATCTATCTCTTTAGAATGCTCTCCATATTTGTAAAAATCAACTAGAATATTACATATATTATCCATATCAATTTCATCGATTTTTCCTTGTTCTAAAAGTCGGGTCATAATATTTTTTTGAGAAAATTCATTCATTTTCAATGCATATTCAATAATTTGTCCATCCCCATTAATTTTTATTTCATTATTTTTAATAGATATTGGAACAACTTTAAGATATATTTCTGGGCATAGTCTTCTATTAAGTTTTAATTCTTCTTCACAAAAATATTTTCTTTTTTCAAGAGTTGAAAAATCAAGGAATCCAAAATTAACAGGTTTTTTTATCTTATAAGCATATAAACCAGTTAAAGCAATATATGAAATATGAGTTTGTAAAATATTTACTGATTTAACATCAGGACCATATAAGGTCGGATTTTTTAGATTTTCAAATGTTAATGATTGTTTCATCGATATCATGGAAAAGATGAGTTTATAAAAGTTTTATCTATAAAATAAAAGTACAATGCTTGTTTGAAAAATTAATAAAAATATAACTGCTGGAATATACATTTTATACATGCGTGTTGTATCTGTTTTTAAATATTCACTACTTACTACATTACAAAGATGAATAGGAGATATAAGATATCCTACTAAAGAACTAATAAAAATTAAACTAGCAATTCCAATTATATTGATATTTATAAAATTAAACAAAGGTTCAACAAGGAAATACGATAGAGCTATCGCTCCAAAATTGTATCCGGTAATTAAACCCATTATCAAAGGTACAATTATAACAATAAAAATTGGATGAAAAGGTAAATCTCCAATAATTGTAGCAATTATTTTATTTGCCTCTGATACTTCAATAGCTTGTCTAAAAATCATTATTCCAATTATTGCAAAAGCAAGATTTAAAGAAAATGAATTTTTTAATATTTCAAAATATTTCTTCAAATCAATTTTTATAAGAAAATATAAGGAAATAATACTAAAGACCACGCCTACAATAAATATACTTCTCTGAAAATCTTTAAGATTTTCAATACCAATAGCTGTAAAAATTGAAAAAAACAATATATAAATTACTATTGGTAGAATAGGTGGAAAAAGATATAATAATCCACTATAATCTTTATCAGGTTTTGTTTTTGGGGAATTACTTTTTTTTATAAAAAATTTCAAAAAAATAATCCCAATTATTATAAATGCAAAAAAAGCTGGAAAATTTGCTAAAATAAGTTCATAGATATCAATATTTGCAAAATCAGCACTTATAATAAGCATCATTGCAGAAGAAACAGGATATATTGGAAACCAAATATGTCTAAACCATACATTCAAAAAATTTTTCTGACTTTGTTTTAACTTATATTTTTCTCCTTCTTTATCTATTAACGGAGCTGAAAAAAGAGCTCCTCCAGGTACAGGCATCAGGCCATATACTGCAGGTATTACTCCAAGTGTTCCACCCCTATAAAAAATTGATCTTAAACTTTTTATCATTTTTGTTATTGCACCGGTTTCTTGCATAGTTTTTGCTAGGATGTATATTAGAGTAAGTAGAATTGATAGTTCAATAGTTTGAAAATCAAAAACATGATTTTCAGTATCATAGATTAACGCTTTTGCATAAGCTTCAGGAATTTTTATTAGTTCAATATTAGTTATTGAAAATAATATTACAATAAATGAACCAAGTATTAAAGATAAACCAAAATTAAATTTTATTCTAATTAAATAAATTACAATAATAAATGCAATAATTACCCCAAGTAGGTTAAGCATGAATGCAACGAAACAAAATCATGTATAATTACTTAACCATTATCAGTTTTTTTTAAGGTTCTTTTTTTTCTTCTTGTTCCATACGGGAACCTTCGGCCCACATTTCATTAAAATCCTGATTTAATTTTTGAACTATCTCTTTTTCAACTGTCCAAAAACCTAATTCATTATTTTTTATTGGACCCGCTAGAATTAATGCTCTATCTTCCCCTAGAATATAATTTCCCCTTATTCCACTATGTTCTTTAACGTCAAGTCCTTCGAGCATTTCTTTGCTCTTATATTTTTTTACAATTATTTTTGAATCTTTAGGAAGTTCAACATCAGATAAATATTCTGCCATTATTCTTGGATTGGTTATTTCTGAAATATTCCAACTTTTGGTATGCTTTGAAGCTGGAGGTAAATGTGAAGTTTTCTTTATTCCAATCTCTAATGCTAGACCAACTACAACAACTCCAATAGCAAATCCTATAATTAATGAAATTATATCCATGCTCCATCCACCTAATATATGGTATAATTAAACATAGATATAATAGTTTGGTTTGTATAAATGATTTACATAAATTTAATGACAATATTTATTTTGAACTTTGTATTATGGGCTGAGGAAATAGGTTAGGGTTATTGTATTATGAACAAGAAAAATATCGATAAAATTATTCAACTTAAAAAAAAATATAATGCAATTATTCTTGCTCATAACTATCAACTTCCTGAGGTGCAAGATATTGCGGATTTTTTAGGTGACTCTCTTGATTTAGCTATAAAAGCAACAAAAACAGATTGTGATAATATTGTTTTTTGTGGTGTTGATTTCATGGCACAATCTGCAAAAATCCTAAACCCTGACAAAAATGTCATTCATCCAGATATTGAAGCTGAATGTCCAATGGCAAATACAGTTAATACAGTTGAACTTTTAAAATTAAAAAAGGACAATCCTGATGCAGAAGTTGTTTCGTATATAAATACAACAATCGAAACAAAGGCAATTTCTGATATTTGTTGTACATCAGCAAACGGTGTTAAAGTAGTTGAAAGTTTACATTCAAAAAAAATAATTTTTGTTCCAGATAAGAACTTGGGAAATTATATTCAAAGAAATGCAAAGGATAAAGAATTAATCATCTGGCCTGGAGTTTGTCCAACGCATCATAGAATAAGAAAAGAAGAGATTTTAGATCTTAAAAAAATTCATCCAGATGCTGAAATACTTGTACATCCAGAATGTAGACCTGAAGTAATAGATATTTCAGATTTTGCTCTTTCGACAAATGGTATGTTAAATCATGTGAAAAAATCAGATGCAAATGAGTTTATTATTGGGACTGAGAAAGAATTATGTTATAGGTTGAAAAATGAAAATAATGATAAAATTTTTTATCCAATAAAAACAGCTATTTGCCCAAACATGAAGAAAATAACATTTGAAAAAGTCTTAAATAGCCTTGAAACCTTAGAACCAAAGATTGAAATCCCTGTTGAATTAATGAAGAAGGCAAAAATACCTCTTAAAAAAATGATGGATATCGGTCGTGGAGACTAAATGAAAAAAGTATATATGGACTATGCTTCAACTTCTCCTGTAGATAAGGAAGTTTTATCTGAGATGCTGCCTTATTTTGATAAAATCTATGGTAATGCTTCATCAATTCATAATTTTGGAATAAAAGCATTTAATGCAATTGAAGTTGCTAGGGAACATGTTGGCAATTTTATTAATTCAAATTCAGATGAGATAATATTTACATCTGGAGGAACTGAATCTGATAATCTTGCAATTAAGGGAATAGCATTTAGTAATAAAGACAAAAGAGGAAAAAAAGGTTATAATATTATTACATCAAAAATTGAACATCCTGCAGTTCTTGAATCTTGTAAGCATCTTGAAAAACTTGGTTTTACTGTGAAATATCTACCCGTTGATAAATTTGGACTAATAAATCCTAATGATTTAGAAGAGGCAATTTCTAATAATACTTTTCTTGTAAGTATTATGTTTGCAAACAATGAAATTGGAACTATTGAACCCATTGATGAGATAGGGAAAATTACAAAAAAACATGATATTTTATTTCATACTGATGCAGTTCAAGCAATAGGTAAGGTTGCGATAGATGTCAATAAATTAAATATTGATTTATTATCAATTTCCTCTCACAAGATATATGGACCAAAGGGTTGTGGAGCTTTATATATTAGAAAGGGTGTAAAACTTCAAACATTAGCTCATGGCGGAGGTCATGAGAAAGGTCTTAGAAGTAGTACCTATAATACACCCGGAATTGTTGGACTTGGAAAAGCATGTGAACTTGGTAAAAAAAGAATGAGTAAGGATGTATCCCATCTAATAAATTTAAGAGATAGACTAATAAATGGAATCCAAACAATAGAACAGTGTTATCTTAATGGTCATCCTAAAAAAAGACTTGCTAACAATGCTCACTTTCGTTTTATAGCAATAGAAGGTGAATCGTTAAACCTAATGCTTGATGATAGAGGTATTGCTGCTTCAACTGGTTCTGCATGTTCTTCGGAAAAATTACAAGCCTCTCATGTTCTACTCGCAATTGGTCTTGACCCTGCAGAAGCACATGGATCTTTAAGACTTACTCTAGGTAGAATGAGTACAAAGGATGATGTTGAATATGTTGTAAGTGTTCTGCCTGATATAGTTCAAAACCTAAGAAACATGTCTCCTTTATGGAATTGATAGGAAGAATGTAAATGAGTGATAAATATTCTGAAAAAGTATTGGATCATTTCAGAAATCCTAGAAATATTGGTGAAATAAAAAATCCAGATGGCTTTGGGAAGGTTGGCAATCCAAAATGTGGAGACGTAATGGCAATATATATAAAGGTAAAAAATAATAAAATAATTGATATTAAATTTAAAACTTTTGGATGTCTTCCACACAATGAAGAAATTGTTTTAGAAGATGGGTCATGGATAAAGGCATCAAATAAACCTGTAAGTTTAATTAATAAATTTGGTAATTGTACAAAAATAAAAAATAGATATTCAAGAGAATATAATGGAATTTTATTAAAAATTACACCTTATGTATCACCATATAACTCATTTATGTGCACTCCAAATCACCCAATTCTTGCCATTAAAAGAGAATGGTTAGAAAAATCCAGAAAATCAAGTTCAATATGTCAATGGCTTAGAACAGACAGATTTGAACTTTGTTCTACTGATCCATATTATGTTGATGCGCATAACCTATCAACTGGAGATTACATTGTTTTTAAATCGTTAAATTCTACTAATGATAATTCATTTTTTACTGAAGATTTTCTTAAACTTTTTGGTTATTACTTATCAGAGGGGTATTTTGCAGGAAAACAAAGAATGGTTGCATTTGCTTTTAATAAAGATGAAAAAGAAAATATAAAAGAATTAAAATCTCTTATTTTAAATTTAACAGGTAAAAATGCAAAAACTAAAATCAGAAAAAATGTTGCAGAAGTGTATATTTGTTCTACAAAACTTGTACGTATTTTAAAAAAACATGGAGGGTGTTTAGCTAGAAATAAGAAAATATCTGAAGAAATAATGAAACTCCCTCCAAAAAAACAGTTATATATATTCTCAACTTACTTCAAAGGTGATGGTAATAAATATAAGAGAAGACCAAAGGATACAGAAAATTATAGAGTTGACACAGTGTCAAAAACACTTGCAATTCAAATGCAACAAATATTAGCAAGGAATGGAATATTTGCTTCTATCAGCAAAAGAAAAAGAAGAAATAATGAATTAGAGGGAAGGATGATTAAAGGAAGGGAACAATATCATCTTTCATTTAAGAAATTTAAAAAACATAATTTTGTAAAATTTTCTAATAAATATTTTTTAGTACCAATTAGAAAAATAGAAAATTTCCATTATAATGGTAGAGTATATAATTTTGAGGTTGAATCTAAAGATCATTCTTATCTTGTAAAAGGTTTTACTGTACATAATTGCACAGCAGCTATAGCCACAAGCAGCATTTTGACAGAGATGGTTAAAGGAAAAACCATTGATGAGGCTTTAAAAATAACTCGCGATGATGTAGCAAACGAGCTTGGCGGCCTTCCTGCTATAAAGTTACACTGCTCAAATCTTGCAGCTGATGCTTTGAAAGAAGCAATAAAAGATTACAGAAAAAAAAATGTGTGATTTAAATGACTACCTATATTGAAATTGATGGTTGGAAATCAAATATACGTTTTTCTTCAGCCCATATTATACCTGAATACAAAAAATGTGGACGTCTTCATGGTCATACTTATGCAGTTCATATTAAGGTTAGTGGTAAACCAGATGATAAAGGTATAATTTTAGATTTCTCGATTTTAAAAAATAATTTAAAAGAAATTACTAGTGAACTTGACCACAAGGTTTTGATACCTGAAAAAAGTAAGGCAATAAAAATTGTTAAAGATAAAAAATCTGTTAAGATTAACTCTCTTGGAAATGAATACAATTTTCCATTAGGTGATTGTATTTTCTTACCAATTGATTCTACATCTGCTGAAAATCTTGCAAATTATATATTAAATATATTTCTTGAACAAATTTCTCTTCCAAAAAATATAGATGGTATTGAAATTGGTGTAGATGAAGGATATGGCCAAGGTGCAAGGATTTCAAAAATATTTAAGAAATAATGATTTTTATGAAAAACAAAGCAGTATGTCTTATTTCTGGAGGGATTGATTCAAGTGTAACTGCTTATTTGGCAAAAAAAGAGAATTATTTAGTATATGCTTTAACAATTAATTATGGCCAACAACATAAAAAAGAAATTATCTCTGCAAAAAAGATTGCAAAATTATTGAGAGCAGAAGACCATATTATCTTAAATATTGATTTTAAGAAATTTGGAGGTTCATCATTAACAGATAAATTAATTGAAATTGAAAGTAATCGGAATTTAGATGATATTGGTAAAAATATTCCTTCTACATATGTTCCAGCAAGAAATACAGTTTTTTTATCATTAGCATTGGCCTATTCAGAAGCAATTGATGCTGATGCAATATTTATTGGTGTTACTTCAACTGATTATTCAGGATACCCAGATTGCAGAAAAAAATATATTCAAGCATTTCAACAAATGGCGAAACTTGCAACGAAAAAAGGGATCGAAGGAAAAACAATCAATATTAAGACACCGCTTATTGATAAATCAAAAGCTGAAATTATAAAAATTGGATTAGATTTAAAAGTTCCTTTTAAAAATACATGGTCTTGCTATAAAGGAGAAAAAAAAGCCTGTGGTAGATGTGACTCCTGTCTTTTAAGATTGAGAGGATTTATGGAATCAAAAAATAAAGATCCAATTAAATATGATTTTTTACCTAATTGGTATAAAATTTAGGTTTTGATTTTCTTTTTATCTTTATAATAACCATATATATCTAGTGATATTGGTATTGATATAAGGATTATTATTAAAATAATTAAACTAATAATACAATCTTGAGGTACATTTCCTAGTGTACTTTTACCACTTGTAAAATCATTAAATATAAGATTTAATGTACCTATCCAAGGAAGTTCACATCGAGCTTTACCTGAGACCCATTCTACTTTTATTGGTTGGTCACAAATTCCACCAGGTGATTGATCAGCTCTGTCATTTGTTACTGGATTATCTCCTTTGGTTATATAACCAGAATGTGGTGGATTAGGTATATAATTATTAAGTCCAAGATCAGGAATTGTAATTGATGTAACATTATATAGTCCATATCCTTCAACTGTAAAAGTCTTATCGTTTTCGTTATAATCTATCCAACACATAGCCCTATGAATGATTTGATCTCTATCGTAATCTCCATAGGGACGATATACTATTACATCTCCAAAATCTCCATAATAATAGTTATTTGGGTCTCTATCTATTTGTGTTGTTATGTCACTTTTTTTGTTTATCTTAACTAAAAGAACCATATCTCCAGCATTAATTGTACCAAATCTTCCAAAGGGTTCATTTTGATGCATCATGCTTCCAGATTCAATTGCTACCATTGGTGCACCAAACCATTGGCCAGTATAAGTCCATAAAGCAGTTAATATAATTAAAACAAGAAATAAAGCCACAACTACATCTCTAACAAGGGAAACTTTACTGTCATCACTACGCCAAAATTTTAAAAAAATATGTTTTAATTTTTCTAAAAATTCTTTATAATTCATTTTTTATCACTACAGTTATTGATGATTTTTTTGTTAGAGACTATACTTCTTATTTCAGCTCCACATATAGGACATATCTTTATACTATCTTTGAATTTTTTACCGCACCCTCGACATCTATAGCCCCATTTAAACCTTTTTGTTATTCCAGCTTGGTTAATTGATTCAAATTTTAAATTTAAAGTATTAGCTACATTTTGAATTGAATAATCATCAGTAAGAATTATTATCTCAGAATCACCTTTTCTTTTAAGTTCCAAAGCTAAAGCTATTAATTCAATATCTGTATCTGATAATCTATTTTTATCTCCGGTTTTATTAGATATTTTTTCAACTTCTTTAATTACATTCTTTGTCGGTGTTAAGATTATTAATCCCTTCTCTTTCAGATATTGAAAATTTTGATAATCACGTCCACCTGCAGTGATCTCATCTGAAACCTTTAATGTAGTTATTATCTCTGATTCACCAAGATCAATGGGTTTTCCCGAAAATATTGCTGATGTATCAATAATATATTTTCGTTTCATGGTCTTCATTTTTAATACACCCAAAAGATGGCCATTATCTTTATTAGAAAAATAGTTTAATATATTAGCGAATAGAATTTTTTATATTTTCTATTTTTATTAGTTTTTGTTCTCCAGTATCCATATCCCTAATTGTTACAGAATTCTGTTTTATTTCATCTGGTCCAATTATCATTGCTTTTTTTGCTTTTATCGAACTTGCATATTTAAGAGATTTACCTATTCCTCGTCTTAAGAGATCTAGGTCTACTGTTAAACCAGCTTCTCTCAAGGCTTGAACTATAATAATTGCTTTTTCAATAAAGTCTTCAGTTAAAGGAATAACATAAACATCTATATTTTTTGTTGGAAAATTAAAATTCTCTGTTTCTAGTGCAACTATTGTTCGATCAAATCCAATTGCAAAACCCGCTGAAGGAGCGTCTTTTCCTCCAAATAAAGAAATTAAATCATATTCTCCTCCACCACATAATTGTTTTTCAGCTCCTAGTTTTGGTGTTTCAATTTCAAAAACAAGTCCCTTGTAGTAATCTAATCCTCTCACAATATTCATTTGTATTTTAAAATCTTTAATTCCAAATGCTTTTTCTAACAACGTAAGTATTGTTTCAAATTTTTCAAGTTCTTTTTTTGTTTCATCATCTTCAATAAATCCTTTAATAAATTTTATCTCTGTTGTTTTTAGAAATCTTACAAGATTTTCTGCATCTTTGTTTTCAATACCAAAGTCTCTTAGAGCATCAATAACTTCTTCAAACATTGATTTATCTATTAAAGGAATTATATATTTTTGTTGATCTTTTGTTATTTTTAATTGATTAAATACACTTGATAAAATAGTAAGATTTCCAATATTTAATTTTAAATTTTTTATTCCTGAATTTTTTAAAATTTTATAAGCTAATGAAATAAGTTCAGCGTTTGCTTCAGGAGAATCTGTTCCAATAATTTCACATCCAGCCTGTTTGAATTCTCGATATCGTCCTTTTTGTGGTCTATCATATCTGTAACAATTGCCAAAGTAGAATAGTTTTAAGGGTTTTGGTTCCATTTGAAGTTTTTCAACATAAAAACGAATAGTAGGAGCAGTTAATTCTGGTCTTAAAGCTAAATCTCTATTACCCTTATCTTTAAAATAATATAATTCATCCATTATTTCTTGACCAGATTTTGCTTTGAAGAGTTCAAGAGTTTCAAAAGTTGGTGTTTGTATTTCATTATAACCAAATGACATAAAAGTTGTACGCATTATTTCTTCAATGTATCTACGTTTTTCCATTTCTTGTGAAGTAAAATCTCTTGTCCCTCTTGGTATTTTGAACACGTTTTGATTGTATAAATATGTCATTTAATATTGTTTCGACTAAAATAAATTCATTATAAATTGCTTTCTGAACTTATGGATATCACCAAAACATTTATATTTATGTAATCTTTATTTTAATAATAATAAAAAAATATAAGGGAGAGCGATTTATATTAGAAAAAAAATATTTACTTTATTGATATGTATAATTTTATTTACAAGTTTAACAGCAGCATCAACTTTTCAAAAAACTCTTATTGATATTACAAAGAAAGAAGACATAAACCAGGATTATACTCATACAGTTTTTGCTGGGGTTGCTGCTTCTCAATCATGTACTCCTTGTCATAATTGGAGTTTGAATATGTTTGATACATATATGTCTGGGTTATACGACTTTGAATACGCTATAATGATTTGTTTTGATAAAGAGGGTTTACCTTTAAATTATGACGCGATCTATTGGGCACTTAATTATAGTGTTGATCAATTTCCCTCAACTTTTTTTGATGGAGATTTCAAGAAAATAAAGGGCGACGATATTGAACAACTTCCAGGCATTTTAGATGAATGTGGTAATAGAACTGTTGCAAATATTACTGCAAATATCACAGCTTATTTAATCGATAATGCAACTTTTAACATTTCAATAAATATTGAAAACAATGAAGATTTTCAATATGATGGATATATAAGAACATTTATTACAGAAATTGTATCAAGATACGAAACACCTCTTGAAGAACCATTTAATTTTGGTTTTTTAGATTTTGCATTTGATGAGAGTATTTCAATTGGTGCAGGGCAAACCTATACAGATAATATCATCTGGGATGGTAACGAACATGAGGATGCTCATGGAGATAATTTTGGTGATCTAAAAGCAAATAATATTCAAATGACACTAGTTGTTTATAACAATAGTAATGGATATACCGATGAAACAGCGAAAACTTATATACCAAATAATCAACCAAATAAAGCAATTAATCCTTCTCCTGAAAATGGTGAAATAGATGTTAGACCAGATGTTGATTTAGCTTGGAATTGTACAGATCCTGATGGAGATGAACTGTTTTACGATATTTATTTAGGAACAACAAATCCTCCTCCACTTTTTGCATCCAATATATCTGAAAATTATTTTGATCCTGGTCTTCTTGAATTTCAAGCAACTTATTATTGGTATATATTATCTGATGATCATCGCGGAGGAACAAATCAAAGTGAGATTTGGAATTTCACTACAAAAAATAATTATATTCCAGAGATTCCATCAAAACCTCATGGACCTCCAAAAGGAGATGCAGGAGAGGAACTAGAATATGTAACAACGACTTTCGAGCCTGATGGTGATGATCTTTATTATTGGTTTGATTGGGATAATGGATATAACAGTGGTTGGGTCGGTCCATTTAAATCAAATGAAATTGCTAATGCAACATACACTTGGCCAGAGGGAGGAGATTATACCATTTCAGTCAAAGCAAAGGATGAATACGGATATGAAAGTAAATGGTCAGAAGGATTTTCAGTCCATATCAATGAACCCGTTTTAGAAATTGATAATATCTCTGGAGGATTGTTTAAGTTATCTGCAGATATCAATAACATTGGTGACGGAGAAGCAAAAAACGTTGATTGGAACATTAAATTAAGCTCTGGTATAATTATTTTAGGAAGAGAAACTTCAGGTACATTTGCTAGTATTTTGACCGAAGATAAAGAATATATACAATCCAAAGTTATTATAGGTCTAGGGCAAACTAAAATTACAATTGATGCAAATGTTGATTATGGACACTCTGGCAGTATTACAATAGATGCATTTTTATTAGGATTTATTATCATAATAAAATAAGATTTGTAAATTCTAAAATAAAAATTTAATCTATTTTAATCTTTTTTTCATAAAAGATTCTAAGTTATTAAAGGCTTGTTCTAGTGTTTCAAGAGTTGGCAATATTACTGCTCTAAAATGATTTTTACCATAGGTTTCACAAAAGCCTGACCCATGAACAACTAAGACGTGCGCCTCATTTAATAAATCTAAAACAAATTCTTTATCTGTTTTCCATATTCCATTATCCATTGCTTCTATTTTTGGAAATATATAAAATGCACCGTCTGGTTTTGCAGTTGATAATCCTTCTATTTCATTTAATCTTTTATAAGAAAAATCACGTCTTTTTCTTAGTTTATTATTAACTTCGATTATATGATCTTGTGGACCTTTCAAGGCTGCAATACATGCTCGTTGACATATAGAACTTGCACACAATCTTGATCGAGCAATTCTCATAAATGCATCTTGGACTTCATCAAGCTCTCCATTATGATGAAATAAGGTGTAACCCATTCGCCATCCAGGAACCAAGTACACTTTTGAAAAACCATTAAAGGTTATTACAGAAATATCCTTTCCAAGTGTAGATGTAGCATATTGTTTATCGTCAAATGTCATATCATCATAGATTTCATCAGAAATTATTGGAATCTTATATTCTCCTGCAATATCTATAATTTGCTTTATTACATTCTTTGGATAAAGTGCACCGGTAGGATTATTTGGATTAATTATTACAATTCCTTTTGTTTTATCTGAAATATTCTTACGAATATTGTCTACATCAGGCTGCCATCCTTCCTCTTCAATACATCTATAGGAAATTGGATTTGCATTGTTAAACCTTGTAATAAGTGAATATTGAGGATATGTTGGACCAGGAATTAATAACTCATCATTTGGATCTAGTAACGCATTGATAAGTATTTGAAGAGCCTCTGTCACTCCAGTTGTTACACAAATTTCATCTAATTTATAGTCAATATTGTTTCTTTCTTTCTCACGTTCAATTATTGCGTTTCTTAGTTCTACTTCACCTTCTGATGGTGAATAACCATTATATCCTTGATTTGTTGCATCTAGTAATGCATCTTTCATATGTTGTGGAGTGTCAAAATCGTATTTATTGGGGTCACCAATGTTTAAATGTAATACTTTTATACCTCTTTGTTCAAGTTTTCTTGCAGGTATAACTACCTCTCTAATTGCATAAGAAATACCTTGTGATCGTTCAGATGCTCTTATCATATACTGCACGGCAGCCATGGTATTATAATTTATAATAAAAACTTAATGGTAAAAAAATAAAATTTAGATAGGATTTTTATAGTTTTAATCCTCTTTTACAATGCATCTAAAAGCATCTTTATCTTTTAGATATTGAAAACTCTCGTAAACAAGAAAAGTTGAACCATCTTTTTTCTTATGCATTGTCTTAAAGCTGAAGTGACCTTCTTTTTTTGCTCTTTCTAATTTTTCTTTTATATCCTGCTTTGTTTCAAGAGCGTCAAAATCTGTAATATTCAAAGATAGCATCTCATCTTTTGTGTATCCTAATTTCTCATACATTGAATCTGTACACGCCAGTATATTTGCATTTTCATCAAATAAAAATATATAGCCAATTTGATGCTCTTTTAACTTTTCTTCAGGTTTAATAGGTTCATCATCCAATGGTTCTGATCTGTCTTCTGATTGGTTACAGTTTGAAAATTTGGCGATTTCATTTTTTAAATCAGATAATTTTGTATTCAATTCATTAATCTTATTTTCTGCTTCTTTTTCAGAGGAAATATCAGTAATAATTCCTTTATAACCTATCAGATTTCCAGAATCATCCAAAAGTGGCATACCGTTTGTCCTGACATAGATTTTATCTCCATTTTTATTAACAACTAGATTCTCAAGATTATCAATCGGATTTTTTTCCTTTAATGCTTCATTGAAAACTCTTTTTGTTTTTTCAACATTTTCAGAGGAAATAATGTCAAAAAAGCTCTTACCTACTATTTCATCAGGATTGTAACCTAAAAATTTTTTAACATTTCCTGAACAAAATGTATAATTTCCTTTTGAATCAGTCTCCCAGGTCCATCCGGAAATTATATCAAATATATCATCTTTTTTTTGTAACGATGAATCTTTAAATGCTAACTCGTCTTCAAATATCTCACCTTTTTTTACTCCAACCTTATGAATTGCTAGTTTTAAGCTTGCCATAATTCTATTTAATGAATCAGTTAGTTTGTTAATCTCATGAATTTCACTTGGAGCAAGAGTTACATCAAGTTTTCCTTTTGATATCTCAATTATGTTATCTGTTAATTTTTCAAGTGGTCTTGTAATGAAATATGAAATCATAATTGATGCAGCAAAAGTAACTAAAAAGATTAATCCAATTAAAAAATACGAAGACTCAAATCCCTCAATACCTCCAATAATACCAATAGGGATGGTAGATATTGCAAGACACATGATTATCAATAAACTTCTTAACTTCGTCCTACCACCTCATCCTCTTGAATACAATAATTTGTATCATTTTCCTTATTTATAATTGTTTTTTCTTCTCCAAAAATTCCACCAATGTTATTTTTAAAATTTTCCCCTTTTTTTTCAGGAATAATATGTAGTTCTGTTAATGAATCAATATATTCAAATAAATCATCTTTACCTAATGAATTTTTATTTTTCAATTCATCAAACTCTGAATTACCTAGTGGTCCAAGAACTGTTTTAAATTCTTCACAAATTTTGTTTTCAATTAATTTCTTTGATGAAAATAATACTTTTATTGGTTCAATATTTTTTACTGGTTTTAAAGGCACAGTAAATGAAAACTTACTTCCCCTACCTTCTTTGCTTTCAACCCATAATTTTCCTTTTTGAGCTTCAACAATTCCTCTACAAATCGCAAGTCCAAGACCTGTACCACCATGCTTACGATGTGATGAATTTTCTACCTGGTAGAACGGTTCAAAAATCCTAATTTGATTTTCAGAATTCAATCCACAACCATAATCTTTTACAGAAAAAAGGATATAATTTCCTTTTAGTTTTGTATCAATTTCTATTTTGGAATTTTCTTCAGAAAATTTTATCGCATTATTAATAAGGTTTCTTAGAACTTGAATTAACCTATCAGGGTCTACCTCAATCTTTGGAATATTCGCTGTTTTTACTACTAGCCTTATATTCTTTTCTTTTGCAAATCCTTCCATGAATTTTGTTGTTTCATCTACAATTTGTGATATATCTGTTTCTTTAAAATTAAATTTTAATCTTGCTGCTTCTATTCGTGATATCTCTAAAAAATCTACTATAATATTGTCAAGTCTATCGGCGTTTCTTGTAATAATTTCCAAACTATCTTTAGTTTTTTTGTTTAGTTTTCCAAAATATCCTTCTTGTAGCATCTGAAGCTGAGCCTTCATAGGTGTCATTGGGCTTCTTAGTTCATGTGAAGTAATGCTTAAAAACTCTGTTTTTGCATTATCTATTTCTTTTCTTTCTTGCTCAAGTTTTCCAAGAGCTGCTGATGTTAGATTAAAAGCATTTCCCAATTCTGAAATCTCATCATCAGTTTTAATATCAATCCTAATATCATAATTTCCTTTTTCAAGTTCAAGAGTTGCTTTATATAATTCATTTATTGGTTTTGAAATAGACCTTGTTACAAAAAATCCAATTACTCCTGCATTTACGATACAAATTAATATTATAATAAAAACAGCAGTAGTTCTAAGTAATGCTGCTTGTTCTGAAAAAATCCCAGAAGGAAAAGAGGATGCTAAAATATAATAAAATAGAAATATTCCAAGGGCAGGAGCAAGCAATGCTGCAATTACAAGAAATGATAGTTTCCTATTTATCTTTGAAAATATCATTTTTTTCAAGCTGAATTTTTTTGCATCCATCCCATTGTTCCTCATCGTTTTATTTTTTATATTTATGTTTCAACCAAAACTATCCATTCAATATGAATTCCAGTCTATCTACTAAATCAGACACATTGAAAGGTTTTTGAAAGAAATCAACAATATTTGATTGAGAGCAAAGACCTTGTTTTCTTGCATCTGATATTCTTACAACACTCATAAAAGCAATTTTAATATTTTGGATTTGTTTGATGACTTCCCCTATAGGTTTACCTGGCATCATTATATCTAATAGTATAAGATCGGGAGTTATTTCTTGAATTTTTTTAAGACAATCATCTCCATCTATTGCAGTTTCTACTTTATAACCATTTGCAGTTAATATTGTTTTAACACTTTCCCTTACATCTTCCTCATCATCTACTATTAGTATTGTTTTTGGCATTTTTCACCTATAGTTTCATTATTTAGAATAGAGTTTATTTTAGTTGTATCCCATCTCTATTGAATTTTGTATCTGTTTTTTATGTATAAATATTTCGTAATAATATCATTTTTAAAAAAAATATAATTAATTTTTAATTTTAACAGATTAAATAATTTAAATTTGGTTATTTTTTTAGAAAAGTTTAAATTAAACTCTAATATTACAAATTTACTTTTCTTAGGGAGGAAAAAAATGAAAGGAAAAATTATTGGAATTGTAATTGCAACGCTATTGATTTCAGCTGCATTACCTGCAGTGGGGACTATGAATATAGTTAATAAAAAAGCAGAATCATCTACACAGATTCCTGGAGTTGAATGGACTCAAAAGTATGGTGAAGACGAGTATGATGTCTTTTATGATGTAGATGTTACAACTGATGGAGGATATATTGTATGTGGTAATCACGAAGAAAACGGTAACTATTATCCATATGTATTAAAGGTTGATTCAGGAGGAAACCAAGAATGGAATTGGACTATTAGGGAATTTGAATACAATGATACAACATGTTATGTTTATGATAACTGGGCTTCTGCAATTATGCAAACAAGCGATGGTGGCTACATATTATGTGTTTATATCCTTTTTAAGTTTGAAGAGATAGATATATTAGTAGGTGGTCTGGTAAAGTTTGATGAATCCGGAAATTTTCTTTGGTTTTCACATATAGCTGAACCATGGGTATGGTGGTTTGTTCCTTCAGAAGTAATCGAGCCTGAAGGTGAAGGGATTTACGTAACCGTAGGATCTGGTGCTTATAATAGCGACCCTCCAGACGATTGGTTTCCAATATTGGTGGTAACTGACTTATCCGGCGTAATGATTGATTATGAATTTTATGAATATGGTGATTATAAGGATGAGGGTTATGCTCTATGTAAAGCAGGAGATGGCTACCTTATATCTGGAACTGCATTCAATACTCCATCAAATTATGACTACAGAATGATTAAGACAGATTCTGATTTACAAATTATAAATGATAATACTTATAGTAGAACAGGAAATGATGGAAGTTATAATAGTGATTGTTTCCAAACCTCAGATGGTGGATTTATTATGGCTGGACAAAGTTATGAACCTGGATTTAATGCAAATGCATGGGCGGTACGAACTGATTCTGATCTAAATATGGTATGGAATAAAAGCTATGGAGACATCTATACTGACACATGTTGGAGTATGGCAGAGACTTCTGATGTTGATGAATATGTACTTTGTGTAACGATGAACTTTAATGGCTATACTGGTGATAAGGAAGATACTCATCTTGTGAAGTTGGATGATGATGGTAAAATAGAATGGGTACAGATAAATGGTGGTCCATATCGAGAGGTAGGTATTAGTATAAAGCAAACAAGTGATGGCGGATTTATTGTAGCGGGTAGAGATGGTACATCATATTCAAAAGATGCTGACGCGACATTAACTAAATTTGCACCATTTGACAATGAGCAACCAGATAAACCTGATAAACCAGTTGGAAAGAAAAAAATTGATCTTGGAGTTGATTATACTTACACTAGTAGTACAACTGATTCGGATGACGACCAATTGTATTATCAGTGGGATTGGGGCGATGGAACAAAAAGTGAGTGGCTTGGACCATACATTTCAGGTGATACTTGTGAAGCAACTCATAATTGGACTGAGAGTGGTAAATATTATATTAAAGTGATGTCAAAGGATTCAAACGGTGGAGAGAGTGATTGGTCTGATTCTTTACCAGTTTCAGATCCAAGACCTAGAGGAATAAAAAATATACTTCTTCTACAGATTCTAGAGCGGTTCCCGAATATCCTTCTAATTTTTAAATATATCTTTGGACTTCAATAGTCCAAATCTTTTTTTTCTTTTTTTTATTAATATAGACATTTTTCCTATTTTGACTTTTTTACAGAAAACCTTTATATATTAATCATGACAAATGTTAGCAAGAAACTTAATAACATGAAGAGGTGA
>LSSG01000027.1 GCA_001595915.1 Thermoplasmatales archaeon SG8-52-3
TGTTTGGAAAAATACCTGGAGAAAACAAAGGTAGATACGGATAGAAAAGATGAAGATGCTGAAAGAATGAAAATGGAAAGGAAATGGTAGTTAAGATAATTTTTCTAAGAAGTTATTTTTATTCTAGGTTTGTTCATTAAGATGCAGGATTAAGGGTTATAAAACAGCAGGTTTGAGGCAAGACAAATGAAAGATGAAAAATATCCTATAGACGAAGAGGAAAGTAGAAAAAAACGACTAAAAAGACGAAGAATAGAAAGAGAAAAATATGAAGAAACGCAGAAAGAAGAAAAGAAAAGGATACAAAAAGATAAAATCATAGACGAAGAAGAATATGAAGAAAAAGAGCAGGAAGAAGAAAATGAGTATAAAGAAGGAAAAGAATAAGAAAAATATTCCGGCTTTGAAGGATGGAAACAATATATAACAGATCATAAAACCTTTATATCTGGAACTCTGAAAAAAGATGATATAAACAACTCAATGAGCAGAATTAAAACAAAGCATGTAATAAGTGACCATCACTACAAATTTGGAGAAAGAGAAAAAAATATATCAATAGTTAGTTTTTTTATTGATCTAAATGATTTTATAAGATCTGATAAACTAGTAAAATTATAATTTAAGTTGGGAATCCCTACTCATCAATAATGATTAAATATCACCCTTTGAATTCGTTTAAAAGACGAGACTTTAATTCCAAGTTCAAATCTCTTTTTGAAAAAATCCAGTTTATTATATGTTGAATATTTAAAGAAATGCAGGGGACGATATTTGAACACCTTTTTAATGGCAAAAAATTAAGGTTTTCTGCTGTTGTTTTGAAAATGCAAAATCATATAGTAAATCGAATAAATTGTTACTCGGATATGTCATTAAAAAATTGTTTCATTTGTTTTCGATACTCCTCAAAAGCATGCCTTCCCTTTTCTGTAAGTTTTAACATAGTATGAGGTTTTTTTCCAATAAACTCTTTTCTAATTTCGATATAACCTGCACGTTCAAGTTTGCTCATATGTGAGGATAAATTACCAAATGTGAGATTCGTCTGCCGCATTAAAAAGAGAAAATCAGCACTTTCTACAACATACAAATGTACCATGATGTTGAGGCGAGCAGGTTCATGAATTATTTTATCAATAGCACTTACGTGTTTGATGTCATTGACAAACTTGTTTTTCTTAGGCGTCATCTATTATCTCCTATTTTGGTAATGGATATCTTCGTACAAACCTGGTTAAATGTAATAAACCAACTAATAATACGACAACTCCGAACATTCCAAATCCTATTACGGTATCATATGTAGAGCCAACATGGCTACTTGAGGTTTCAATAATAAGTATTGAGGTGGCAAAGAATATACTATATATGTATAATCTAGGGAAGTCTAGGTAATATGCCATTAAACTAAAGACAATAAGTGCATTAATTGCAAATATTATTCCCCAGATGGAAATATCTATATTATAAGGGATAAGATCTATTTGTGTAAGTAATATGGCAGCTAGTCCAAATATAACTGAAATTGCTAGAATTATGGCTACTTTAATTTTTTTATATTTTCGCTTTGTACCAAATTTTACGTTACCTATTCGAGGGAGGGTAATGTATTTTTTACCGCTATAAAATATGATATATCCTAGAGATAGTAATATGATGTAACTTATTAGGTAGGTGATACCGGTTATTTCTTCTATAAATGGGCCTATTCCAAAGCTTAATAGTATAAATCCGAGTAATATATCCCACAAACCGTCTTGGAAGCAGGATTTCCATGCTTTTTTCTCCATTTCTTTCAGGTTAATTTTCTCAATCATATTTAACCCCCTCTTTAGGTATTGGATATTTTTTTATGAATTTGATAAGTGTAATTATACCATAGATAAGAATGAGAGTCCCTGATATTCCAAAGCTAAGTATGTAATGAATTGGTTCTCCAAAGATGGGTTTTAATAATGCTGCTAAGGGTATCCCAAGCCCAATTGAAACGGCATAGAGATAAAAATGCGGATAATCCATAATATATGCGATAAGACTAAGTAAAATAAGAGTAAATAATCCTGCACCTAATGGAACTATATACCCTCCTACTTTAATATTATAAATGCCTAAATATGTTAGAACAACCAAAAGTACAGTTATTGGTACTAGTATTGCAATTAATAGCCCTATTTTATTTCTTGATTTTGTTCTGTTTAGATTGAATTTTACAATTCCAATTCGTGGGACAGTAATAAATTTTTTTCCAAGAATGATAATTAAAGGTGAAGGTAAAATCAAAAAGATTATGTAACTAGGATATAGTATTTCTCTTAGAATTGGAGCAATAGCAATAAAGAATATTAGAGAGCCATATGCCATATCATAAAGACCATCGGTAAAGGTAAATTCATATGTTTGTTTCTCAACTTTTTTTAAATCTATTTTTTCCGGCATTTTCATATCACCATAGTATATATGTTGTTTGTGTTATATAATACTTTGCATTACAAAGTTATTTGTAAAAATTAATTAAATCGACATTAAATCATACTTATATCTATCAGACAAAAAGAGATTAACTATTTTACCGGTAAAATGGTGTAAGGGACACTTTTTTGAAAAATATCTTTTTCTCCTGTAAAAATGGTCAAAAAATGCAGGGGACGAGATTTGAACACGGTTTTACCGGCAAAATAACAATGTTTTTTCTCATTAATAGAAATTAAAAAATGTTTAAAATTATTAAAAACTCTAGTGTTTAGCAAGTGCACTAAGTGTTTTTCTATGCCCATTTGCAATTCTTATTATTTCTCGAAATTCTTCATCTGCAATTTTTTTCTTTGTTTTTTCTGATATTTTATCTTCTAAACTCTTTGATTTTACCATTTTTGATCCACTCTCTTATTTCATTTAATAAGTAATAGTTTTCCCTAATACCTATCATTACTTTTACATTATTTATTGAATCTGGTATATTAAATTTTCCTTTGTTTTTAATTATAAACTTTTTTGTTGTTAGAAAAGCAGTTCTCTTATTACCACTTTCAAAAGCATGAATGCGTGTTAGTTCATAAAGCATTACGGCGGCCTTATCGTAAAGATTACCCTGTTTGTTTTTTACTTTTTCAATTGCTTTTTGGATATATGAAACATTAATTGTTTTTGCTTCATCGTGTTTACTTTTTCTGAAAATCTCAATTGCAATCGTATTAAAATATTGAATTTCTTCAACTGTAGGATAATATAATAAATCCATTGTTTTTAGAATTTAAAGATAGGTTTTAATCTTTTTGTTTAATTTTTATCTTTAAAAAACTATGCAGGGGACGAGATTTGTTTACCAGTTTAATGGCAAAAGTATATAATGAAAATAATTTTTACTTGCAAATATGTCAATTGATATAATACAAGGTTTAATTGGAGGAGTTGCTGCAACAATTGTATGGTTCATTGTTGGTGCAGTTGTTTATATGAATCCATTTGTTGCAAAAATTTACAAAAAATATGAAAACGATCCAAGTGTTAAAAATAGAAAAGATGTCAAAGCTTTTATAATAAACACATTTGTATTTAATATTTTAATTCAATGTTTTATCTTTGCATTTGTCTATTTGTATATTCAAGCGATTTTGCCCGGTACATTAATACTCAATACACTTTATTTTGGAATGATTCTTGTACTTGTAAAAATAATTCCACGATTATTTGACATGTATGTTCAATCAAAATATCCCACCACATTGCTGATAATAGAAGTAATAAACGGAGCAATCGGTAGTTTTGTAATTGCATTTGTATTCGCATTATTAATATAATCATTTTACCGGTAAAATGGAGTAAGGGATACTTTTTCAAAAAAACTAATTTTTCTCCTTTAGAAATGGTCAAAAAATGCAGGGGACGAGATTTGAATATGATTTTACCAGTAAAAAATCAGTTTTTCATTGCGTCTGTAATATTAATCACTCAAAAAATAATTTATATGAGGATATCAGGATACATGAAAAAAATTGATAAGTTTTTATGATACTAATATACTTAATTTTTTACTAATATTAAAGATGTTACTTAATTCTTGCATTGTGACAAATTTTACTAAATCAGGACGTGGGTCATTAGCAATACCATCAGCAACTCCATCTGCAATATCTTTTAAAAATAAGATTTCTTTATCCCAATTATCACTTAAACCTGTTAAATCTGTCCACATTACATTAACTACATGATGGTCAAATCCCCAAACATTTTCAGAATAAGGTGTTTCAATTATATGACGATTCATTGCATTATTAAATTGTTCTGCAAGTGATGGTAATACATGTTCTAATTCTTTATCCGTCCAAGGATCATAAATCAAAGAGTTATAATTATTATAGAACGTATCTTCATTCCATCTAACTCCACCACCACCCTTTCCACCAAGTAAGGCTGCATTATAGTATCTATCATCTTTAATTCCTTTGCTCATCCATGCTGCTTGTCCTAAACCTTGAACTGGCATAAAAGTCAATCCTTGTGAATAATCCGCTTCTCTATCAATACGATTATTATCTATATCTGGATAATATATTTGGATATTATTTTGAGTACCAAGATAAGATACATAACCTGTCAAATTATCTGACCAAGAATCCCCATTTATATCATAATCCTCATGAAAATGTTGCAAACATTCAGGTGAAATAAGATCAATTCCTAAATCCATAAGAGATTCTATTTGTTCAATACAATATTCATGATTAACTCCAAAATCAAATTTATTTAACAAATCTAACATTGGTCTCTGACCCCCATTAATGTGTCTTAATGGTATTCCAAAGTAATCTGCTATTCGAAATAATGATTCAGTTGTTCGAATCCATGTAAATTCATCATACCAAGAGTCATTTGTATCATCAAATTTGTATATTCCAGGAAAGAAATCTAAAAAATAATCTGCATTTAGCTTTGTCCATCTATGCATATTTGTTGTGTTAAACCAATCGCAATTTTGATCAGGTCGGGCATAAAAAACATTTTTATTTTCAATAATTGCAGAAGGTGGATGTGTGTGATATGCAATTTCATGTTTATCAAAAATTATTTTTTGAAAAGTTTCTATTCCTGTATCGATTGGTTTATTTTCTATTTGCCCAGTAGTTTTATTATAATTCCTCTGATACACCATATCATTATAAAGCCATGCAAAGCAGAAAGTTGCATGTACATTAATGGCTGCAAGACTATCACTCATATCACGAAGACATTTTGACACTGTTTCAAAATATCCAGGTTCAATGGTTTCAAAAAATTGTGGATTTGGTTCTATGTGATAGTAGACTGTTATATATAGGGGCATTTTCTTTTTTTCATTACAACCAGTAAAACTTACTAATACCACTAGAATAAAAATTATGAATATTAGAATTGTTTTTCTTATGAATATTCCTCCTATTAAATGAAATAGTTTTTATAATTTAAGTATTATGGTAGAAATCAAAAATACAGAATCATTTAATCTTTGATTGTTTATCTTTAATAAAAATGATGCAGGGGACGAGATATTGACTCGAGTTTACTGGTAAAAAAAACCTGTTTTCTCCTGTTGACTAATTTTCATTTTTTAATAAAAATTCCTCAATGTCCTTAATAAATTTCAATGTACATTTTTCAATTTTTTTTTGTTAATGGGATAATTTTATATAGATATCTCTGTTATTTATAAATATGGTTCGAAAAAATGAACGTATGTTCGATAAAGTGAACATAACACCTATGGGTTTGCAAATTCTTATTTTTTTAGCACGAAATCCAGATAAACAATTTTACATTAGAGAAATAGCTAAAATTATGGATAAAAGTGTTGGCGGAACTCATAAAACACTCAAATCATTAAAAGAGATGGATTTTGTTAAAGAAAATAAAAGTGGAAAAAACATTTACTATCAAATCAACCAAATGAATCCTTCTGTTAAAAATTTTAAAATATTTATGACTATAAATGATTTAAAAACTTTAGTAGATGAACTTAAAGAAATTTCAGGAAAAATTATTCTTTTTGGTAGTTGTTCTACAGGGGAAGATACTTATGAAAGTGATATTGATTTGCTTGTTTTAACAAATGAAAAGGAAAAAGTC
>LSSG01000028.1 GCA_001595915.1 Thermoplasmatales archaeon SG8-52-3
GCAATCATTATTAGATGCACCAATTATAAAAAAGGGAGATTATCCATATGTTGTTCATCCAATAACAGATGGAGTACCTGAAATAAAATCAGAACTTTTAAAAGAAATTATTGAAGAAATGGAAAAACGTATTAAAAAATGTGGTTCCTTTGATAAAATAGTAACAATCGAAGCGATGGGAATTCCTCTTGCTTCAACTCTATCACTAAAAATAAAAGTTCCTTTTGTAATTATTAGAAAAAGATCATATGGTTTAACTGGAGAAATTAACGTTGAACAAACAACAGGTTATTCCAAATCTAAACTATACATAAATGGACTGAAAAAAGGCGATAAGATAGTTATTGTTGATGATGTTTTAAGTACGGGTGGGACTCTATCAGCAATAATTTCAACACTTAAAAATCTTGAAGTGATAATTAAAGGAATTTTCATAGTGGTAAATAAAGGAAATGCTTCAAAGAAAATCATTGATAAATTTAAGACAAAAATTGATATTCTTGCAAATATTGATATTGTTGAAGGTAAAGTTGTTATAAAAGAGATTTAGAGAAAGTATTTCATATTAGAAATATATTGTAGGATTGATTAATATGGTAGGAAGTATCCCTCAACATGCTCATTGTCATATGTGTGGTAAATCAATACCAACTTCTGAGACACTTTGTTCTGAAGATTGTAGACAAAAATACCAAACTATACTTAGAAGAAGGAAATTAATGGTTTATTTTATGTATGGAATGCTTGCAGCTTTAATTATTATAATTGTTGTTGGTAGAAACTATTTTTAAAATAAATGAGAAGGTTTAAATTAAACTTCTAAGATTTTCGGATTTATATGGATGTGATATCTGCTTTAATTATTCTAGGAGTAATAATGGTTCTAGGTTTTATAGGAAATTATATTTTTAATAGAACCCAGATTCCAAGCATTGTTTGGCTTTTACTTTTTGGACTAATTGTTGGGGCATTTTTTAAATTTGAATCTTTTCAGGTAACATATCCTGAGCTTCTTATGACAATCTCAAGTTTTTTTGGAGCAATTGCAATAGTAATTATACTCTTTGACGGGGGAATTAATACTGATATTTATCAACTTTTTAAGGGGGCCCCAAGAGGGCTCTTATTAACAGCAAGTGGTTTTTTCTTAAGTTTTTTTGCAACAATTTTAATTGTTGCTGGTCTTGATGCTTCAGGCATAATACAAATTCCAGGGGATAGTTTTGTTGTTGGAGCGGTTCTTGGAGCAATAATTGGTGGAACGAGTAGCCCTATCGTAATACCGCTTGTTTATAGTCTTAAGAATCTTAAGGAAAAAACAAAAATGGTTTTATCAATTGAAAGTATACTAACAGATCCTCTTTGTATAGTTGTTATATTTGCTATCTATTATATGGTATTTGTCGTTGGTGAAATAAACATTGGTCTTGGAATTGGAAATCTAGTAAAGACATTTTCTGTTGGAATTGTTTTAGGTTTTATTTTTGGTTTTATTTGGCTTTTTGTTATGAATAAATTGAGAAAGGAACAATTCTCATATGTTCTAACATTAGCAGTTGTATTTCTTGTTTATTCTGTAACCGCCTTAATTGTTGGTACAGGTGAAGGTGGTGAGGGGGCTGGAGCAATATCTTGTCTTATATTTGGACTAGTTCTTGGTAATGGAAAAAAGGTATTGAAAATGGTTAATTACGAGGGTGAAGGATTTGAAATGGATATTGAGACTAAACAGTTTCATTCACTTGTTTCCTTTGTTATCAGAACCTTCTTTTTTGTTTATTTAGGAATGATTGTTTCTTTTCAAAATATAAACTATATATTATTTGGGATAATCATTTTAATATTACTACTTGTAGTTAGATATTTTGTTGTATATTTATCAACATTTAAAGGCAATTTTGATTTAGATGATAAGCGGACAATGCTTGTCATGATGCCTCGTGGTCTTGCTGCAGCAATTCTTGCTATAAAATTTGGCGATGAATTTGTCAATAGATTTATTCCAGGAAATATTGGATTTTTCAAAGATGTTGCATTTGTCGTAATTTTAGGAACTGCAATAATTACTACTATTGGTGTATCATTAATCTGTCATTATGAAATGAAAAAAACAAAAAAACCTGAGGCTTCATAAATAAAAAAAGAGAATATTTTATTTTTTATTCTGCCAGTTCCTCTTGAAGATCTATTACCATCTCAGTTAAAACATCTTCAAAAACTTGATGTCTGTATTCCTTTATTGAGCCATTTGCCATGTGGGCTCTTGCAACAAAGTCTCGTCCATCCTTAATTATTTCAATATGGCATACCGTCTCCATAGATTCCCGCCTAATCTGCAATCGGGAATTCATCAACTCTATTTATATTTTTTGTGGATAAAGTTTAATGGCAACATAAACAATACAGCAACTGCGAGGTAATATTTTGGAAAATATGAGAAGACCCGCTGTTGCAGGTCAATTTTATGAAGGAAATGAGAAATCTTTAAATGAGAGAATAAAAGAATGTTTTTTAGATGAAAGAGGGCCGAAAACTCTTCCTAAGATAACAAAATCAAATATTAACAATTTCGGAGTCGTTGTACCTCATGCAGGATACATTTATTCTGGTGCAATTGCTGCTCATTCATATAATTTTCTTGTAAGAAATGGTTTTGCAAAAACATTTATTATAATTGGTCCAAATCATACAGGTATGGGTTCAAAAGTTTCAGTAATGACAGAGGGATCTTGGCTTACTCCTCTTGGAAAAGTTCCAATTAACGAAAAACTTGCTAAACAGATAAATATTGAACCTATAACAATTGATGAAAACGCACATACATATGAGCATAGCATTGAAGTTCAATTGCCATTTTTACAATTTTCAGCAGGAAAAGAGAAATTTGATTTTATACCAATATGCATGGCGATGCAGGATTATGAAACCTCAAGTGCTGTTGGGAAAATCATTACAAATGCAATAAAAAAATCTAATGAAAAAATTGCAATAATAGCCAGTACAGATTTTTCACATGCAGGTTTTAACTATATGAGTATGCCACCTGAGGGAATAAGAGTTGACGAATATGCAAAAAATCAAGATAAACTAGCAATAGATCAGATTTTAAAAATGGACCCAATGGGTCTAATTGATACTGTTCAAAATAATGATATTACAATGTGTGGTTATGGACCTGTTGCAGCAACACTACAGGCTTTAAAAACTCTTGGAGCAAAAAAAGTAGATTTATTAAAATATGGTACATCTTATGAAGTACATCCAGCAACATCATGTGTAGGATATGGAGCAATAGCTGTATATTAGGAGTCAGAAATAATGAATAAAGTACCGGTTAAAGATATTCAGCTCAAAAAAGGAACAAGTACAAATGAACTAATTAAACAATTGTTCAATTCAGGTGGATTTACAGCAAAAAAAGTAGCTGTTGGTACAGATATCATCGAAGATATGATAAAGGATAATAATTGTCTAAAAATTCTTTCATTTCCTGCTTGTATTTGTGCTACTGGAACAAGAGGTGTAATAAAGGAATTAATCAAGAAAAAATATTTTGATGTGATAATTACTACAGCAGGAACTCTTGACCATGATCTTGCAAGATTATGGAAAAACTATTATCATGGATCTTTTCTTGCAGATGACACAAAACTACATAAACAAGGTGTTAACAGACTTGGGAATATCTTTATTCCAAATGAATCCTATGGTATAATTCTAGAAAAGAAGATGCAACCAATCCTTTCAAAATTATATAAAATCAAGAAAAAATGGTCAACAAAGGAAATTGTTTGGGAGTTTGGAAAACATCTTGAAAAAGAAAAGAATTGTAAGGATTCAATAATTTATTGGGCTTATAAAAAAAATATTCCAATTTTCATACCAGGAATAACAGATGGTGCATTTGGTTCCCAAATTTGGATGTATTATCAAGGACATAGAGATTTTACAATCGATATTTTAAAAGATGAACAAGATTTATCAGATATTATATTTAATGCAAAAAAGACTGGAGCATTAATTATTGGTGGAGGAATTTCCAAGCATCATGTCATATGGTGGTCACAATTTTGTAATGGATTGGATTACGCAGTTTACATTACAACTGCTTCTGAATACGATGGAAGTCTAAGTGGTGCTAAAACCAGAGAAGCAATATCATGGGGTAAAATAAAAGAAAAAGCACATAATGTTACAATAGATGGTGATGCAACAGTAATTCTTCCTCTTATGATAAATGCCTTGTTTGAAAGGTTTTAAGGAAAAATTATTATTGCCAAAAAAGTGCTTTCATTGCAACTTTTATATAGTTCGGTAGCTCTTCTTGTTGTTCTCCTTTTAAAAGTTTTAATGTTGATTCAACAAAAACATTTACTATTTCATTAAAAAACCATCTTCCATAATCTGCATCTGCTCTTGCAGGACTACCGATATAACCATCTTTTAAACCAATTTCTTTGAAATTTTTTCCTAAAACTCTTGGTGACATAACATCTCTATAAATGCTTTGTAATTTTTTATAAGACTCATCCACTAGATATGGATATTGGTATTTCATAAGAGAGGTTTCCCTGAATCCTCCATGAACCTCTTTTGATGTATCAAAACCTAATTTAGGTTCCCTTTTTTCAATATCTCTTTTAAAATATATTGGTCCCCAGGGTTCACAAGTTTTTAAATCAAATTCAGATTCAAGTTTTTTCATAGCAGAATATATTCCTCTAAGATGACCAACAGCCAGATGAAAAGTGCATACAACCATATATTTAAATTTATGATTACCAAGAGCTGATCCAACACTATATACCACATCTCTTACAACCTTTCCACTAACAGAAATACTCCCTGGAAATTCCGTGTTAAATTTACAATAACCGATTGGTATAGGAGGTATTAATACAAATGTTAAATCTGGATTTTTTTTATTTAAAATTTTCACAGCATTATTCACAACATCTTTGATAGTTAGTAAATCTGTTCCAACAGGTAAATGAGGTCCATGCTGCTCTAGAGGACTAATAGGTAAAAAGAAAATTGTTTTATTTTTATCAAGATTTTCGATTTGTTTCCAATTAAGCTCTTCTAATTTGATAATCTTTGATTTATTTAATTTATTTGCATTATTCTTCATGTAATTACCTCACATCCTTCTTCTGTTATAATAACAGTATGCTCTTTTTGAGTTACAATTCCTTTATTTGCATCAACTAGTTGTGGATAGTGCTTAATCATACCTAGAAAGCTTAATTTTTTTAATAATATATCACTATTAGAAAATTGTTTTTGAAACCATCTTTCAGCAAATGGTAGAGTTTTAAAAGTATTCCTTGTTTTGTTAAACATATTTTTTGCTTTATTGTCCCTTATAATTCTTGGATTAAAAGTGTTTTTACAAAGGTATATATTACTTCCATTTCCTGTTATAACTTGACCTGCTCCATTTGTTGCGAAAGGCTCAATTGCTAAAACATCGTCAACTTTAATCTTGTTTTTATAAACTTTATCTCCAACATTTGGAATAGTTTTTCCTGCATGAAGAACATATCTTTGCATACTATGTCCTGTTAGATTATTTATTGGTTTAAAACCATATGAATTAATTGTATCTTCAACACATTTTCCAATTTCAAATAATCTTGTTTTGGATTTTAGTAAGGAAATTGCATTATCTAATGCTTCGCTAGATGCCTTAATCATGTCATCATATTTGTTTGATCCGATCTCAACAGTTATTGCTGTATCTGCAATAAATCCTTCAAAATGAGCACCAATATCTAATTTTACAACATCTCCTTTTTTTAAACACAATTCCTTTTCATCATGTCGTGGGCTAAAATGAGCTGCAATCTCATTTATCGAAATGTTAACGGGAAAAGCAAGACCTGCTCCCCTATCAATAATCTTTGATTCAATCTTCTCTGCGATATCTAGAAATTTTGCTTCGGGTTTCAATAAAGAAACGCCAAACTCTCTTGCTTCTGCAGCAATTTTTCCTGCAAAAATGTAATTCTGATAAATAACATCATTCATATCAAATCGCATCCAAGATATCCTTTTCAGATACCACACCTAATCTTACAATTTTAATATTTTCTCCACTTGCATCAACTATTGTTGAAGGTTTTCCACAAATTTTTCCAATATCAAGATATTCACTAATATCATCTTTCTTAAATTGCATAAGAATGTCTTTTATAATAAATGGGGTTTTCTTACCGTGAATATTTGCACTTGTTGCTGTAAGAGGACCAAATCTTGATAACAATTCTAAAGCAACTTTATTATCTGGTATTCTCACTGCAACTTTATTAAGTCCTGCTGTAACAACATCAGAAATAACATTTCTCTTCTTTAAGATAATTGTTAAACCACCAGGTAAAAAGGCTTCAGCTAAACCACGTGATTTTTCATTTAGAAATGCAATCTTATCAATTTCATCAATATTTGATACAGCAACTGATAAAGGATTATCAAAAGAGCGATTCTTAATTATAAAGACCTTTCTAACTGCATCGTCATTATAAATATCTGCACCAAGACCATATAAAGTATCGGTCGGATAAACTATTATGTTTCCATTTTTTAGTGCATCTATTGCTCTATAAAAGTCAAGCTTGACCATATCTACTCTTCTTTTTTTATAAAATCACCAAGAGTTAAACCTCGAGAATGGGAACCACTTGGTATTTTTGAAATATCAGAAACCTTTTCGAAAAGAGTTATTTCCAACTCCTTTTCAAGCTTTTCAATCATTTTATCTGAAGGTCTTAAATCTCCATTTTCAATTTTTGAAATTGTAACAGTTCTTTCACCTATCTTAAAACCTAGTTCCTCTCTACTAAGACCCTTTTTTTCTCTTGCTTTTTTTATAAGCTCATTCCAATCCAATACAAGTTCTTTTTCCATATCTCGATAAACATCTTTAACTTTAGGTCTTTTAATTCTATCAAGCATCGGTTTCTTAACACTTATTGGTGTTTTATCATGAGTGTCAATTCTTTGTCCATGTCGCATACATTTTGGACAAAGCATCATTTTTACTCCATCAATATTGGCAGGTCTACAATCACATTCTATACCACAAAGTTCACATTCCATGTAATTTAATCCCTCCAAATAAAATAAATAGTTTAAATTAAACCAGCTTTTTGTAAAGCCATTAAATCCTCAGTACTAAGCTTCTCACCACGTTTGAATCTTTCAAAGATTTCATTTGCCTCTTTCTGTGCAATTGTGACCTCGGCAGCCTTCTTTGTTTTACGTTTGATTTCATGACTTGCTGATATCTGTCGTTCAAAATCATGAATTTTATCTACACATTCAATAAAGCCTTTATGAACATTATCAGCCTCAATTTTTGTCATTACAATTGATTCTTGGATAGCATTTACCCTTTTAATTAGGTTATCAAGCTGCTGAATTAGTTTGATCATATTTTCATGTTCTTCCTGAGCCCTTGTTGCAAGTTTCTCAACTTGATCATGTTGCTTTTCTGCTTTTTGTTTGATTATTTTCTCCTCTTCTATTGCTTTCTTGAGTTTTGGGTCCTTGTTTAAACGATCCTCCTGCTCCTTTATTTTACTATGAATTCCAGATATTACCTCAATTATTTTTTTCTCCTTATGTGATGACATAGGCTGTGTCATTTGTTCAATTTCTAAGGTTCTAAGTTGCTTTCTTAGTTCGTTTAAATTGGTACCCGAAGCTAAAGATCTTTCTCTTTCCAATTTTTCTATTTTCTTTTTAATTTCAGTATAATTCTTATTTAACTTATTTCTTTGATCTTTTGCATGTTTAACTCTTTCATTTAGTTCATCTCTTCGCTGTTTATGTTCTGTTATTTTATTTCTCATTTCACGAATGGATGAATTTAGTGAATCACGCTCATCTGCAAGTTTTTTTGACTTAAGATGTAGTTGATTTCTTTTTTCCTTTAATTCATTTGCATTTATCTGAAATTCATCCTTTTCTTTTATTAAATCCTCGATAGATTCAGTCATTTATTACCTCGATTGAAAGCAGCCTATTGTATAAGGTAAAATAATAGGAGGTTTTTAAGCATTTTGAGGGATTTTTAACGAATAATTATGATATTCCAGGTTTTTTGCGCTTTTGATACATAATCAAAGAATCCAGGATAACAGCAATTATACCTGTAATAAATATCATATCAAAAACAACTGCTCCTCCTAAAACTGCAGATCTAGGAGAATTAATTTCAAAATTAAGCAATTCCCAAATGTGTAAAAAATCAGCACCAATTAAAACACCAATTGTTCCAGAGATATATGCTATAGGTGCAGCTTTATTGAAATTTTTCCATGATAAAAATATTGATGCAAAACTTGCAAAAAAACCTGGTAATAACCAATAAGGAAATAATGCAATTATTCCTTTTTCAGGAACTGGTTGTGTGACAAAATAAGATATTATTGTTACTATGGATATACCAATCAATATTTTCCATAATGGTAATTTTTTCTTAATAGTTAAATAAATACTCAATAAAATTGGTATTACTGCACCACCCATATTTATTGCTACATTCCATTTTTCATATGAAAATAGATAAATATTTGAAATATTAAATCCAGAAATAATAATTTCAAATCCAAAAAGAAATGAAATAAAAACAATAATTATTGCTTCAATAGTTGTAAAACCCATATACCTAAAAGCATTTGTGAAGATTAAATAAATAAAATAAAAAATTAAAATTGGTATTGTTATATAGACTATCCATAAACCAATATCTGTTAGAGTGAGTAGAGAAATCATATCGCAAATTTTGATATAGATACCCTTTATAAACTTTCTTTATATTCCCGATTGCATCTGTGATTAAATATGGATTCATTTCTTAAAAAAGAATGCGATTTAAATTTTTTTCATTCAAATAATTATTTTAGAAAAAAATGCTCAAAATGCGGAGCATATTTTTGGACATTAGAAAAAAATGCTGATATATGTGGCGACAAACCTTGTGCTAAATTTACTTTTATAGATAATCCATTTGGTAAAAAACCATTTACCTTATCAGAAGTTAGAAAAAGTTTTTTATCTTTTTTTGAAAAAAATGGTCATTCTAGGCTTAATTATCCAATTACTGGCGAACGCTGTCCTGTCATTGCAAGATGGAGGTCAGATATTTATCTGACAATTGCATCCATTGCTGATTTTCAGCCACATGTAACATCTGGTGAAGTACCACCCCCAGCAAATCCTCTTGTCATATCACAGCCGTGTATTAGACTCAATGATTTAGAAGAAGTTGGTGTAAGTGGTCGTCATTTAACTATATTTGAGATGATGGGGCATCATGCTTTTAATAAAAACATAGATGAAATTTATTTTAAAGAAGAAACCGTAAGATTATGTGATAAATTTTTTGTAGAAAATATTGGAATTCCAAGAATGGAGATTAATTATAAAGAACAGCTATGGGATGGAGGAGGTAATGCAGGTCCATGTCTAGAGGTAATTGCAGGGGGACTAGAAATTGCCACTCTTGTTTTTATGAACCTTAAACAAGATGATAATGGAGATTTTGAAATAAATGGTATAAAATATTCTCAGAATCCATTAAACATTGTAGATACAGGTTATGGGTTAGAAAGAATAGCATGGTGTACTTCTGGAACTAAAACTATATATGAAACTGTTTTTCCTGAGATGGTTAGATATCTAAAAGATAATAGAGAAAAAAAAAGTGATGATTCAAGTTTATATTCTCTTGCTGATCATACAAAATGTCTAGCATTTATGCTCGGTGATGGAATTGTTCCATCAAATGTAAAAGCTGGATATTTGGCTAGATTAATAATCAGAAGATCTCTTAGATTTCTAAAAAATATTGGAATAAAAACTTCCTTAAAAGATCTTGTTTTGATGCAAGTTGATTATCTTGCTAAAGATTTTCCTTCATTATCAGAAAGTAAGAAACAAATCAGTGAAATATTAGATATCGAATCTAAAAGATATTCAGAAACATTATCAAAAGGAGAGGGGCTTGTAAAGAGAATTTTAAAGGAGAAAAAAAATATCCATGAAAATGAGCTAATAACTTTATATGACACACATGGAATGCAACCTGATATTGTAAAAAATATAGCTAAAAAACAGGGTATTGATGTAATTATTCCTTCTAATTTTGAATCTATGGTTGCAGAGTTACATTCACATGAAAAAAAAGAAGAAAAAAAAGAAAAGGAATCAGACATTCCAGATACAGAACCGCTTTATAGAAAAAATCATTATATAAAAGAATTTGATGCAGAGGTTCTATGGATAAGCGGGTCAAAAATAATTCTTGACAAAACTGCATTTTATCCTGAAGGTGGAGGACAACCAGGAGATATTGGATATCTTTTATTTAATGGCAATAAAATTTCTGTCACATCAGTTAATAAAACTGGAAATGCAATAATTCATACAATTGATGGAAAATTAGAAGTTGGCGATAAGGTGCATGGTGAAATTGATTGGAACCATCGTTACACCTTAATGAAGCATCATACAGGAACTCATTTAGTAAATGGGGCATTAAGAACAAAATTAGGTGAACATATATGGCAAGCGGGTTCTCAACTTGAAATCAATAATGCACGTTTTGATTTTTCACATTATAAGCCTATTTCTGAAGCTGAAAAAAAAGAAATTGAGATATTAGCAAATAAATTCATTAAGCAAGCAGTTCCAGTAGAAAAAAAGGCAATGGATAGAAATAGTGCAGAAAAAACATTTGGATTTCGTCTTTATCAAGGAGGCGTTCCCCCTGGTAATTCAATTCTTGTTTTAAATATACCTGGAGTAGATGTTGAGGCTTGCGGTGGTACTCATCTGAATAATACAAGTGAAGTTGAGAAAATCAGAATTATTAAAACAGAAAGAATTCAAGATGGAGTAAATAGGATTATTTTTGCAGCTGGTGAAATGGCTGATGCACACATAGAAGAAGAGAAACAACTTTATAAAAAAGTCAAAAATCAATTAGAAAGTTACTATGAAATCTTAGAGGATAATAATATCTCAAAACAACTTGATGAAACCGGAAAAGTATTTACAGTACCAATTTCTCAAATTGAAAAAACAATAAAGAGATTTTTAAATGAAACAAGAATTAATGGAAAAAGAAAAGTTAAAAATATACAAGAAGCAAGCTTTGATCTCTTTAATGAATGGAAAAAAACACGCAAAAATAATAAGAAAGTATCCTCAGATGAAATTGAAATATTGATAAATCAAGCTGAAATTATACCCGGAACACAAATTAAAATTGTTACTGGAATTTCTACTTCAGAAGGTACAACCCTTGCTGGAACAATTACTAAAAATGATAATTTTGTTGTACATATTTTTGATGGAAAAAAACTTGTTTCTATTGCATCAGACAATGTTGAAATTGATCTAAGAGAAATTGCACCTGAAATAGGAAAAATTCTTGGTGGAAGTGGTGGTGGCACACCAAAAATGACCCAATGTGGTGGTCCTAATAAAAATAAAATAAATGAAGCGTTAAATCTAGCAAAACTTCTTACAAAAAAAATATTACAAAAAGATTAATATTTTAAATTTTCCAAATAATATTTACTGCAGTTACTACAAATATTGTACCAACACATAGTGCAATAACAAACCAAGGTGGAATTCTCAGTGAAGTCTTTTCTTCAGCATCAAAGTATCTAATAAGTCCCGCAGCAGAATGAAATCCTTCAGATTTTTTCTGTTTTGCCATATTCTATCACTTACTCAATTTTTTTATACTACTACATATCATTTTAATATTTTAGTTTTACTGTTAGCTTTTTAGCAAAAATCTAAATATTGAGTTTATATACGTAATCTTTGAGGGTGTAATCATATGAAGGAAGTAGAGGCGCTAATTAATAAAGCATTTAAATACAAGGATAGCGGGCTTACTGAACATGAAATTGCTGAAGAACTTAATGTTTCAAAAGAAACAGCTGTTTGGTTACTTGGAAAAGGAAAACAGAAGAAACCAACTGGTGATGTTAAAATCGGATGGCGGTCTATTGGGGTTTATCCTTCTAGAATAGGATTTATTTCAGATGCTATGTGTGATATTATTCTTGAAGAATGTGAAGATGTAGATACTGTTGTTGGAATTGCAGTCAATGGTATTCCATTTGCTACATTTATTGCTGATAAATTAGGTCTTGAGATGGCTATTTTTAGACCTCATCATCAAAAAATAGGTGCCTTTTCTTCAAATTATGCTACTGTAAAAAATAAAAAAGCAATTTTGATAGATGATGTAGTTGGAACTGGAGTTACATTTAAAAGTGCAATAAAAGCAACAACCTCAGAAAAAGGAAAACCTGTTTTATGTTTAGCTGTTTTAAATAAAAGAACTCAAAACAGTATTGATGGCATTCCGCTTCGTGCATTAGTTAGAGCAAGAGTATTATAAACTGCTTTTTATAGGAGAATAAAATGCATTGGGCTGATGTTTTAGCTGATGAATTACTAAAAGAAGATAAAAAGCATGTTCTTGCAACTGGTATTACTCCATCAGGACCTATTCATATCGGAAATATGCGGGAGATTTTAACAACAGATTCAGTTTATAGATGTCTTCTATCCAAAGGAGGAGATGCTGAACTTATTTATGTTGCAGATGATTTTGATCATCTGAGAAAGGTTTATCCATATTTACCAAAAACATATGAAAAATATGTAGGTATGCCAATATCAGAAATACCATGTCCTTGTGGTAAACATAAAAGTTACGCAGATCATTATTTAATTTCGTTCTTAAATGCCTTAAAAGAAATTGGTGTAAAACCAAAAATCTATAGAGCAAATGAGATGTATAAAAGTGGAAAATACAATGATTCAATACAAATAGCATTACAAAATACAGAGAAAATAAAAGAAATTATTCAAAAAATATCAAAAAGAGAACTTCCAAAGGGATGGATTCCTTTTAATATTAAATGTGAAAAATGTAATAGACTTACAAATACAAAACCAATATTATATGAATATCCAATAATAGAATACAAATGTGATTGTGGTCATTCTGGGGAAATTGATATAAAAAAAGGAGGAGTTGGGAAACTTCCCTGGCGTGTTGATTGGCCAGCACGTTGGAAAATGCTTAATGTCACATTTGAACCTTTTGGAAAAGATCTAGGAACAGTTGGAGGAGCTAGAGATACTGGTAAAGCAATAGTAGATGAAATATATGATTATCCTGCACCAAAATATGCTGTTTATGAGTTTATTATGCTCAAAGGAATGGGTGCTATGCATAGCTCAAAAGGTACAGCTTTAAGTGCTGAAGAACTTTTAAATATGACACCACCTGAGGTTTTAAGATTTTTAATTGTGAATAATCAACCAGACAAACATCTTGTTTTTGATTCTGGTATTGGTCTACTAAATCTTGTTGACGAATATGATAAATTTGAAAGAGTCTATTTTGAAAAAGAAGAAGCAATTAAAGGTATGAAGGAATTAAAAAAGACATATGAACTTTCTCAACCTTATGATATTGCAAAAACAATTCCTTTTCAACTACCATATAGACATCTAGTTACCCTTGTTCAAATAGGAGAAGATTGGAAGGAAGTTAAAAAAATTCTACTTAGGACTCAACAAATACCTAAAAATTTGAGTGTCGATGATGAAAATCATTTAAAACAAAGAGCTGAACATGCTAGATATTGGTTAGATAATTTTGCACCAGATATGGTTAAATTTGAAGTTAAGCAAAAAATACCAAAAGTGAATTTAACAAAAGAGCAAATAAAATTTTTAAACTCTCTTTTAAAAAACTTATCTTCAATTACTTGGGAACCAGAAAATATCCATAATGCAATTTATGATTCATCCGAAGAAGATAAAATTCCAATAAAAACAGCTTTTAATACAATTTATCAAATAATTCTTGGTCAGGAAAAAGGACCTCGAGCCGGTTACTTTTTATCAAATCTTGATAAAAAATTTGTTATAGAAAGAGTTGAGCAAGCAATTAAATAGTACATTTACTCTTTTCGACCCTATTTATGAAGGTGTATCTTGAAGTTTATGGTTGTACAGCAAACAAAAGTGATGCTAGTTTAGTAAAAGGAATTTTAAAAGATAACAATTTTAAGATAGTTGATGAGATAAATAATGCAGATATTTTGGTCTTACTTACTTGTACTGTTATTGGAACAACCGAACAGCGTATGCTATCTAGACTAAAAGTTTTAAAAAATTCAGAAAAAACAATTATTGTCGGAGGATGTATGGCCTCTGTTCAATCTGATCTTATTAAATCAATTTTACCAAATGCAAGATTGCTTCCACCTCAGTTTTCATATCACATTTTAGATTTATTGAAAAATGAAAAAACTGATTTTAAATTATTAAACAAAACAACATTATCAAAGTATTATGATGGGATCAGCGCTCCTATATCAATTGCAGAAGGTTGTAATTTTTCATGCTCTTACTGTATTACATCATTAGCTCGTGGTAAACTTAAAAGTTATCCATCAAATGAAATAATTGAAGATATAAATTCTGCAATTAGGCAGGGTTGTAAGGAAATACAGCTAACATCCCAAGATACAAGCTCTTATGGTTTGGATAGTGGAAATAATTTAGGTGAACTCTTAAGAGAGGTATGTAAAATAAATAATCAATTTAGAGTTAGAGTTGGGATGATGAATCCGTATACCTGTTTAATAAATATTGATTCGATCATAAAGGGTTATGATTCATCTAAAATTTACAAATTTTTGCATTTACCTGTTCAATCAGGAGACAATATAATTTTAGAAAAAATGAATAGGAAATATTCTGTTGATGACTTTTTAAAAATTGTAAAAAAATTTAGACTTGCTTATCCTGATATAACAATTTCTACAGATATAATTGTTGGTTTTCCTACAGAAACAGTTAATCAATTTGAAAATACTATTAAACTCTTAAAAAATATAAAACCTGATATTACTAACATAACTCGTTATTCAGCTCGTCCAAATACAAAAGCAAAGAGTATGAAAGGACGGATTGATACAAATATTGTAAAGACACGTTCAAAATATTTATCAGAACTATGTAGCAAAATATCAAAACAAAATAATTTAAAGCATATTGGAAAAAAATATAATGTTTTAATTACTGAAAGAGGGAAAGAAGATTCTTTTGTGGGAAGATCTGAAAATTATAAACCTATTGTTTTAAAGGAAAAAGTTGAGATTGGAGACATTAAATCTGTTATTATAAAAAACGCATCGAGCACATTTCTTGTCGGAAGTATTATATAGAATATTGATAATACGAAAAAACGTGGAAGGGATGATCAAAGTTGCTATAAACGGTTTTGGAAGAATAGGAAGAAATACTCTACGTGCAGCTTTAGGTCATTCTCAATATGGTAGTAAGTTTGAAGTTATAGCAGTTAACGATCTGGGTAATACCCAAACACTTGCTCATCTTTTCAAATATGATTCAATCTATGGTAAATTTAATGGCAGTATAGAGGCAAAAGAAGATGGAATCATTGTAAATGGCAAATTTATAAAGTTTTTTTCTCAGGTTAACCCTTCGAAATTACCTTGGAGAGAACTTAATATCGACGTTATAATAGAATCCACGGGTTTATTTAGGACCCGCGAGGGTGCTTCACAACATCTCGAAGCTGGAGCAAAAAAGGTCATTATTTCAGCACCTGCAAAAGATCCAGATTTAACAATAGTTTTAGGGGTAAACGAGCATCTATATAATTCAGAAAAACATCATATAATTTCAAATGCATCTTGTACAACAAACAGTTTAGCTCCTCCTGTAAAAGTTTTAAACGATAATTTCGGGATAGAACAAGGATTCATGACCACAATTCACTCGTATACCGGAGATCAGCGTATTCTTGATTTTCCGCATAAAGATTTAAGAAGAGCAAGAGCTGCTGCTGTTTCGATCATCCCAACCACTACGGGAGCAGCAAAAGCTGTAACCCTTGTTATTCCTGAACTTAAAGGAAGAATTGATGGTATTGCAGTGAGAGTCCCAACACCAGATGGCTCATTAACAGATTTTACTTGTATATTAAAAAGAAATGTGACAAAGGATGAAGTAAATAACGCATTGAAAAATGCATCGTTAAATAATTTAAGAGGAATTATGGAATATTCTGAAGAACCTCTTGTATCAACAGATATAATCGGCAATCCTCATTCAGCAATAATTGATGGACTTAGTACAAAGGTTATGGGGGAAAACAGTAATTTTCTAAAAATATTATCATGGTATGATAATGAGTGGGGATATTCCTGCAGATTAATAGATCTTATTAATTATATTTGTTTAAATCATACAAGTTCTACAAGTGAAGTAGAGATAACAAGAACTTTATAAATTAATTTTTTTGAAATAAAAAATTTTTATTTTTAAATATCTTTAAATAAATTATTTTGATAACGATTTTTGGAGGATTTATTTATGAATATGTATAACACATTAGATAATTTTAATTTTGAGAATAAAACAGTTCTGTTGAGAGTAGATTTTAATATGCCTCTTGATAAAAATACATTGGATATAATTGATACAACCAGAATAAAAAGAGCGTTACCAACAATCAGAGAACTTATTGAAAAAGGTGCAAAAACAGTTATTTTAGCTCATCAAGGAAGACAGGGAAGCTGGGATTTTATAAATCTTGAGAAACATGCAAATGCTCTTCAAAATTTGCTAGGGAGAGAGATAAAATTTGTTGAAGATGTTTTTGGGGAAAAAGCAAAGAACGCAATAAAAAATCTGAAAAGCGGAGAAGTACTCTTACTTGATAATGTCAGAAAATTTAATGGTGAAACAGAAAAAAAATCTGCAAGTGAGCATGCCAAATCCGATCTTGTTCAAAATCTGTATCCTTTAGCAGATATTTATGTAAATGATGCCTTTGCAGCAGCTCATAGAGCGCAATGTTCATTAGTCGGATTTACTGAAGTAATGCCCTCTTGTGCAGGTCGTCTTATGGAAAAAGAACTTAACACTTTAAGTGAAATATTTGAAAAACCGGAAAAACCATCAGTTTTTTTATTTGGGGGTGCTAAATTTTCAGATGTAATTGTCACAATTGAAAGATTACTTGATAATAAAACAGCAGATAAGATAATTTTAACAGGGCTTCCTGCAAATGCCTTTTTAAAAGCTGAAGGAGTAAATCTTGGTGATAAAAACGAAGAAATGCTAAAAAAAGAGGGAACTTCAGAAAATTACAAAGAAATTAAAAAACTTATTTCGAAATATAAGGATAAGATTTATCTACCTCTTGATTTTGCTCAACAGGAAAATACAAATAGATCAGAGATAGATATATCCCAGTTACCATCAAATTATAATCTATTTGATATAGGTGAAAAATCAATAGAGAGATTTAAAAATATTATATCAAATGCAAAAACTGTTTTTTTATCAGGACCATGTGGTGTATTTGAAAATCCTGCTTTTATGAAGGGGACAAAAGAAATTTTTACTTTTGTTGCAAATTCTGATGTTTTCTCCATTGTTGGAGGAGGACATACGGTCGCAGCAGTAGAAAAATTAGGTATTGATAAAAATATTTCTCATATCAGTACAGGTGGAGGATCTCTTGAGAAATTCATGATGGGTGAGAAACTACCTGTTATTGAAGCATTAATTAATGCAAAAAACAAAACTTTTTAGTTAAAAATATAAATGGAAATAATCAAATAATCATTTTATTTAAATATTTGGTATTAGGGCTGGTAGATCAGTGGAAGATTGCCACCTTCGCAAGGTGGAGGCCGTGGGTTCAAATCCCACCCAGTCCATAAAAAAGATTTCAAATGAGTCTATAGGAGAATATTTATCTTTTTTAGAGCTAAAAGGAGTAACAAAAGGGCACTTAAAAGAGGTTGAGAGATACCTAAAAAACTACAAAAAGTATATACTTTCAGCCATAAACAAACATAAAAGTATTGAGTATTTTAAAGAGTTACAAAGGAATAATTCTGTTGGATATTATAAAAGACAAATGTTTCAACTAAGACGTTTTTTAAAATTCTTGAAAATCGATTGGGCTGATGAAATTAATTTACCAGCTGACCCATATTATGAACCAATAAGATTAACAACAGATAAAATAAATGAAACTCTCGAGTATTTCAAAGAAGATGAAAGTCTAATTCGCTTAAAAGCGGTCATACTTCTAGGTTGTACGAGTGGAATGCGGGCTGAAGAACTTTACAAATTATCACAGGAGGATATTATTTTAGATGAGAATAAGGTTATAATACGACATGACCCAAAGAGTAACCATACAACAAAAAATAAAAAGAGTAGGATATCCTTTTATTCAAACGAAGCAAAACAAGCAATTATAGAATACCTAGATTATTTTAATAATCATAAGACTCTTACTACTATTTTTGCCCAAAAAACATTATCAAGAAAATTTCTTAAAGCACCAATTCGTGTAAAACATCTCCGGAAATTTTTCAGTCAGCAATGGGACAGAAGAGACAACACCTGTTATTACAAGGAGTATTATGAGGAATATTAGTAACAGGAACAAGTCCTCACTTTTCGCTATTTTTATCATATAATAAAATAAGTTTCTTGACCCATATATGACTTTTGTTAGGATTGCCTAAAACATGTTGAGAAACAAACGGGGCTAAGGGGTCTGGGGATTACTATTAGTTCAGCTGGTCCAATGTAAGAGGGTGTTTAAAATAAGGAAAATAATGAAAGTTAAAATAAATTATTTCTATTGGACCTTGTAAGTCAGGTCTTCCTAAAAAATGAGGTGTAAACTTAGTATAAATTGTTTCTATTCCAGAAAAGTTACTTGGTGCTAAAATCTTCAAGTACATAGTCTTATTTTCTCCAACATCTAATATCAAGTTTTCAGGGTCTAAATAAATGATAAAATCTGGTGGAATTAAAAAAATTTCGCTTTTAATATAGGTTATTCCATTACCTAAATTATATGCAATAATGGGTAATTGTTTTTCAATTAATGGTGGTGTTTCAATAATATTTCCTTCAGGTAGCTTAAATGAAACAAGTCCCCAATAATCAGGAATTAATGTAAGATTTACAGTTATTTTTGCGGGGCTTAGGAATGTAATGAATCTTAATGGACCCTTCACTTGTCGGTCCATTGTTGCTTGAATTGTTATATTAAACCTCTTAAAAGCTGGTGCTTTTTCATCTATAGTTACAAAAATATGGTTAATATTTGACTCTTTTAAATATTGCTTATCAGGAAAAGCTAAACGTGTTACATTTGTAGAAAAAGATGCCTTGCAGAATTCAGGCATATCAATAATTTCAATATATATGTCGACTACACCATTCTTTAATAAATAATTTGTGATTTGACCGAATATACACCAGGTAACCCAATAAGAAATGTTTAATTGTATTGCACGCCCCCCCTCGTTTGGCATAAGTGGTTCAAGGGATTCGTTTTCATCCCATGTAATACCAATATGACTTTTCAATCCGAAGAAAATTTCTCCAGGTTTTTCATTGTTATTTATTATATTTGTTGAACTTACTTGAATTGGATTAATGCTTATTCCAAGAAAAATGATTATTATCCCTATTACGAGGATTTTCTTAAATAGCAACTTTACCTCCCTCTAGTAAAATAATCAGGTATTGGATATTTAAACATTCGGTAGTAGGGGTAGCGAGGCAAAATTTTACTTATTTAGAGAATAAAAGGATATTAAAATTAGTATAAAGAGTTGTAAAATACCCTAACTACCCCAGCTATTTGGCAGAAAGCATTTATGGGAAAAGTATATACTTTTTAGCTATATGACAAAGATTCGCACGACTATAACGATT
>LSSG01000029.1 GCA_001595915.1 Thermoplasmatales archaeon SG8-52-3
GGCAGAAAGGTAATTGAAATAATGAAAGAATATGGTCTTAAGCAGGGTGAAAATGGCCTTGAGATTTATGTAATGTGTGAGATACCTTCAAACGTAATTGTTGCTGATCAGTTTGCCGATATATTTGATGGTTTCAGTATAGGTTCAAATGATCTTACACAACTATCACTTGGTCTAGATAGAGATTCTGACTTGGTCGCCCATATTTTTGATGAAAGAAATGAAACAGTAAAAAGACTTGTAGCTTCAGTTATTGATACTGCCCATAAACATGAGCCGAGAAGAAAGGTCGGTATATGTGGACAAGCGCCATCTGACTTTCCAGAATTTGCAGAGTTTTTGGTAGAATGTGGTATTGACAGTATATCTTTAAATCCAGATACAGTAATTAAAACAAGATTAACAATAGCAGAAGCCGAAAAAAGATTAGGCAGATAGTTACCTAATCTATTTTCTTCTTTTTTTATTTTGAAAAACCTTTATTACTGTCAGTTCTTTTTAGGTCTATGGAGATTATTCCTCTAATAAAACTGAAAAAAAGAAAAATTTTAGATTATCCAAAATCATTTTTGAAAGATATTTCAAATGAAATTGATGAAGATGAGAAAGTCTACATCTTAGATTTTGATGGAATTGATAAGGATAAACCAAATTTCTGCACAGTTCAAAGAATGGCTTCCTCATATGATATATGGTTTGATTTTAGCCCAAAGAATCTTGGAGATGTTGTCGATGCAGTTATGGCAGGAGCACAGGCAATTACATTAAGAAAAACACAGTGGCCAGATATCAAAATTTCTGATATAAAAGACATAACAGAAAATGAAATTTACACAAATATTGAATTTGATTATATGTTAAAAAATGGTTTTATAGACATGAAAAATAAACAATTAGATGGTCTTGTTAATTTTTATTCAAGAAAAGAAATTGAATCTTCCTTTCAAAATAGCGATTATTTCAAAACAATTTGTAAGATAAATACAATCTTTACTTATGAATCAAATATAAAAAATCTATCATTTTGGAAGGGATTTGGAGTCAAGGGAATACTTGTTGACTTTGATAAATATAAGGAGTTTAAAAATGGACTCTGAAAAGGAGATAATAATATCCTTTTTATTCAAAAGAAGCGGAAAAGAACATCTTAAGTTTTCTGAACTTTATCTGGCTCTTTCAATGGAACTTAATTGGTTTACACCTGATGATGCCAAATCTTTTATAACTCTTGCCTTAGAAGAAAATTTGATCGAAAAGAAAGGAGATTTACTAAAACCTAATTTTGACTATGAAAATACGACAATACCAATTGGTTTTTCTCCATCAAAAAGAGTTTTTGAAATAAAAAAAGCTGAAAAAAAAGAAGAAATAAAAGAAACCATTTTAGAAGAAATGATAAAAATATTAATTGAAAAGTCAAATCTTGATAAATCCAAAATCACTAAAAAAATAGATGATTTAGCAAAAGAGAAAAATATTACAGAAGAAGTAGCTGCCCTACTTATTGGAAAGGAATATATTTTAAATTTTGAAAATTTTTTTGAAAAAGTTGAAGAATCTATATTTAAAGGATAACTAACAGTAGCTCAGTAAGTTTATAAAAACATACACAAAAAAAGGAAATAATTTGATTGTAAAGAATTTATGAATCATTGTATAAAAAAAATTTGCCAGATTCACATAAGTTCTAAAGTCTTTATTTTGGAAAAATGCACGAGTTGTGAATCATTCAGATTGTACAAAAGATAAATGTAAAAAGTTATGGAACTCAAAAGAAGATTGTAATTGGATTGAAGTGTTGGTTAAACAAATTAAAGACAGAATCAACCAAGTTTTATAGGTTATTTAAAACTTGTTGTTATACTTAGAATAACCAATTTCAGAGGATATTGTTTATATACTTTGTCATGTATAGATATATATAACAATTGGGGAAGGAGTCTGCAAAGTGAATAAATATATCATCCCAATAATGGTTATCCTACTATTATTATCCAGTTTTACAGGGGTTTCAAGTACTATAATAAAAATGCCACCTAATGTGTCCTTTGATGGTAATTTATTATATGTTGGTGGTGATGGATTTGGAAACTACAGTAAGATTCAGGATGCAATAGACAATGCAACAAACGGCGACACAATCTTTGTCTTTAATGATTCATCACCTTATTATGAAAATCTAATTGTGGATAAATCTATTAACCTTTTTGGAGAAGATAGAAATTCAACAATCATTGATGGCAAAGTGACTGACAGTGTGATAGTAATATCTGCAGATCATGTTTATGTTGAGGGATTTACTGTTACAAATTGTATACAAGATTTATCTGATGCTGGGATAAATATATTCTCTGATTGGAATACTATTAGAAATAATAATATTATGGAAAATAAATGCAAAGGAATTAGATTGTCCAGTTCACATTACAATCTAATAGAAAATAATACTTTGAAAAATAACAAATTCCATCATATAAACCTAAAAGATGAATCTAATAACAATACAATACAAAACAATACCTTAACAGCATCTGACAATTGGCCTTATGCATGTGATGGCATCTCTCTTATTGAATCATCTGATAATCTTATTATAAATAATAAAATAACAGGATTAATATTTACTATTGGAATTGGTTTTGGAACAAAATCAAATTATAATGTTGTAAATAAAAACAGGATTTATAATAATCCATGTGATGATGAAGCAAATAGTATCCAGATTACCAAACATTCCGATTTTAATTTGATAATAGATAATGAAATAAAATCAAATAACGGTAGTGGAATAGTAATTTTTTTTTCTCAGGGAAATGAAATAATAGGAAATTTAATTGAATTTCTTCCTAGCCATGGAATTTGTTTAGTTGATTGCAGGTATAACAATATTGTAAGGTTCAATAATGTATCCTATACTGACAGAGGTATAAGGTTAGCAATTTATTCATCTAAAAATTTTATTGAATCGAATAATCTGACAAGAAATACATATGGCATCTATTTGTCAGGTACTAATCTTTTGGGATTTACCCCTAATAATATTATTTCTGGTAATAATATCGTTGAAAATAATTACGGTTTTTATATTATAGTATCCAGTCTTTATGGTTATTCCAATGATAGCTTGATTTGTTATAATAACCTCATTAACAACACACAAAACGCTTATGATGAGTGTAATAACTCTTGGAATGATGGTAAATATGGTAATTATTGGTCTGATTATGAAGAAAAGTACCCAGATGCTAAGAAGAAACCGTTTAGGGGTATTTGGGATACACCATATGAAATAAATGGTGGAAATAATTTGGATAGTTGTCCTTTGATTAATCAATGGCCAAAATCCTCATCAACATATAATCCAAGAATAAGTACATCCTTTAATTCTTTGTTTCAAAGTTTATCAGAACGATTTCCAATACTAAACTTGTTATTAAATCTTATAAAATAGGACTTTAAGTAGAAAGAATAAAATTAGTTTTAAATGATTTTAAAAAAGAGAGAAAAGGGTTAATGTTTAATCATAACCCCCAACTAGTATACCATTAGCCCAATATCCAAATGCTTCACCCTGAATTGGTTGAATTACTAAGTCATAGATTGGAACGACTGGGCCAGTTGATGATTCTTTTGATATAATAAGCATCGGTTGTGTCCCTGAGGTACCAGGTATATTTTCCAACATAAAATCCCCAATATATGTATCATTAGCTTCCATCCATTCCATTTGATTTATGTACATATTATGTTCAGATGTAACTTCTATGTTACCATTGAAAATTAAACGTTCTGGTAGATTCTCAGTATATACACATACCTCAATTACTTCTGCAACTGTTAACATTTGTAAAATTGGATCATATGATAATATAAGCTCCCCGATTTGAATATTCTCAACTGGTTTTGTGATTACTGGATTACCTGGAGCCATAGTAATCTGTGTTCCCTGAATCACACCATGACCATGGTTTCTGGGTAAATTAACTTCAAATTCAGACCAATCACTCTCATAACCAAAGATGTCTTTTGCTTTTGCTTTTATCAGATAGGTTCCCTTGCCACCCCATGTGTGAGATACTATTATTTCTTCCCCTGATTCATAAGGACCAATCCAGTCCTCAATTAAACCATCATCCCAATCTATATAATAATAGACATCATCATCTTCTGGATCATTGGTAACAAAGTTATAATCCATTTTTTCTCCTGCTCCTCCAGTAGTTGGACCATCTATTGTTGGTGCATCTGGACAAGTATTATCACGAACATTAACAAGTAAAACATCTGACCAACCACTCTCGGCAAGGCTATCCTTTGTTTTCACCCTTATAAAATATGTTCTTTCTTCCTCCCATGTATGACTAATTTCCAACTCTGTCCCAGAATTATACCAATCCTGAGACCAATCCACAGGAGTATCATCTCCCCAATCTATCATATATTTAATTGAATTATCATCCACATCTTCAATTTTAATTGAGTAACTTTCCTCCGATCCACTGAGTGTAAAAGAAGGTCCACTGGGTCTTAATGGGATGTATGGAGGTTCGTTTCCTCTTTTTCCATATGTAACAAATGGTATATCATATGATGTATAGGTTTCCCAATAATCTGGTTCTCCATACTCTGGTTTAGAATAATGCCAAAAACAATAATCTTCATCCTCGTAACATTCCAAGGAAAAAGCAGTTTTATATCTTTTATGGAAGCTATCCTCAAAACCTAATTCTGTATCACAAACAAAAAAATATGAATCGTTAGGTGTATCTAAATCATTTACAAAATCAAATGTTTTAAAATTACCTTTTCCTAGATAGGACCATCCAGATGGTGGTACTATAATTTTCCCAACTTCATCCCCTTCAGGTCCATTTTCACTTTCATTTACTGAGATAATTAAATCAAGATCAGGTTTATAATTTTCATGCCATATACCCATATTAATCCGTAATTTTGTTATATGAGAATATCCTCTTGTTAAGAAGTTCTGAGCCGCTTTTTGAACAATTTCTGTTCCAGCACCCTCTTCTTTAACTCTACCAACTGTTTTAATATCAGTCCATTTCATAACTCTTTTTGGATACTCAACAACACGACCATCTGACCAGCTTTGAAATGTCATATTCAAATCCGCTAATTCATTATATGATTCTGTTGGATACCCATCCCAAAACTCAGGGATAGAATGATAACCTCCAGAACCCCATGAGTCATAATCCTCTTCAGAAGCGTTAACAAATTCAAATGCTTCATTTATAGTAACAACACCATCACCATTCCAATAATCTGGAGTACCTCTACGATAATCTCCGAAAACATCTAAACCATAAGCCATATATTCCGTAACCCTTCCTTTCCCAGCATCATCAAACTGACCTGGCCCACATGCTGTTACAATAGCTCGCCCATCTGATTGCAGATAATTAATAGCGCTCCCACTAGAACAGGAATCAATAATTATAGCTATTCCCATAGAATCTAGAGAATTAATATATCCATTTAGCATCTCATAAGTGATTGTTTCATTGTCTTTATCATCGAAAGATCCAGGGCGACCATGAGCTCCGATTACAATTAATACAGTATCCTGATACTCCTCCTCTATTTTTAACTCATTAAATGCATCATCAAGAAGCTCATCGTCTGCTAGTTCGCCTGAATAATCTATAAAATTACCACTATCCCATCCATTTGATACAAGAGTTTCTTTTAATAGTTCCTTTGAGACAATCCACTCATTATGTGGAGGAGATGGTACACAAAAAAATAAAGCATAACACTCAGGTGCTTTGTGTAATTATTTTCACCTCGGGTAAATCAAAACATTCCACAAAATAGTCCTCAACCACATCTCAACCCGTCTAAACCTTTCTTTAACATACGTTTAGCCCCTGAAAAAATACATTCAACAACACACCTCATAGAATAATTTACTTTTAACTTCCACTTTTTATAATCCTCATGCTGTTCTATAACTGCTTTTCTCCTAGTAGGAGAACCTAGGGAAAGCCTTGAAGCATTCTTTCTAACAGGTATCCCAGGTACTGCTTTATGTTTAGCAATATCATTGAAGCATCCTCTGCTATCATATGCCCCATCACCAAGAATAATTTCGAATTTAACCCAACTACATTGTTTTAATATCGTCCTAAGATGAGGCGCATCATAGGTTTTACCTTTCGTAAGAAGAGAATAAAGTATCTTTTTAGATTCAAGATCAACAAAAATATGTATCTTCTTGAAATCAAGTCTTCTCGCAGGTCTTTTTAAAATGATCTGTACCCATGCTCCTTTCCTATTTGTTTTAATACCACTGGAATCAACACCAGCAAGAGTAACACAATTTGGTACAAGCAATTTATTGATCTTGATGAGAAGTTTTTCATCAAGATAATCCATAGT